>JAJXYR010000164.1 GCA_021780475.1 Pseudomonadota bacterium
CCGGCGCACCTCGGCCGCCGAGAGTCCGGCGTTCGCGAGCTTGTCCAGATATTCGGCCGTGTGCACGAGCGCGAGGGTGTCCGCCGACAGCGGCTCGGGGATCATGAGGTCCGCGGCGGCGACGATGCCCTCGTCGACCAGCAGCCCGCGCAGCAGCGGATACTTGCTGATCGGAAACGGATGGCCCGGCGTGAGCGGCACCTGATATCCGGCATGGAAGCTACACTTCATCGCCCGGATATAAGAACATAGGCGCCCCCGCCGGGCCAGCCCGACGGCAACGACCGGAGAACACCAGATGGCGCGACAGGCGAACGATCCCCTCGACCTTTTCGACGTACGCGGGCTGCTCGACGATCAAGAGCGCCAGGTGCAGGACTCGGTGGCGCGCCTGGTCGACGAGGCCGTGCTGCCGATCATCGGCAAGGCGTTCACGCAGCATCGCTTTCCGCGCGAACTCATCGGCGACATCGCGGCGATGGGGCTGCTCGGCAGTTCGCTCGACGGCTACGGCTGCGCCGGCCTGAATTCGGTCTCCTATGGCCTGATCTGCCAGGAACTCGAGCGCGGCGACTCGGCGCTGCGCAGCTTCGTGTCCGTCCAGGGGAGCCTGTGCATGTATCCGATCCACGCGTTCGGATCCGAGGCGCAGAAGCAGCGCTGGCTGCCGCCGATGGCGCGCGGCGAAACCATCGGCTGTTTCGGCCTCACCGAGCCGCACGGCGGCTCGGACCCCTCGAACATGAAGACCCACGCGAAACGTCGCGGCGGCGACTGGGTCATCAACGGCGCGAAGATGTGGATCACGAATGCGCCGATCGCCGATATCTGCATCGCCTGGGCGATGACCGAAGAAGGCATCCGCGGCTTCCTCGTCGAGAAGGGCACGCCGGGCTTCACCACCGCCGAAATCCACGACAAGTTCAGCCTGCGCGCGTCGGCCACCGGCGCGCTGTATTTCGACGACGTGGTGGTGCCGGACGAGGCCCGCCTGCCGGCGGTGCTCGGCCTCAAGGGCCCGCTGTCGTGCCTCACGCAGGCACGCTACGGCATCTCCTGGGGCGTCATCGGCGCCGCGCAAGCCTGTCTCGGCGAACTGCTGGCCTACACCAAGACGCGGCTGATGTTCGGCCGGCCGCTAGCGGCGACCCAGCTGATCCAGGTGCGCCTCGCCGAGATGGCGCGCAAGATCACCGCGGCGCAGCTGCTCGCGCTGCAGCTCGGCCGCCTGAAGGACCGCGGCGCCATGACGCCGGCGCAAGTATCGCTCGCGAAATGGAACAACGTGCGCGCGGCGCTGGACATCGCGCGCGACTGCCGCGACATGCTGGGCGGCGCGGGCATCAGCGCCGAGTACGCGCCGATCCGTCACATGCTGAATCTCGAGAGCGTCGTGACCTATGAGGGCACGGAGTCGATTCACCAGCTCAGCGTCGGCCGGGAGCTGACCGGCCTATCGGCGTTCTGAGCGCCGCCGCCGCGCACCCAAACCGAGACCGCCGAGCCCCGTCAACAGCAGCGGCAGCGACGCGGGCAGCGGCACCGGGGTCAGGTTGAGCACACCGGCATAGCTGCCGCCGGCGGAGCCGGTGGCCGTGCCGCGGATCTCGAGCACGTAGGTGCCCGCCGCGAGCGTCGTCTGCGGCAGCACCGACACCGTGCCGTTCGCGCCGCCGGAGCTGATCGGCGTGCTCCACGCGTCGATCAAGGTGCCGGCCGCCGGCGTGCCGAGAACCGGCAAGGTCGCGTTGCCGGCGGCCGAATACAGCCGCGCCTGCAGGCCGCTCAGTTGCAGCACGTTCGAGTAATCGATCGTCGACGTGATCGCGTCCGCGCCGGCCGTGCCGATCGTGAACACATAGGCATCGTAGAAGCCGAAGCCGTTCGGGTAGGTGGTCGACGCGCTGCCCGTGATGGCGGTACCGCCGTCGGCGCCGCCCGGGAACGTGTTGCCATAGGTGTACGAGCCCGGCACCGCGAGGGAGCTGCTGCCGCCGGGACCGGTCGTGCCGGTGGACACCTGGCTGTAGCTGTACGTGATCGTCGAGGCCTCGGCCGTCGACGCTCCAAACAGCACCATCAAGCCCGCGAGGGCCGCGCTCACCGTCCATCCGCGCAATCTCATCATGACTCACCCAACCTCGGTCCGTGGCTCCCGATCACCGTGCGGGAGCATGCGACACCCGTGTGACACGCGTTCGCGCATTATGTTTACCGTTCCGTGGCATCCGGTTCCGTGGCATCGGCCGTCGCGATGCCGAGCGCCCGCGCGCTGCGCGCGACGAAGCGGCGAAACGTGAACTCCCCGTCGGCCGAGACCGCGGCGCGGCCGGCGGCGCAGAGGCGCGCCCGCAGCGCCGGATCCGCGGCGAGCCGGTCGATCGCGGCGGCGATCGCGACCGTGTCGGCGAACGCCGCCAGCAGGCCGGTTTCGCCATCCGTGACCACATCGAGCGCACCCTTCGCCGCCGCGGCGATCACCGGCGCGCCGAAGTACATCGCCTCCAGATACACGATGCCGAAGCCTTCGTTGCCGCTCGGCAGCACGAATGCGTGACATTGGCGATACATTCCGGCGAGTTCCGCATCGGCGGCGCCCGGCCGGAAATGCACCCGGCTCGCCACCCCGCAGCGGCGGGCGACCCGTTCGAGAAACGCCCGATCCTCGCCGCTGCCGACGATGACGTAATGCAGTTCCGCATCGTCCACCATGCCGAGCGCCTCGATCACGCTGACGAGGCCCTTGTAGCGATCACCTCGGGCGAGCCGCGTGACCGACAGTACGAAGCGCGGCGGCAGCGACTCCCGCGGCGCCGCCGCCGTCACGCCCCGCCAGGTTTCCGCGAGCGCGTTGGGAAACCGCATCAGGCGCCCGGGGTCGAGCCGCGGCGCCTGTTCGAGCAGCCGATCGCGCGTGTACCGGCTGACGCACAAGATCCGGTCGGTGCGCCCAAGCGCCCACCGCCGCCCCGCATGGATGCCGCTCCAGACTTCGATGCCGTGCGCCGCCAGCATCACCCGCGGTGGCTTCAGGCCCGCGAGCCCGCGCAGCACGACCGCCGTCGCCAGGAAATTGACATGCCCGACCAGCAGCCAATCGTAGCGCCGCGTCGCGAGCCGCGCCGCCGCCGCGAGCGCGAACCGGACGCGGTTGCCGGCGCATCCGGCCGCACCGGCACCATGCAAGGACAGCACGTCGCAGTCGACGCCGAGCTCCGCAAAGGCCGCGAGCAGCGTGCGATTGAAGCGCTGAATGCCGCCGTTCGCCTGGACCTCGGAGAACAGCGCGAGCACTCGCGGCCGCGGCGCCGGCACGGTGTTCACGCCGCCGCGCGCTCGGCATGGCACAGCAGCATCAGCACCGACCACAGCAGGGGATGCGCGTCGCGCTCGCCGCGCAGATGCTGACGCAGCAGCGCGCGCACCGCGACGGCATCGAGGTGCACGCGCTGGATCAGCCGGTCGTCGTGGATGAGGCCCTCGGCCCAGCCGCGCAGCGGGCCGCGCAACCACGCGGCGATCGGCACGCCGAAGCCGCGTTTCGGCTGGGACACCATCGCCGGCGGCAGGTATTTACACAGCACCTTTTTCAACAGGTACTTGGTCACGCCGCCGCGCAGCTTGAATGCGAGCGGCAGGCGCATCGCCCACTCCACCAGCCGATAATCGGTCATCGGACAGCGCGCCTCCAGCGAGAACGCCATGGTCGCGAGGTCCACCTTTTGCAGGAACAATCCCGGCAGCGTGAACGCAGTGTCGAGCCGCATCGCCGTTTCGGCGGCGCCGAGGTCCATCGCGAAGCCGGCGGCCGATTGGTCGAACCAGGAGTCCCCGCCATCGGTCCCGGCTGCGAGTTCCGCCGAGATCAGCGCCGGATAATCCTTGCCGATGCCGCGCAGATAGGCGAACAGCGTCGCCGCATCCGCACGGTGAAGCGCGCCCGCGAGGAGTTTGAGCCGGTGCGCGGGCGCGCGCCGCAACAGCGCGGCGGCGGCGCGGCGCGTGCCCTCGCGCCATTTCAACGTGGGCGCCAGGCGTTCCATCAAGGGGTAATAATGATAACCGCCGAACAACTCGTCGGCGCCGTCGCCGGACAGCGCGACGGTCACGTGCCGGCGCGCGAGCCGCGCGACCGCCATCGTCGGGAACGCCGAGCTGTCGGCGAACGGCTCGTCGAACTCGTCCAAGTATGCGGGCAGCAGATCGATCAAACTGTCGACGGCGAGCCGTTCGTGCACGTGGCTGACGCCAAGATGGCGCGCGATCGCGGCCGCGGCGGCACTCTCGTCATAGGCGGCCTCCTCGAAGCCGATCGTGAAGGTCTGCGGTGCATCGACGCCGGCCGCGCGCATCGCGGCGACGACCAGCGCGCTGTCGACGCCGCCCGACAGAAAGGCCCCGAGCGGCACGTCGCTCAGCAAGCGGATCGCGACCGCGTCGCGAATCAAGCCGTCGAGTTCCTCGACGAGTTCGCCTTCCGGCCGCTCGAGCCAGGCCCGCTCGGGCGCGATCATCCGGAAATCCCAGTAGCGCCGGATGCGCACGTCGGGTGCGCCGCCGGCTCCGCGGCTGGCGATCAGGTAATGGCCGGGCTCGAGCCGCCGCACGCCGCGATGAAACGACAACGGCGGCGGCACGAAGCCGAGTTCAAGGTAGACCCGCAGCGCCTCCGGCTCGACGGCGAAATCCCCGCCGCCCCGCAGCGTCAGCAACGCACCCGGCCGCGACGCGAACGCGACCCGACCGTTCTCGATCGAGTAGTACAGCGGCTTGACGCCGATCCGGTCGCGGGCCAGGAACAAGGTCTCCAGGGTCCGGTCCCAGATCGCGAACGCGAACATGCCGTTGAGCCGCGGCAGACACTCTGCGCCCCAGGTCCGGTACGCCTCGAGCAGGGTCTCGGTGTCGGACGTGCCGCGCCAGCCTGCCGGCGGACTGAGCTCGCGGCGCAGGTCCCGGTGATTGTAGATCTCGCCGTTGAACACGATGAGGTAGCGGCCGTCGCCCGAGCGCATCGGCTGGTGGCCGGCGGGCGACGGGTCGACGACCGCGAGCCGCCGGTGGCCGAGCCAGATGGTCGCCTCCTGCCACACGCCCTCATCGTCGGGTCCGCGCCGCCGCAGCCGCGCGAGCGCGGCCGCGCCCGTCTCGGGTGACACGCGCACACCAGCCGGGTCGAGCAGTCCAAGAATGCCGCACATAGCCGTCGAGCATCCCGCGAATCCATGACATTTATGCGATCGGCGGCGGGTAATCTGCGGGTAACAATGACGCGCCATGCTGACCCGCTATGCGCTTGCTGCACGTGGTGCCGAGTTATTATCCCGCCGTCCGCTACGGCGGACCGATCCGCTCGGTCCACGGCCTGTGCCGGGCGCTCGCGCGCCGCGGTCACGACGTGCATGTTTATACGACCAACGTCGACGGCGCCGGCGTGTCGGCGGTGCCGACCGACCGCCCGGTGGATCTCGACGGCGTGCTGGTGCACTACTTTCCGGTCACCGCGCCGCGCCGCCTGTACCGCTCGCCGGCGATGGCCCGCGCCCTGCGGGCCGCCGTCGGCGGCTTCGACGCCGTGCACCTGCACTCGGTGTTCCTGTGGCCGACCTGGGCCGCCGCGCGCGCGGCGCGGCGCGCGCGCGTGCCGTACCTGGTCTCGCCGCGCGGCATGCTGGTCGCCGACCTGATCGCCGCCAAGAACCGCTGGGTGAAGACCGCCTGGATCCGGCTGATCGAGCGCCGCACCCTCGCCGAGGCGGCCGCGATCCACGTCACCGCGGAACTCGAAGCCCGGGAACTGCGCGCGCTCGGCTTGCCGCTCGCGCCGCTGCGCTGCATTGCGAACGGCCTCGACCTGCCCGACGTCCCCGACGTCCCCGGCGTGCGCGCGGACGGCGGCGGTGCGCTCGACGCCGAACCCTATGCGCTGTTCCTCGGCCGGGTGAGTTGGAAGAAGGGGCTCGACCGCCTGATCGAAGCCTGGAAACTCGTGCCGGATTTGCGCCTGGTCATTGCCGGACCCGACGAAGGCGGCCACCGCCGCGCGCTCGAAGGCTTGATCGCCGCCTACGGGCTCTCGGCGCGCGTGCAATTCATCGGCGCCGTCGAGGACGCGGACAAGTGGGCGCTCTATCGAGACGCCATGTTCTTCGTGCTGCCCTCCTACTCGGAGAACTTTGGCAATGCGGTCGCCGAAGCGATGGTCATGGGCTGCCCGGTCGTGGTCACTCCGGAAACCGGCATCGCCGCCGAGGTCGCTCGGGTTGGGGCCGGTATCGTCACGTCGAATGAGCCGACCTCGCTCGCGCGCGTGCTGCGCCAGTTGATCGCCGAACCGGCGCGGCGCGCGGACTACGCCGCGAACGGCGCGGCCGCGGCGCGAAAGCTGTTCGCCTGGGACGGCATCGCGCTCAGCATGGAGGGTCTGCTGCGCGACGCCGTCAGCGACGCCGGCGCGCGACCCGTAGCGTCGTCAGCCCGATAAGCATTCCGATCGAGCCCCATCCGAGCGCGCCGCCGCCCCCGGACCCGCCTCCCGCCGCCGCCGGGGTGGCGGCGATGTTGAGCGACTGCGTCGTCGACCCGCCCGGACCGGTGCAGGTCAAGGTCAAGGTCGAGTTCGCCGTGATCGTCACGCCCGTCGAACCGCTCAAGGCGACGTTGCCGCTCCAACCGCTGACGCCGGCCGCACTGCAAGCCGTCGCGTTCTGCGAACTCCAGGTCAGCTGCACGGGCTGGCCCGTGGTCACCGACGTGACGCCGGCCGTGAACGTGACGGCGGGCGCCGACGAAGCGACGTGCAGCGAATACAGGCCGAAGCCCGACGCCGCCGGCGTCGCGATGATCGTCACGCGGTATTGCCCGGGCGCGAGCGACACCGGGAAAGTGCCGGCGCCGTAAATGCTGCCGAGCATCTGGCCGCCTTGCGACAGCGCCACATCCAGATTGGCGAACGCGGCCGGGAAGGCCAGATCCGCCAACACCACGTCATAGGCGCCGGCGGTGCCGATGCTCAGATCCTGCGTCGTGAAGCTGCCGCCGACCGCCTGCGTCTGGTCGAGCAAGGTCTGGGGCGTCGCGCCCGATCGATCGGTGACCGCGACATCGAAGATGCCGCTTCCCGAACCCGAGGCCTGCGCGTTGACGACGATGACGGCCGAGCCGCTCGCGCCGGGCGTGAAGTCCCCGCTCGCGCCCACGGGCAGTGCGACGCCGCCTTGCGCGACCGTCCCGCCGAGCGACTGCAGTGCCGAGGGGAATTTCAGGTCCGTGACCGCCAGATTGTAGGTCGAGCCGGACACGAGGTTCGGGACGACGAACGCATAGCTCGCGGCGCTCGCGCCGCCGGTCGGATTCACCACCCGCGTCGTCGATAACAGGCTCGTCGGCGCGCTTCCGGTGGACGCGAGCACCAAGGCGTAGATGCCCGGTTGCGTGCCGGCCGCCGCGTACGTCCAGACCTGCAGGCTGCCGGCGGGCGCGGCGAACGACGCGACGCTGCCCGCGGCGGTGAGTACGGCGAGCCGCGCCGAGCCGCTGGTGACCGCCGCGCCCAGGCCCGTCAGGCTCGCCGGATAGCCCTGATCCGCGAGCGTCAGGCTCAGGTTCTGCGCGCTCGGATTGGCCACGGCCGTCGCCGCGTCGAGCGCTCCGACCGCGACCGCATGGTCGAAATAGACCGCGCCATTCGGATCGACGATGCGCACCGAGTAGAGCCCCGCGTTCGTCGCCGCGTCGGCGGTCGCGCCGATCAACAACTCATACGGGGTATTGGCCACGAGCGCCACCGTCGCCGGCACTCCCGCCGTGACTTGAGCCACCGGCGTGCTGCCTTGCGTGATCCCGCCGCCTAGCGTTTGCAGCGCGGCCGGGAACGCATCGTCCACCAGTGTCACCGTGTAAGTCCCGGTGACGGTGGGCGTGAACGTCGTCGTGAGCGTCGAGACGCCGGTCGACGTCGGCGCCGCGGGCGCATCCAGGGTGCCGGAGAACGAGTCCGCGGCGATGCAGGTGTTGGTCGAGTCCGCGGCGCTCGAAACGCAGACCCCGAATGTACCGAAGCCTTGCGTCGCGTCGGGTGCACCGATCACGCGCAGCGTGTAATTGCCGGCTGCGGCAGGCACGGCCACGGTCGCCGTGGCGGCGCCCTGCGCGTAATCGACGCTGGCCGTGCCGACCAGCGCGTCACCGAGCGTCACCGCGATTTGCAGCGACGAAAAAGCCGCCGGCGCCTTGAAATCCGTCAAGGTGACGGTCAGGGCGGCGGCGGTCGCCACGGTGAACGCGTATTCGGCGGGAGCCGCCACGGCCGCCGTCGCGACGAGTTTGGTCTGATCGACCAGGACATCGGCGCGCGCACCGGGAGGCGTGAGTGCGCAGACCAGCAGAAACAACAGCGTGAATTTCACGGATGCGATTCGCATATGAATTCCCTTCTCCCGTGGCGTACCAAGTTCTCGAGCCGGCGCGTCAGGTAGCCGGTTGCGCGGCCGCGCCCGGCGCCGCGCGCGCGAAGCTTTGCAGCGCAGCCTTCGCCGCCTCGATGCCGTCGAACGGCCGGCCGAACGCGAGCGCGCGCTCGATGCTCGCGCGCGCCGCGGCG
>JAJXYR010000081.1 GCA_021780475.1 Pseudomonadota bacterium
GCCCTTGATTCATGAACGCACCGAAGGCGGCCGCCCGAACCGCCTCGTCGAGATCGGCGTCATCGAGGACGATCATCGGCGCTTTCCCGCCCAGCTCGAGCAGACAAGGCTTGAGTTGCTCGGCGCAGCGCTTGGCGATCACGCGGCCGACGGCGGTGGATCCGGTGAAGTTGATGCGTCGCACCGCCGGGTGGTCGATCAAGGCGCCGACGACGTCGCCGGCATCCTTGGGTTCGTTGGTCACCAGGTTGACGACGCCTTCGGGGAAACCCGCCTCGGCGAACGCCTCGACGATGAGCTCGTGCGTGCGCGGGCAGAGTTCCGAGGCCTTCAGGATGACGGCGTTCCCGCACGCGAGCGGCGTGGCGATCGCACGCACACCGAGAATGATCGGCGCATTCCACGGGGCGATACCGAGCACGACCCCCACCGGCTCTCGCATCGACAGGGCGAGGCAGCCGGGTTTGTCCGAGGGGATGACCTCCCCGGAAATCCGCGTCGTCAGCGCGGCGGCCTCGCGAGTCATGCCGGCGGCGAGCATCAGGTTGAACATCGCCCAACCTTCGGTTGCGCCGACTTCATCGCGCATGGCCTGGACGAAGGCCTTGCCCCGCTTCTCGAGTGCCTCGGCAGCCTTGCTCAAGACGGCCCGTCGACCGTTCGGACCGACCTCTGCCCATTGCCGGAAACCAGCGGCGGCTCGGTCGGCAACGGCTCGGGCGTCGGATGGGCTCATCGCGACCGCGGTACTCGCAGTCCTGCCCGTGATCGGGTTCACGCGCTCGAAATGTTTCATCGTGGTCCCCCCCTTTGTGTCAAACTGCTATATAACATAGCGGTCAGTCCCGGTTGATACAAGCTTTTTTGCGACGACTCGAGAAAATGAGATCCATGATCAACGACCCGCTGCGAGACTGGCCAGGCTACACGCTGCGGCGGTTGTCCGCGGCGTTGATGGCGAAATTGGCGATCCGGCTTGCGGCGCTCGATCTACGCCCGGCGGAGGCGACCGTGCTTCTGGTCATCGGCGCCAATCCCGGAGTCACGCAAAGCGAGGTCGGACGGCTGCTCGACATCGCGAGCGCAAATATGACACCGCTCGCCGCGCGCCTCACCGACCGCGCGTTGATCGTTCGTCAACCCGTCGACAGGCGGTCGCAGGGTCTGAAGCTGTCGGAGTCCGGGCGACGGTTGATGGTGAAGGCTCGGGCCATCATGGAGGAGCTGGAGCAGGACCTCGTCGAGCGCATTCCGGCAGCGCAGCGCGACGCGTTCCTCGGCTCGCTGAGCAAGCTTGCGAGAAGCGTCCAAAACGATTGAGGGGAGGTTCCGCGCGGCGCGGCTGGCCGGTATCGATCAATCGTCGGTGCGCGGTCGATCAGGATCCGCGTCGCGATCCGCGGCGACCCGCGGGTAGCGGTGCAGCAAACGATGACACAGGTCGACGTGCTCTTGTTCCTCTTGTGCGAAGGCTCCCGCCAGCGTCCGCACCTGCGGATCGGCATGCGTCGCGGCCACTTCGCCGTAAAACGCCAGAGCCCGCTGCTCGCCGGCGAGTGCCAGACGCAGCGCATCGTGGGGCGTCATGAGGTAATGCGCTTCGCCGATGTCGACGGCCTCGGGGCTGCCGCCTCGCCATGGCCCGGTCGGCGCGATGACCTCGGCGACGCCGCGCTCGACGGCCGAGCGCCGAACTTCCTCGGCGTGCAGACGTTCGGTGCGCGCCAGGTCGAGGAACATGCGAGCCAGTTCCACGTGGTTGTGCGTCTCCATCCGATCCGCGAGCATTTGGTACCGCTCGACCGCATCCATCTCCAGCTGATGGGCGATCGTGTAGAGATCGGCCATCGAGGTGATCAGGGGATTCGTGGGTCGGTCTTCGGCATCGGTTGCGCGCATCGAACCTCCGGCGTCAGAGTTGTCACCAAGATCGTTCTATGCGTATTATCGTACTGGAATACCCATTTCAAATTCAACCGAACGAACCTTGACCGGAAACCAACCGCTTATGGGCATGGGTCGTCGCTATAACGCGGCAGAGGACTTCATCGACCGCAACGTCGCCGCCGGGCTCGGTGACAAGGCGGCCGTCTGCGAGACCGACCGCTGCTTGAGCTATCGCGAACTTCTCGACGGAGCATCGCGTGTCGGCAGCCTGCTCGGTTCTCTCGGCGTGGAACGGGAAAATCGGATCGCCTGCGTCCTGTTCGATACGATCGAGTACCCCCTGCTGTTTTGGGGAGCGGTGCGCGCCGGAATCGTACCGGTCCTGTTGAATACCCGTCTGACCGCCGAACAGTACCGATACATGCTCGAGGATTCGCGCGCCAAGGTGGTGTTCGTCTCCGCACCGCTCGCTTCGGTGATCGCCGAGGCGGCCCGAGGCCTCGATTCGCTACGAGCGATCGTCGTCGTCGACCCGAACGACGTGAGCGGCGACGGATTCGGCGCGTTGCTTGCGAACGCCGCGCTCGCGCCGGCCGCGAGCACGTGCGCAGACGAAGTCGCGTTCTGGCTTTACTCCTCCGGCACGACCGGTCCGCCGAAGGGCGTGATGCACGTGCATTCGACGCCGCGGACGGTCGCCGAATTGTGCGGACGAGGCAGGATCGGTTGCCGTGAGGACGACGTCTCGTTTTCCGCGGCGAAGATGTTCTTCGCCTACGGCCTGTCGAATTCGATGTTCGTTCCACTCGGTCTCGGCGCGACGACGATCCTGTGCCCGGAACATCCGACACCGGCCGCCATCGGGGCAACGCTGCGCCGATTCCGTCCGACGCTCTTCTACGCGGTGCCGACGTTGTACGGACAATTGCTCGACGACCCCGATTTTCGTCCCGGAGACGCGGTCGAACGCCTGCGGCTATGTTTTTCCGCCGGAGAGCCACTGCCGGCGCCATTGGGTCTCGCGTGGCAGGATCGATTCGGCGTCGAGATCGTCGACGGGGTTGGGTCCACCGAAATGGTGCATCTGTTCCTGACGAATGTGCCGGGCCGGGTCGAATACGGCACATCGGGTGTGCCCATCGACGGCTTTCAACTCCGTCTCGTCGACGACGAGGAGCGCGACGTCGAGTCCGGGAACGTGGGAGAACTGCTCGTACGGGCTCCGACGGCGGCTCAGGGGTATTGGAATCAACGAGACAAGAGCCGTCGCACGTTTCAAGGAGAGTGGGTTCGCACCGGCGACAAGTACGAGCGGCGCCCGGACGGGGTATACCTGTACCGTGGCCGCACCGACGACATGTTCAAGGTCAGCGGCATCTGGGTGTCACCGCTCGAAATCGAGGCGGCACTCGTGACTCATCCGACGGTTCTCGAAGCGGCGGTCATTCCTTTCGAAGCACGCGACGGCTTGTTGAAGCCGAAGGCCTTCGTCGTGCTGAAGGCGGACTGCTATCAGCCGCCCGGCCGGGCGCTGTACGAGGAGCTCAAGATCCATGTGAAACGAGTGATCGGTCCGTGGAAATACCCACGCTGGATAGAATTCGTGGACTCCCTGCCGCGTACGGCGACCGGCAAGCTGCAGCGCTTCAAGCTGCGCGATGCCGCAGCGCCGCCCGATTCGAGCCATTCGAATCCACGGCGTTAGACCCGGACCGCCGCCCGCGAGGAGATCGAGCCGACGCGCGTCGCGTTCCAGCCGTGGAAACCAACCCTCACCCGAGGAGATATTCGATGTCCGCCCGCTCCCGCCAAAGCATACCCGGTACGACACTGTTCGACGGAACCCAGGCGATCAAAGGGTATGCGCTCAACAAGATGTGCTACTCGTTCAACTCCGCTGCCAATCGCGAGGAATTCAAGCGCGCCGAGGACTCCTACTGCCGTCGCTACGGCTTGAGCGAAGCGCAACGCGATGCCGTGCGGCGCCGAAACGTACTCGACATGATCGCGGCCGGCGGTAACGTCTATTACCTCGCGAAATTGGCGGGCATTTTCGGCCTCGATGTCCAGGACCTCGGCGCCCAGCAGACCGGGACGACCAAAGAGGCCTTCAAGGCGAAACTCGAAGCGGCGGGACGTTGAGTCATGGCGAAAGTCATCGGTGCGATCACGACGTCGCACGTACCCGCGATCGGCGCCGCGATTGCCCGGGAGCTGCGTGAAGATCCCTACTGGAAGCCGTTCTTTGCCGGATATCCACCGGCGCAGCGATGGCTTGCGGCCCGACGGCCGGACGTGGCCGTGATCTTCTATAACGACCATGGACTCAATTTCTTTCTCGACAAGATGCCGACATTCGCGATCGGAGCGGCGCCCGAGTATCGCAACGCGGACGAGGGCTGGGGAATCCCGACGGTGCCGCCCGTGGCCGGCGACCAGAGGCTTTCATGGCACCTCATCGAGCGGTTGGTGGACGAGGAATTCGACGTCACGACCTGCCAGGAACTGTTGATCGACCATGCCTGTACCATGCCGCTTGCGCTGCTCTGGCCCGGCCGCGATGCCTGGCCGGTGCGCATCGTCCCGATCTGCATCAATACGGTCCAGCATCCGTTGCCGTCGGCGGCGCGGTGCTTCAAGCTGGGCCAGGCGGTGGGACGGGCGATCCGCGGTTACGACGAGGATTTGCGCGTCGTCGTTCTCGGCTCCGGGGGCCTCAGCCATCAGCTCGACGGGGAGCGTGCCGGATTCATCAACAGGGCCTTCGATCTCGAATTCATGCAGACGCTGCCGGGCGACCCCCGGTGGGCGACCCGCCATTCGATCCCGGAGCTCGTCGAACATGCCGGAACGCAGGGAATCGAGCTATTGATGTGGATCGCTGCGCGCGCCGCGCTCGAAGGCGAGGTCAGGACGGTTCACTCGCACTATCACATCCCGATCTCCAACACGGCGGCGGGACTCATGGTGATGGAGACCTTCAGTCCCTAGGGGAAGGCGGTCCGCGGAACTCGCGGGGTACGACCGGGTGGGCGCCGGCTCGGACCTGCGAATCGCTCAGCGGCGCTCCGTGAGCTGGCGATCGAGATCGTGCAACGTACGGTAGCACGGCAGGACCTGATTCACGCCGGCATTCGGTTCGCGTCCTTCGCGGATCGCCGCGAAAAATTCCCGATCCTGAAGTTCGATCCCGTTCATCGACACGTCCACGGCCGACACGTCGATCTTGGCGTCCTTGCCGTCGACGAGGTCGTCGTAGCGCGCGACGTAGGTGCCGTTGTCGCAGATGTAGCGAAAGAACGTGCCGAGAGGCCCGTCGTTGTTGAACGACAGCGACAGCGTGCATATCGCACCGTTCTGCGACCGCAGCTGCACCGACATATCCATTGCGATCTGCAGCGTCGGATGAATCGGTCCCTGGATCGCATTCGCCACCTCGATCGGCGCCCCGGTCTGGTAGGCGAATAGATCGACCGTATGGGCGGCGTGATGCCACAGCAGGTGGTCGGTCCACGAGCGTGGCTGTCCGAGTGCGTTGATGTTCTTCCGTCGAAAGAAATAGGTTTGCACGTCCATTTGCAGGATCCGGAGCTCGCCCGCGAGGACCCGACGGTGGATCCATTGATGAGAAGGATTGAACCGCCGGGTATGTCCGACCATGCACACGAGTCCGGTCTCGCGCTGCAGCCGGGCGACCGCTTCGGCGTCGCTCCATCGATCCGCGAGCGGGATCTCGACTTGAACGTGCTTGCCGGCTCGCAGACACTGCTGGGCCTGCGCGGCGTGCATTTGCGTCGGCGTACAGAGGATCGCGGCCGACACGCCGGGTATCGCGAGCGCCTCGCCCAGATCGGTCGTCGCACCGTCGATTCCGTACCGGCGCGCGACCTCACGCGTCGCGGCGAGGTCGCGTCCGACCAATGCGGCGACCTCGACGCCGCCGATGGTGCGGATCGCATCGAGGTGTTTTTGGCCGAACGCGCCGGCTCCTGCAAGGACGATCTTCATCCGTCGTTCTCCAATATCAAGTGACCCACGGCCGTGTTGGACGCCGGAACGTGGTAGAAGCGATGAGTGACCCGCACTCGCGGATCCAGCGCGCCGCGCATCACGAGCCACATCACGAGTTCGATGCCCTCCGAGCCGGCCTCGCGCACGTACTCGATGTGCGGAATGCGCGACACCGTCTCGGGGTCGTCAATCAGCCGGTCGAGCCAGCGGTTGTCCCATTCCTGGTTGATCAGGCCGGCTCGAGGCCCCTGCAACTGGTGGCTCATTCCGCCCGTACCCCAGATCTGCACGTCGAGATCGTCGTCGAACGACTCGACCGCCCTGCGAATCGCCTTGCCGAGCTCGTAACAGCGCCGCCCGGAAGGTGGCGGATACAGCACGACGTTGACGGCCAGCGGAATCACGCGAACCGGCCAGCGCTCGGGTTGGCCGCACATCAACGACAAAGGCACCGTCAGGCCGTGGTCGACGTCCATTTTATTGATGATCGTCAGGTCGAAATCCTGTTGAATCACCGACTGGGTCACGTGCGCGGCGAGTTCCGGGTGCCCTTCGACCCGGGGAACCGGACGGGGTCCCCAGCCCTCGTCGGCGGGCGGGAAATCCGGGGCGCAGCCGATCGCGAAGGTCGGCACGATATCCAGGCTGAACGCGGTCGCATGGTCGTTGTAGACGAGCAGGACGACGTCGGGCTTCGCTGCGGCGAGCCATTGCTTCGAGAATTCGTATCCTGAAAATACCGGGCGCCAATAAGGGTCTCCGGCGCGGCCATTGTCGATCGCGGCGCCGATCGCGGGCACGTGCGAGGTCGCGACGCCGGCGGTGATGCGCGCCACTACCGATCCTCCGGGCTCGTCTGCCCTGCGGCGCGCCGCATTCCTTCAGGCGAGCGTCCGCCGGACAGCATCATCTGCGCGTACGCCTCCTGGGTCATCCCGGTCATCGATGCGGCGGTGTACTGGAAACTCCTGCCGTCCGTCGAGAACAGTTTCGCGAGGAAATAGATGTTGCCGCCGAGCTCGATCATGCGGTTGTAGTCGCGTGCGAGAACGGCTTGTTTCTGTGCGTCGGTCATCGGCCATTCGTCCAGATAGCGGCGCTGGTCTTGCTTGAAGCGGGCGCGGTTCTCCGGTTTCATCAACGACATGCAAAACTGGTTCAGGTGATATCCCTTGCGCGCCTGATCGGCATCGAAGATCACCGTGCCCGGGATGTCCGCATAGGGTTTGTCGAGCGCCATCGGCATTCTCCTCGGCCGTCGCCGGCAGGGTTCGGTTTTCAGCGGTCCCAATAAAGCCGCATCGGATTCTCCACGAGGAGACGTCCTCGCTGCAGGTTCGTCGTCGCGATCCGTGGTACGTAATCGACCAGCCGTCCGTCATCGGGCATGTGGGTCTTCAGGTTCGGATGCGGCCAATCGGTTCCCCAGAGCACCCGTTCCGGGAACTCCTCGACCAGTCGCCTCGCGAAGGGAACCACGTCGTCGTAATGCGGCGGGCCGGATTTCGACAACCGATCCGGACAAGTGACCTTCGACCAGACGTTCGTGTGCTCGCGCATCAAACGGACGAACCGGTCGAATTCCGGGCCATCGACCGCTTGCGTCACGTCGGGACGGCCCATGTGGTCGATGACGACGACCGTGGGCAGCGCCGCGAGGAAGTCATGGAGCTCCACCAGGTCCGCGGCTTCGAAATAGATCACCACGTGCCAGTCGAGCGGAGCGACCCGCCGGGCGATCGCCGCCAGTACGTCGCGAGGGGTGGTGTCGACGAGCCGCTTGACGAAATTGAATCGCACTCCCCGTACGCCGGCCTCGTCGAGCTCGCGCAGCTGCCGGTCCGTCACGTCCGCCGTCACGGTCGCGACGCCTCGCGCCCGTCCATTCGAGGATCGCAGCGCGTCGACGAGCGCGCGATTGTCAGCGCCGTGGCAGGTGGCCTGCACGATCACGTTACGTTCGAAGCCGAGATAGTCGCGCAATGCCCAGAGATGTTCCTTGGACGCGTCGCACGGCGTGTACTTCCGTTCCGGTGCATAGGGGAACCTGGCGCCCGGTCCGAATACGTGGCAATGCGCATCGACTGCGCCGGGCGGGAGTGTCCACGTGGGCTTCGACGGATGCGGATGGAACGGCATCCAATCGGCGTCCATGGTGAAAGGACCGGATGCGCCGCCGGACGCCCACCCTCGCCCGCCCGGCACGAGCCGCGGTGCGCTCATCGTCCCCTCGCGCGCAGCGTCGCATCGAGGCGCGGAAACACTCGCCGCGCGTTGTGCTCGTAGATGCGAGCCTTGTCCGCGGACGGGATCGACAATGCATCGACGTAGCGCTTCGTATCGTCGAAGTAATGGCCGGTCTCCGGGTCGATTCCGCGGACCGCGCCGACCATCTCGGAACCGAACAGGATGTTGCCGACGTCGATCACGCGCACGAGCAGGTCGATGCCGGGCTGGTGGTAGACACAGGTATCGAAGAATACGTTGCGCATGACGTGCTGCGCGAGCGGCGGACGTTTCAGCATGTCGGCAAGCCCGCGATAACGACCCCAGTGGTACGGTACCGCACCGCCGCCGTGCGGGATGACGAACCGCAGGGTGGGAAAGTCGCGGAACAGATCGCCTTCGACGAACTGCATGAAGGCGGTGGTGTCCGCGTTGATGTAATGCGCACCGGTCGCATGGAAGTTGGGGTTGCA
>JAJXYR010000014.1 GCA_021780475.1 Pseudomonadota bacterium
CGCGATCGAGGGTGTGCAAGAGGACGTCGTCGACATCCTGTTGAATCTCAAGGCGGTCGCGATCCGCATGCACTCCCGGGACTCGGCCGAGATCCGACTACACAAGAAGGGCCCCGGACCGGTCAAGGCCGGCGACATCGCCACGGACCATGACATCGAGATCCTCAATCCGGAACTGGTCATCGCGAATCTGACCAAGGCGGGAGAACTGGCGATGTCGCTGAAGGTCGAGCGGGGACGCGGCTACCGTCCCGCGGCGCAGCGCCTGGCTTTCGAGGAGCAGACCCGCGCCATCGGCCGGCTGCAGCTCGACGCGTCGTTCAGTCCGGTGCGCAAGGTCACGTACAACGTCGAAAGCGCCCGCGTCGAGCAGCGCACCGACCTCGACAAGCTCATATTGGACATCGAGACGAACGGCACGATCGATCCGGAAGAGGCCATCCGCCGCGCCGGCGGCATCCTGAAGGATCAGCTGTCGGTGTTCGTGGACCTGCAAGGTCAGGATGAATCGACCGCCAAGGCGACCGAGACCCAGTTCGACCCGATCCTGCTGCGTCCGGTGGACGAACTCGAGCTGACGGTGCGCAGTGCGAACTGCCTCAAGGCGGAGAACATCCATTACATCGGCGATCTGGTGCAGCGGACCGAAGTGGAATTGCTGCGCACGCCGAACCTCGGTAAGAAGTCGCTGACCGAGATCAAGGAAGTCCTCGAGAGCCATGGGCTGACGCTCGGCATGCGAATCGACAACTGGCCGCCTCCCGGATTGAAGCGGGACGACGAGCGCGACGGCATCTGAATTGCGAATCTAGGGTCTCAACACCATGCGTCATAGAAACAGCGGTCGTCAGTTATCGCGAAACTCCTCCCACAGGCACGCCATGCTGCGAAACATGGCCGCCTCCCTGCTGCGTCACGAGACCATCCGCACCACGGTGCCGAAGGCCAAGGAACTGCGGCGTGTCGTCGAGCCGCTGATCACCCTCGCGAAGGTGGACTCGCAGGCCAAGCGTCGGCTCGCGCTGGCGCGTCTGCGCGACGTGGCGGTCGTGGAAAAATTATTCAGCGACATCGGACCCCGGTTCAAGACCCGGGCCGGCGGCTATACGCGGATCCTGAAAATGGAGCCGCGCCCGGGAGACTCCGCCGACATGGCGTTGATGCAATTCGTCGAAGCGCTCGTCGTACCGGCGGCCAAGGCGGAAGGCGATGCGGCCGCCGACGCGAAGCCGAAGCGCCGCAAGGCGAAAGCCGCCGCGGCCTGAGGCTCGGCCGGCCGCGTTCCGGCAGGTATAACGAGGGACACTCGAAAGCCAGAGGGAGTTGACCATGAGTATCACCAGCGAATTCAAAGAATTTGCGATGAAGGGCAATGTCGTCGACATGGCCGTCGGCGTCGTCGTCGGCGCGGCATTCGGCAAGATCGTTTCGTCCCTGGTCGGCGACGTGATCACACCGGTGATCGGCAAACTGATCGGCGGCGTGAATTTCAGCGACCTCGCGGTGAGCCTCGGTGCCGACCCGAAGGGCGTGCAGGTGCTGGTCAAGTACGGCGTATTCCTGCAGTCGATTTTCGATTTCCTGATCATCGCTTTCGTGCTGTTCCTGGCTTTGCGCGGGATCAACCGGCTCAAGAAGCCGGCGCCTGCCGCCGCCGCCGCTCCGGCGCCGACCCGTCAGGAAGTGCTGCTCGAAGAGATTCGCGACGCGCTGAAAGCTCAGCGCTGAGCCCAGGCGGGCGCGCCGCTCCCCGCGGCGCGATTCACCCGCCGCACTGGGCGAAGGCGTCGCGGGTCAGATTCTCCGGTGTCGATGACGTCGTCACCACGTTGTCCTCTATGCGAATCCCGCCAAAGGGCCGCAACGCCGCGATCCGCTCCCAGTCTATGTACGCCGCCCGCGCGTCCGTGGCGGCGGCCCGCAGCAGCGAATCGATGAAATAGACGCCGGGTTCGACCGTGACGACCACGCCGGGCTCCAAGCGGCGCGTCAGACGCAGGTAAGGGTGGCCGACGGGCCGCGGGTTCTCATGACCCTGAGGATCGGCCAGCAGGCCGCCCACATCGTGCACCTGCAATCCCAGGAGGTGGCCGATCCCATGGGGGAAAAACACGCTCGTGACCCCGAGCTCCAGCGCCGCGCTTCCGGTCAGCTTGGTGATGCCCGCCTCCCGCAACAGATCGCCGATGCGCCGGTGCGCGCTCAGATGCACGTCGCGATAGTCCCGGCCCGCGACGATTTCGCCGCACAGCGCCCGTTGAACCGCATCGAGAGCGGCGATCAGATCGGCGTATGCGCCCGGGCCCGCCGAGTGGGTTCGTGTGATATCGGCGGCGTACCCGCGAAACGCCGCGCCGGCATCGATCAGCAGGGCGCGCAGCTGCGGCGGAGGCGCCCGGTCCAGATGCTGATAATGCAGCGTAGAGGCGTGTTCGTTGTAGGCGACGATGTTGTTGTAGGGCATCTCCTCGTCGCGCTGCGCACAGGCCGCGAGGTAGCGCTGAGCCGCGCCGTATTCGGACAGGCCGTCCCGAAACGCCGCGGCAGCGGCGACATGGCCGCGGACCGCCAGACGATTGGCGCGACGCATGCACTCGAGCTCGTAATCCGTCTTCACCGCCCGGTCGAAATGCAGGCGCGTCATCAGGCCGGCCGGGTTCAATTCGCCCGTCGACGGGCCGTCCAAGGCGCCAGGCGGCGCGATGACCGCCGTCCGGCCGAGTTGCCGCCAATATCGCGCGACCGGGTCCGCCGGCACCCAGGGGATGACCTCGAACCGTTCGGCCCAGCCGCCGCGAGGCAGGGGCGCCGGCCTATGCCAGTAGTCGTCGGATTGCGGGAACAGGAGCTTGGGTTTGGCACCGGGGGTGTAGAGCAGCACGCATCCCGGCGTGTCGGTCAGCGGCACCCAGGCCTTGAACTGCGGGTTTACCTTGAATGGGTATTCTTGGTCGTCCAGAAACTGCATCGGCGGAACGCCGGAATGAATCGCCAAGGCGTCGAAGCCCGTCTCCGCAAGTGCGAGATCCGCGCGGTGCATCGTCGTACGCAAATGCGTCTCAAAGAGGCCGTCCAGTCCGTCGCCGTCCACGTCCGCTCCCGTCGTACACTTATTGACCCACATTAAGAATACTTTAACCGCGTCCGCGTGTTCGGGACTCTCGGGAATCGCACCGCATGGCTTAACCCCGTCACGGTTCTGCTGCGTTCAAGTACTGGAGTGCCAGCGGAAAGTGATAGGAAAGTATCCCGAAACACTCTAAACTTCAGGGCGAAATCTTGGGGAAGGTCCAAGACCAGCCAGTCTGCCTACGTTCATTCAATCACTAAAACTCATTTTGGGGTATCGATAGATGAAGACCAAACTCGTTCTCAGCGCGATCGCCGCCGCCGTCATTTTGAGCGCCTGCGGCAAGAAGGCCGAAGCTCCTGCTCCGGCCGATACGACGGCGACGGCCCCGGCCCCTGCCGCCTCGGACACGGCTTCCGCCCCGGCGGCGAGCGATGCGTCCGCGGCGAGCGCTGCGGCCAGCTCGGCGGCTGACGCGACCGCGTCGGCGGCCCCGGCTGCATCCGCTGCGCCGTAATACGCGACGCCTTTGATCGCGTGAGGTCCGGGCGGGCCGCCGCATGGCGTGTCTGCCCGGACCTTTGTGTTTTTGGGCCGTCCAAAGGATGCGGGTGGTGCCGTGTCGATCAGCATTCGCGACTGCAAATACTCCAAGGCCGACAGGCAGTGGATCCAAGATGTGTACGGCGAGTACCTTGACTCCCTGTCGGACCTGAACACCGGTTTTTTTTCGATCATTGGAGCCGAGAGTCCCCAAAGGGACGGCATCTTCGCGAGCTGGTTCTCGAGCGAACATTCCCATCCCCTGGTGATCGCCCATGGCGCCGAGCCGGTGGGATTCGCGCTGGTCATGCGGCCGCAAATACCGGTCGGGCGCGAACCGCCGCCGGACTATCGGATGGCCGAATTCTTCGTCCGCAAGCAGAGCCGCCGCAACGGCTATGGGCGCCATGCGGCGCGACTCGCCTTCGACCGTTTCGCCGGCGAGTGGGAAATCGTCGAATATTTGCGCAACCCCGTATCGGTGCGCTTCTGGCGCAGCGTCATCGCCGACTATTGTGGCGCCGCTTACGCCGAACTGTCCCGCGACGGGGAAATCCGGCACCGTTTTCGCAGCCGCTCCCGGCCGCCGGCCTGATCCCGTCCTCTTGCGCCGGGCAATCTGCGCCGGCGGTCACGATCCGCGAATCCGGGGTCTCAAGTATTCCGTGTTGCGGTCGAATTCATCTGGTTGACGCGGGCATGAGAATGAACCAGGTGGCATCAGCAAACACGCAGCCCAATTCGGCGACGGAAATCGCGTTCGAATTCGTCCGCGCCCTCGCGAATGAATTGTCCGCGGGCCGCGTCGACCTACCGTCCTTTCCGGAAGTGGCGATACGCGTGCGGCGGGTCCTCGCGGATGAGAAGTCGAATCTCGAAAAGGTCGTGCGCGTCGTCGGATCGGAACCCGCGCTGGCCGCCAGACTCCTGCGGATCGCGAATTCCGCATCCTTGAACACGCTCGGCCGCCAGATCACCGACCTGCGCACCGCGATCAATCGCATGGGCTATAACATGGTCCGCAGCGCGTCGATGTCGTTCGCGATGGCCCAGATCCGCAACAACAACAAGCTCGCCGGCGTAAAGCCCTATCTGGACGAGCTATGGGAGCGCAGCACCCTGGTGGCGGCCATTGCCTTCGTGCTCGCGCGCAAATGCACGCGCATCAACGCCGACGAGGCGATGTTGACCGGCATGATGCACGGTATCGGCAAGCTCTACGTGCTGACCCGGGTTGCGGATCACCCGGAGCTGTTCGACAGCACCGCGACGGTCAATCGGATCATCGACGAATGGCATGCGCAGATCGGCCGCGCGATCCTCGAGAACTGGGAGTTCGCCGAAGAAATGGTGGCGGCGGTCGGTGACCAAGACGACGTCGACCGGGAGGGGCCGGAGTCGGCCGATCTCAGCGACGTGATCGCGGTTGCCAACCTGATGGCCTCGTTCGCGACCGATGATGAGGGCCTGCAGGTGGCCTGCGCGGGTCGGGCCTCGATCGCGCGGCTGGGTCTCGACCATGAAAAGATGACGGCGATCATGAAGGACACGGCGGTCGAAGTGGCCGCGCTGCGCAGCGCGCTCGGCGGTTGAGCGCAGCCTCGCGCCGACGCTCGGCTCGGCTCGGCTCAGCTCATGACGCGGCAAATCGCCCCGGCTAGATAAGCCGCATTGCCGGGAAGGACGCCGGCGAGGTTCATGCGGCTGTCCGCGGTCATGTAGACGTGGTGTTCGACCCGCAGCCGCTCCACGGCGTCCGGCGGCGCGCCGAGCAGCGAAAACATCCCCCGCTGACGCTCCAGGAAGCCGAACGCGTCGTCGCCGCGCAATTGGCGCAAATGCCGCGCCAGCAGCGCGCGCATGTCGCGTATGCGATCGCGCATGGCCGACAACTCCCCGAGCCAGGTCCGACGCAGGTCGGCATCAGCCAGAATCAATGCCGCGATTGCTGCGCCGTGGTCCGGAGGCATCGAGTAAATGCTGCGTGCGACCTGCAATACGTGGCTCTTCACCGCCGCCGCGCGCTCCTCGTTCTCGCAAACCGCCAGCAGCGCGCCGACGCGCTCACGGTACAGGCCGAGGTTCTTCGAGAACGAGACGGCGATCAGGCATTCCGGCACGCCGCCTGCGACGAGCCGCACCGCGGCCGCGTCGGCTTCCAAGTCCCCGCCGAACCCCTGATAGGCGAGGTCGAGGAACGGAACCAAGCGGCGGCGGTGCAGGACCTCGAGCACGGCGTCCCACTGGGCCGCGTCGAGATCGGCGCCAGTGGGGTTATGGCAGCAGGCGTGAATCAGCACGACATCGCCGGCCGGCGCGCGCTCCAGGTGGTCGATCATCGCGTCGAACGTGAGCCGATGGGCGGTCGCGTCGTAATACGGGTAGCGCCGCAGCTCGAACCCCGAACTGCCGAGCAGCGGAACGTGATTTCCCCAGGTTGGATCGCTGACATGAACGGATGCCGCGCGCGATGCCGTGCGGATCAGTTCGGCGCCGACCCGCAGCGCACCGCAGCCACCGGGCGCCTGAACCGCGACCGTGCGCCGATCCAACAGGGCGGGGTGGGCGGGCCCGAGCACGAGGCCGGCCACGAGTTCGTTGAACTCGGCGCGCCCGGCGGGAGCAACGTAGGCTTTCGTGGTTTGCGCGTCGATCACCGCCCGTTCGGCGCGCCGCACGCAGTCTAGGACCGGCGTGTCGCCGTTGGCGTCCCGGAATACCCCGACGCCGAGATCGACCTTGAGCGGCGACGGGTCTGCCCGGTACCGTGCCATGACGCCGAGGATCGCGTCCTCGTTCAGGCGATTCAAACTTTGGAACACCGCCGACCCTCCTGGGAGGCCGGCATTATACGGGCTCGTCGCGAGCCCTTGGAGGCTGAATTCGTGCGATTTGCCCCGGAAAGTTGCTAAGCTCGCTGCCCGGATTTTGCGGAGGAACTCGATTGGTCGGACGCGCGCATTGGGGGCTGCGGATGCTGGCGCTCGGCGCCGCCGGATGGGCGTTTTCCGGGACGGCCGCTGCCGTGCCGACCAGCGCCTTCGCTCGCTGGCTCGATCCCGCAACCGCGCCGTTCATTCCGGTGCCGGAAATCGACGTCGATCCGAACAGCGGCACGACGCTCGGACTGATCCCCACCTGGCTGGTGACCGACGACAAGGCGCAAATCCGCAAGATCATCGCACCGGACATCATCCACAACCCCAACTTTGGCTGGGGCGCGCGCGGACGGATCTTTTCCTATCCGTCGGATGACACGCAGTGGTCGCTGGTGGCGGGCGCCAAACAGCGCGTGGAGAGCGAATTCGACTTCGAGTACGAAACCGGGCGGCTGCGTGCTTCCACCTGGTCGTTCAATGCGAGCGTCGTCTACGACCGCAGCGGCACGCCGCGATTCTATGGGATCGGCAACAATTCACGCATTTTCAACGAAACCAACTACACGGATCAGCAGAAATACGTGCAGACGACGCTCGGCTGGAATCTGTCGCACGCATGGCAGATCTCCTACACGCTGAGGATCCGGTCGGTCGCCATCCAACCCGGGTCGCTCGCGCGCTTCGCCTCGATTCAGACCCGATTCCAGGGATTGCTCGGCATCGGCGTCAATCATGAAGTCCTGAGCCGGATGCAGGTCGCCTACGACACCCGCAACGACACGACCGTGCCGACGAAGGGCGGCGCGTACGTGATATTCGGTGGCGTCGCCTCGAGCCGGGGATTCATGAACGATTCGCTGTACAGCGTCGCCGGATTCGACGGCCGTCAGTTTTGGTCGGCCGGACCGGACGCCGTCATCGCGGCGCACGTCGCACTGCGCTACATGCCGGGCGAATCGAACGTGCCGTTCTGGAGCCTGTCCAGCATCGGCGGCGACCGCAGTGTGCTCGGCGAGGCGCAGCCCTTGCGCGGTTTCGGCGACGGCCGGTTCTACGGACGGAATTCGTTTTCCTCGAGCATCGAGTATCGCCGCCGCGTGCTGTCGCTCAACGCGATGTCCACGCACATCGACGTCGAGTTGGCGCCGTTCATAGATTTGGGCGACGTGTTCGCCCATTCCCGCACGACGCCGCTCGCGCACCTGCACCGGGTCGTCGGCCTGGGCTTCCGCGGCATCGCGCCGCCGTTCGTCGTCGGCTACGTCGATTTTGGGTACGGCAGCGAAGGCGCTGCGGTATTCACCGGCATCAACTACCCCTTCTAGCATGCGCGATGCCCCCCTGTTTCTGCGCCTGGGACGGTTGATCGCCGGGAATCCGCGCACGGTCGTCGCGCTTTGGGCTGTCGCCATCGCGCTCGGATCCTGGGGCGCCTGGGTGTTCCCCGATGTCGCCATCGGCGGCGCGGCGAGCCTGTCGGGCAGCGCCTCCAAGGGCGTCGACGACGCTCTGCACACGGAGTTCCGCAATCCCTTTCTCGATCCGCTGCTCGTCGTCATTGCGACCCCCCGGTTGCCGATCGGGCAGGCCTCGTTCATCGCCTGGCAGGGGCGTGCCGTGCGGACGCTCGCGGCGTTGCCGGACGTAGGTGGCATCGACGCCGATGCCAACGCCGCCGATCCCGGCCGCCGTCCGGCGGATGAGCACATGACGGCATTGATCGTCGGCATCACCGCCAAGGACGAGGCGGGACAGCATCGCTCGGTCATGCACGTCCGCGCGGCGCTGCAACCGCTGCGCCGCGCGCTGTTACGACTGGACCCGTCCGCGCGCATCGCGGTCACCGGCGGACCGGCAATCGATTACGACATCAACACGAGCAGCGCCGAGGGCGGCGACCGTGCCGAGAAGCGCGCCCTGCCGCTCACCCTCGTGATCCTGCTGCTCGCCTTCGGCACGGTCGTCGCCGCGTCGCTGCCGTTCTTGATGGGTCTGGCGTCCACCATGGTGGCGTTCGGCGCCGCTTTCGTGCTGGCCCGGCTGATGCCGGTGTCCAATCTGCTCGGCAACGTGGTGACGATGATCGGGCTCGCGGTCGGCATCGATTACTCGTTGTTGATGGTCAAGGATTTTCGCGACTCGCTGCGGCGCGAGGACGTCACCACCGCCGTTGCGCTCACCGTCGCCGAGGCGGGTCTTACGATCTGTTGGTCCGGTTGCACGGTGGCGATCGGCATGCTCGGCCTGTTGTTCAGCCCGATCCTGGAGACCCGCAGCGTCGGCATCGGCGGCGCGCTCGTCGTGGTCGTCGCCGTGCTCGCGGCGCTGACGTTCCTGCCCGCCTGTCTCGCGCTCATCGGCCGGCATATCGAACGCTGGCCGATCGGTTTCGCGACGCTGCAACGCGCGGATCGCTCGAGTTTCTGGCGGCGCCTTGCCGCCTGGACCGTGCGCCGGCCGGTGCTGTGCCTCGCGCTGGCGGGCGGTGCCGTGCTGGCGATGTCCCTACCGCTCGCCGGCGCCCGCAGCGGCTTCTCCGACGAGCCCTGGTTCCTGCCCAAGGGAATGGAAGCCCGTGTCGGCATGGAGATGCTGCAAGCGATGCAGCACCACGATTCCGGACTGGACCTGCAAATCTTGGTGCGGACCACGGACGGGCAGCCGCTGCTCGCCGCGTCGCATCTGGCCGCGCTCCGCGCATTTTCCGAGCGCCTGGCCCGGGACTCTCGCACCGCGTCGCTGGTGTCCAGTTTGAGCACCGCCAAAACGGCCGCCGGCGCTCTTTATCTGAGTCGTGACGGGCGGGCCGGCTTGTTCGCGCTGACGCCGGCGGCCGCGTTGACACTGCCACAAGTGCAGGCGTTCGCGCGCGAACTGCGCGGCGTCGCGCCGGCCGGACCATTCACCGCTGAGGTTGGAGGCGCTCCGGTCTATTACAACGATTTCAGCGATTACATGTGGCGCAGTTTTCCCAAGGTGTTCGGTTTCGTCATCGTGGCGACGCTCGCGCTGCTGTTCGGCGCATTTCGATCCTATTTGTTGCCGATCAAGGCGGTGGCCGCCAATCTTCTCGCGATCGGCGCGGGTTACGGTGCGGTCGTCGCCGTGTTTCAGTACGGATGGTTCGATCGACTCGTCGGCCTGGAGCGGCCGTTCGGCGCGATCGCGCTGGAAGTGCCGATGATGATCTTCTGCCTGAGTTTCGGCCTGTCGATGGACTATGAACTGTTCCTGTTGTTCCGCATCCAGCGCGAATATCTGAAGCATGGCGACAATGACCGCGCGACCATCGACGGTTTAGCCGGGGTGGCGCCGGTCATCACCGGCGCGGGTCTCATCATGGCGGTGGTCTTCGGAGCCTTTGCCGGCGCCGATCTGCCGGCACTCAAGATGATCGGTGTCGGCTTGTGCGTCGCGGTACTCATCGACGCGACCCTGATTCGCGGCTTCGTGGTCCCGGCGTTCATGAGCCTCGCGGGCCGCTGGAATTGGTACCCCGGGCGCCGCGGAACCGACCGTCTCCAATAAAAGACAACGTGAGGGCGCGCGTGCGCGGCGCTACCGTATAGGATTGCCCCAGGGCAATCGGTCCCACTCACCCCAGTCGATGGAGACGAAATCATGGCGCTTTGGAAAGAAACGACGACGAGCGGCCTTCCCGGCAGTCCGACCCCGGCCGGCGCAACGCCTCCAGATCGGCCCCTCGCGGAAGTCGGCGCGGTGCCCGCGCCGCGCAAGGCGCGTCCCGCCGCCGAGGGAGGCGAGTCCGTCATTGCGGCCAACCTCACGATCGAGGGCAAGATCGAGGGCGCCGGCAACGTGCGGATGGCCGGCCGTTTCAAAGGCGACGTGCGCATCGACGGCAACTTCAACATCGAAACGGGCGCCCACCTGACCGGGCAGGTGCTCGCCGCGGTCGTCGTCGTCGGCGGCGAACTGCAGGGGAACATCGAATCGGCCAAGCGCGTCGATGTGCTCGAGGGAGGCGTCATCGTCGGCGACGTCAAGGCCGGGTCGATCACGGTCGCGGCCGGTTCGCGCATGCGCGGTCACGTCGAATTCGGCTGGGATGACGATAAAACCGGAAAGATCGACGGTGGTCGCAAGGGTGACGGCGTCTAGCGATGAGTGCCGCCCGTCAGGGATCGTTGGGCGCCACGCGCATCTGCCCCCATTGCAAAGCGACCGTGCTGGCGAGCGCCAGCATCTGTCCCGGCTGCCAGCATCACCTGAGATTCAACGTTGCCGCCGCGGAACAGCGTCCCGCCGGCCCCGCCGCGATGCGCATCGAGGGCACCATCGCCAACCCCGCGGCGGCCGATGGTTGCGAATACTGTGTCGTCGTGTCGATCTCGAATCAGCTCGGGGAGAAGATCGCACGCCAGGTCGTCGGGGTCGGCGCGCTCGCACCGGGCGAGCGGCATAGTTATGCGTTCTCGGTCGAACTCATTCCGGCGCAATCCGCCGCTCAGCGCAACAAGGGCTGAGGCTCAGGCGCCGCCCTTGCCCTCGATGTCGATGAACCGCAGGAACTCCGCGCGCGTGCTCGCGTCCTTGCGAAACGCGCCGAGCATGCTGCTCGTCACCATCGAAACGCCGCGCTTGTGCACGCCGCGCGTCGTCATGCATTGATGCACCGCGTCGATGACGACGCCGACGCCGCGCGGCTTGAGGACCTCGTTGATGCAGTTCGCGATCTGCGCGGTGAGCTTTTCCTGGACCTGGAACCGGCGCGAGTAGCCGTCGACGACTCGCGCGAGCTTGCTGATTCCGACGACGCGGTCCGTGGGGAGATAGCCGATGTGCGCGCGCCCGATGATCGGAGCCATGTGATGTTCACAGTACGATTCGAAGGAGATGTCGCGCAGAATGACCATCTCGTCGTAGCCGTCCACCTCCTCGAACGTGCGCCGCAAATAATCGCCCGGATCGGTCCCATAGCCGGAAAACCAGTCGCCGTAGGCGTTGACGACCCGCTTCGGCGTGTCCCGCAGGCCCTCCCGTCCGGGATCCTCGCCGGCCCATTGAAGCAGCGTGCGAACCGCCGCTTCGGCGCTCGCGCGGCTGACGGCACGGCGAACGGGACGTTTTTTCATTTTGTTCATGGCGGGATCCCGGGGCATCGCGGATGTTGAGGAGTGCATACCATAACATCCCGGTACGCGGACCGGGCCCGGCGCGGGTCGCGCTCGGCGTGCTCGTCTTCCTGTTGGTCGCGGCCGCGCCGGCGCGGGCGGCCGATGCGATGCCGGATGTCGTCATCACCGGCGTGCGGGCGGGGCCCGGACTGTGGCGCGTGCATCGGGGCTCCGCGCAGTTGTGGATCCTCGGCACGGTCGCGCCGCTGCCGAAGGACATGACCTGGCGCTCGCGGCGCATCGACCGAATCATCGGCGCGACGGACACCGTGCTCGTCGGCAAGCCGTTCAACGTCGGAATATTGCGCATTCTTTGGCTGCTGATCACGCAGCGGGACCTGGTGATGGTACCCGGGGGCCGACGGCTGCGTGACGTCCTGCCGCCGGCCCTGTATGCGCGCTTTGCGGCGGATCGGTCGAAGTTCACGCGCAGCGGCGACAAGTGGGAGCGCTACCGGCCGATCATCGCGGCCGGGCTTCTGCAGGAGGCCGCGCTGCGCAGCGTCGGCCTGTCGACGCGGCTCGAAGTCGGGGCGGTCGTGCGCAAGCTCGCACGCAGTCGCGGCGTGCGCGTCGAGGAGTTCCAGTCGGCGGGCGTCGGCGCCGCGCTGGACGCACTGCGCACGCTGCCCGTCGTCACGGAACAGAAATGCGTGGCCGCGATGTTGGCGACGGTCGAAAGCGGCCTGCCGCGCCTGGTCGCGCGCGCCGACGCCTGGGCGGTCGGGGACATCGCGCGCATCCAATCGCTGCCGGAGGCGGCGGAAGTCGGTGAGTGCCGGGCGGCCGTCGAGGGCGGGGGCGGCCCGGCGGTCCTTTTGCGACGCATCCAGGCCGGCTGGCTCGAGCGTCTGGACGCACAGCTGCAAGCCGGTGGCCGCGCGCTTGCGGTCGTCAACATGGATCTGCTGTTGCAGCCCGGCGGGCTGCTCGACCGACTGCGCGCCCAAGGGTACCGGGTCGACGCCCCGCAGTAGCGCCCTCAGGCCGCGCCGCGCGCCTGCGTGAGCCGGCCGAGAATCTCGTCGAGCAGGAAGTGGCCGCGGTACGCGAAGCCGGTATAGATCTGGATCAGGTCGGCGCCGGCGGCCAGCATCTGCAGCGCATCGTCGGCGCTCAATATGCCGCCGACGCCGATAATCGGAAACCCGGGGCCGAGCCGCGTGCGCAAGCGCCGGATCACCGGCAGCGAGCGCGCGTGCAGCGGCCGCCCGCTGAGGCCGCCGCTGGCGCCGGGAGGCAGCTGCGACGCGAAGTCCTCCAGGCGGTTCGAGGTGTTGGTGGCGATCACGCCGTCGACCGCGAGCGCAGGCAGCTGCAGCGCGAGCGAGTCGATCCGCTCCGGGTCGAGGTCGGGGGCGATCTTCACGAAAATCGGAACCCGCGTGCCGAAGCGCCGCGCCAGCAGGAGCCGCTCCTCGGCGAGCGGTTCGACGATGCGCGCGAGGGCCTCGCGGTCCTGCAACTCGCGTAGATGGGCCGTGTTCGGCGAGGAGACGTTGACGGCGAAGTAGTCGGCGAACTCGTACAGCCGGCGCAGGCAGGCGAGGTAATCGTCGCCGGCATTTGCGAGCGGCGTGTCGAAATTCTTGCCGATGCTGATGCCGCGAATCCCGCGGTAGCGGCTCGCGGCCAGGCGTGCGGCCAGATGATCCGCGCCCTTGTTGTTGAAACCCATCCGGTTGACCAGTGCGTCGGCGTCGCGCAGCCGGAACATGCGCGGCCGCTCGTTCCCCGGCTGCGGCCGCGGCGTCACCGTTCCCAACTCGATATGGCTGAAGCCGACCGCGCCGAGCGCGTCCAGATAATCGCCGTTCTTGTCGAAGCCGGCGGCGAGCCCCACCGGATGCGCGAAGTGCAATCCGGCGCAGTCCACGGCCAGGGACGACGGCGTCCGCGGCGGCGGCCACAGCGGCCGCAGCAGCTTCAGGCCGGCGAGCCCCAAGCGATGCGCGGTCTCGGGGTCCATGCGTGTAAGGATCGGCAACGCCGCGCCGGCGATCGCGCCCGTGAATAGCCTCCTCATGGGACCGCCGCCGGGTAGGTGTTCGAGTACTCCAGTCTCCATCCGCCCGTCGCGTCGGAGATCTTCGTCATTCCGCCGTAGCCCAATTGAAAGCGGACGAAGGTCTCGGCCGGCAGTTCCAGCGCGATCGTGATCAAGGCGCGCAACGGTCCGGCGTGACCAATCAGCGCCAGCGCATCGTACGATCCCGCGAGCATCGCCTCCCAGGCCGCAAGGACGCGGCCGTGCATCGCCGCGTACGACTCGCCGCCCGGCGCCGATCTATTCCATACGTCCCGCGTCCACGCATCCGTCTGTGCGCGCGGAATATCGCACCAGGCCACGCCCTCCCATCGACCGAAGTCCAACTCACGCAGGCGGTCATCGACGATCAGTCGGGAGCCCAGCCGGCCGGCGACAAGTTCGGCGAGGGGCCGGCAGCGACGGGCCTGGGTCGTCATCACCGGCACGGCACGCGGCAGCGCCGCCGCCACGCGCTCCGCGACGATCTCGAAATCCGGCGCCAACGCGACATCGAGGCTGCCGTAGCAGATGTCGGGACCAAGGTCCGGGCGGGTGTGGCGGATCAGATAAACGTCCATCGACGAGGTCCCCGCCCGGTCAGACCGGCAATTCGCGCGGCTTGCGCGCCGCCGCCGGACGTCCCGCGCCGTGCGCCGCGAGTGCGGTCCGCAGGTATCGGCCGGTGATCGACGACGGATCGGCCGCGACATCCTCCGGTGTGCCGGAGGCGACGATGCGGCCGCCGCCGTCCCCGCCTTCGGGTCCCAGGTCGACGACCCAGTCCGCGGTCTTGATCACGTCGAGATTGTGTTCGATCACGATGACCGTGTTGCCCTCGTCGCGCAGGCGCTGCAGAACCTTCAGCAGCATCGCGATGTCCGCGAAGTGCAATCCGGTCGTGGGTTCATCCAGGATGTACAGCGTCCGCCCGGTCGCGCGCTTCGACAACTCCCGGGCGAGCTTGACGCGCTGCGCCTCGCCTCCCGACAGCGTCGTCGCACTCTGGCCGAGCCGCACGTATGACAGGCCCACGTCGAGCAGGGTCTGCAATTTCGGCTGGACCGTCGGCACCGCCGAGAAGAACGGCAGCGCCTCCTCGATGGTCATGTCGAGGGTTTCCTGGATGCTCTTGCCCTTGAAGTGGACTTCGAGGGTTTCGCGGTTGTAGCGCTTGCCGCGGCAGACGTCGCAGGGCACATAGACGTCGGCGAGAAAATGCATCTCCACCTTGATGACTCCGTCACCCTGGCAGGCTTCGCACCGTCCGCCCTTCACGTTGAAGCTGAACCGCCCGGGCTCGTAGCCGCGCGCGCGCGACTCGGGCAGGCTCGCGAAGATTTCCCGGATCGGCGCGAACAAACCGGTATACGTGGCCGGATTCGATCGCGGCGTGCGGCCGATGGGGCTTTGATCGATTTCGATCACGCGGTCGAGGTGCTCGAGTCCGTCCAGCCGGTCGAACCGGGCCGTGCCGGCCGCCGCATGGTTCAACTGCGTGGCCACCGCGCGGAACAGCGTATCGTTGATCAGCGTGGATTTGCCGGAGCCGGACACGCCCGTGACACAGGTGAGCAGCCCGAGCGGGAATGCCGCGGTGACATTTTTCAAATTATTGGCGGTCGCACCGGCGAGGCGCAGCGAGCGCAGCGGATCCGGAGGGCGCCGCGTGCGCGGAATCTCGATCCGCAGCGCGCCGCTGAGGTACCGTCCCGTGACCGACCCGGCGTTCGCGGCGATGTCTTCGGCCGTGCCCTGCGCCACGATGCGTCCGCCGTGCACGCCGGCCCCCGGACCGAGGTCGACGACGTGATCGGCCTGGCGGATCGCATCTTCGTCATGCTCCACGACGATCACGGTGTTGCCGAGGTCGCGCAGCTTGACCAGCGTGTCGAGCAGCCGTTGGTTGTCGCGCTGGTGCAGGCCGATCGATGGTTCGTCTAGGATGTACATCACCCCGACCAGCCCGGAGCCGATCTGGCTGGCGAGCCGGATGCGCTGCGCTTCGCCGCCCGACAGCGTGTCCGCGCTTCGGTCGAGGGTCAGGTACCCGAGTCCGACATTCTCGAGGAAGCCGAGCCGGGCGCCGATCTCCTTGACGATTTTCACGGCGATCTCGCCGCGCCAGCCGGCAAGCTTCAGGTCGGCGAAGAAACCGGATGCGCCGCTCACCGACAGGGCGGCGAGCTGCGGCGCGCTCCTGCCCGACAAATGCACGTTGCGGGCGGCGCGGTTCAGACGCGTGCCGCCGCATTCCGGGCAAGCGCGCGTGGAGCGGTATTTCGCGAGTTCCTCGCGCACCGTCGCAGACTCGGTCTCCCCGTAGCGGCGCTCGAGATTGCGCACGATGCCCTCGAACGCATGCCGGCGCTTGACGGTTCCGCCCTTGCCGTCCAGGTACTTGAACTCGAATTCATCCGCGCCGCTGCCGAACAGCACGAGGTCGCGCGCCTCCTGCGGCAGGGATTCGAACGGGGCTTCGATGTCGAATTTCGCGTGGCGTGCGAGCGCCTGGATCAGCTGAAAATAATAGGCGTTGCGCCGATCCCAGCCGCGCACCGCGCCCCCGGCGAGCGACAGATGCGGGTTGGCGACGATCTTGCCCGGGTCGAAGTAGTCCTGCGTGCCGAGCCCGTCGCAAGTCGGGCATGCGCCGGTCGGGCTGTTGAACGAGAACAGGCGCGGTTCGAGTTCGCTCAGCGAATAATCGCAGACCGGACAGGCGAACTTGTCCGAGAAAACCAGTTCGGCGCGGCCGGGGTCGTCGAGAAACGCGGCACGGGCGACCCCCTGGCCGAGCCGCAGCGCGGTTTCGAAGGATTCGGCCAGGCGTTGCGACAGGTCGGGGCGGACCTTGAAGCGGTCGACGATCGCCTCGACGGTGTGCTTGCGCCGGACGTCGAGTTTGGGCGCCTGGTCGAGTTCGACGATCGTGCCGTCGATCCGCGCCCGCAGGAAGCCGGCCGCCTGCAACTCGTCGATCAGGGCCGCGTGCTCGCCCTTGCGCGCGGAGATTGCGGGCGCGAGCAGCATCATCGCGGTGCCCTCCGGGCACGCGAGAACCGAGTCGACCATTTGACTGACGGTCTGTGCCGCCAGGTCGATGCCGTGATCCGGGCAGCGCGGCGTGCCGGCGCGGGCGAACAGCAGGCGCATGTAGTCGTAAATCTCGGTGACGGTTCCGACGGTCGAGCGAGGATTGTGCGACGTGGACTTCTGTTCGATGGAGATCGCCGGAGAAAGCCCGTCGATGATGTCCACATCGGGCTTTTCCATCATCGACAGGAACTGCCGGGCGTAGGTCGACAGCGACTCGACGTAGCGGCGCTGGCCCTCGGCGTAGATGGTGTCGAACGCGAGCGAGGATTTGCCGGACCCGGACAAGCCGGTCAGAACGATCAGCCGGTCGCGCGGCAGATCGAGGTCGATGTTCTTCAGGTTGTGCGTCCGGGCGCCCCGGATACGGATGCTTTGCATGGGACCGGATATGATACCCGCTGCGCCGCGGCGCCGTAAAACGGCGGTGGACCGCATCCTGGGATGCCGCGGCCCCAGCGACTATTTGAGCGAACCCGCCCGATTTGCGCCGTCGCCGGACGGCACGCGGCCCACAGGGCGCGCGGGGCGCGTGTACAATGTCGGCCCACGGAACGCAATGCGGAGTTGGTCATGGCGCGCGGAGTCAACAAGGTCATTTTGGTCGGCAATCTGGGGGCGGATCCGGAGACGCGCTCGATGCCGAGCGGCATGACGGTCACGAACATCCGCATCGCGACCAGCGAGTCGTGGAAGGACAAGGCTTCGGGCGCGCAACAGGAGCGCACCGAGTGGCATAACATCGCCTTTTTCGGGCGGCTGGGCGAGATCGCCGCCGAATACCTGCGCAAGGGTTCCCAGGTATATGTCGAGGGGAAGTTGCGCACCCGCAAGTGGCAGGACAAGCAGGGCAACGACCGATACACGACCGAAATCATCGCCGACAACATGCAGATGCTCGGCGCGCGCGGTGGCGCGGCCGGTGGCGGCGGCGGCGGGGATCGCGCCGCGGGTTCGCCGCCACCCCGGGAAGATTACGATCAGTCGCCGGCGCCGGCCGGCGGCAAGGAAGATTTCGACGACGACATTCCGTTCTAGGGCGTTTTCACGCCGTCAGTCGTCGCCGAGATCCTGATCCGGGAACAGCACGTCGCTGAAGCCGAAACGAGTCAAGTCGCGTATCCGCCGCGGGTACAAGATGCCGTCGAGATGGTCCACCTCGTGCTGAACGACGCGGGCGTGAAAACCCCGGACCGTGCGGTCGATCGGTTTGCCGTCCGCGGCAATGCCCTGATAGCGCAATTCGCGGTAGCGCGGCACGAGGCCGCGCATTCCGGGCACCGACAAACAGCCTTCCCATCCGTCTTCCTGGGCCTTGCCGACCGGGGTCAGCACCGGATTGATCAAGATGGTGAAGGGCACGGACTCGGCGTCCGGGTAGCGTGGGTTTTGATCGACGCCGAAGATCACGACGCGCAGCCCGACGCCGATTTGCGGCGCCGCGAGGCCGGCGCCGCGCAGGTGCCGCATCGTATCCTGCATGTCCGTCAGCAGTTCGCGAAGCGCCGCCGTTCCGACCCGGGCCACCGGCGCCGCGACTTCGAGAAGCCGCGGATCGCCCATTTTCAGAACTTCGCGAATTGTCATGGTTGCGAGTATCTTATCGGCCTTTTCGACGCGAGCCTATGCCTGGACTTTTATACATAAAGACGTTCGGCTGCCAGATGAACGAGTACGACTCCGACAAGATGCGGGACGTGCTGCGCGCCATCGACGGCATGGCGGTGACCCAGGATCCGGCCGCGGCCGACGTGCTGCTCGTCAACACCTGTTCCGTGCGTGAAAAGGCGCAGGAGAAGGTCTTTTCGCTGCTCGGCGAATGGCGGCTCCTCAAACAACGGCGCCCCGAGGTCATCATCGGGGTCGGCGGGTGCGTGGCGAGCCAGGAGGGGGAGGGAATCACCGCGCGCGCGCCGTTCGTCGACCTGGTATTCGGTCCGCAGACGCTGCACCGGTTGCCGGAGATGATCCGCGGACTGAAGCGTTCAGGCCGTCCGCAGATCGACATCAGCTTTCCGGAGATCGAGAAGTTCGACCGCATGCCGGAGCCGCGGTCCGAAGGGTCCACCGCGTTCGTGTCGATCATGGAAGGATGCAGCAAGTACTGCAGCTTTTGCGTCGTTCCCTACACCCGCGGCGAAGAGGTCAGCCGTCCGTTCGAACAGGTCCTCGCCGAGGTGCGGCAGCTGGCGGCGCAGGGCGTGCGCGAGGTGACCTTGCTCGGGCAGAACGTCAACGCCTATGCCGGGCCGATGGCCGATGGCACCGCCGCGGACCTGGCGACGCTGATCCATTACGTCGCGGCGATCGGTTCCGTCGAACGCATCCGCTTCACCACGTCGCATCCGCTGAATTTCGACGACAGCCTGATCGAGGCGTATGCCAGCGTGCCGAAGCTGAACGACTTTCTGCACCTGCCGGTGCAGAGCGGATCGGATCGCATTTTGGCGGCGATGAAGCGCGGTCACACCGTGCTCGAATACAAGCAAAAGCTGCGCAAATTGCGCGCGGTGCGCCCGCATATCTGCATCTCGACGGACCTCATCGTCGGCTTTCCGGGGGAGACCGACGCGGATTTCCAGGCGACCATGAACCTGGTGGCCGAGGCTGGATTCGATCAGTCCTACAGCTTCCTCTACAGCCGCAGGCCGGGCACGCCGGCGGCCGCGCTGGACGACGAAGTGCCGCACGAGACCAAACAGCGGCGCCTCGAAGCGCTGCAGCAGCGCCTTAACACCCAGGCGCGGGCCATCTCCGAGGGGATGGTCGGCAGCACGCAGCGCGTGCTGGTGGAGCGGCCCGCGAAGCGCGATCCGCGGCAGTTGGCGGGGCGGACCGACAACAACCGCTGGGTGAACTTCGACGGGCCGGCGGACCGGCTGATCGACCGCTTCGTCGACGTCGTCATCACCGAGGCCATGCCGAATTCCCTGCGGGGCCGGCTGGTCGGCGGACCGCTACGTTGAGTTCGGTGCCGGCCGCCGCGGAATTCGAGCTGGAGCCGGCGGACAATCCGCGCCTGGTCGAGCTTTGCGGTCCCCTCGACGCGCATCTTCGCGCGGTCGAGGAGCGGCTGGGCGTGGAAATCCGGCGGCGTGGAAATCGGTTTCAGATGATCGGCACACAAGGCGCGGCGAAGCGGGCCGAGGCGGTGTTGCGCAGTCTCTATGCGCGGGCGCAACGCGAGCCGATAGACCCCGAGCGGGTTCACATGGCGCTGCAGGAGATCGACATGGAAGCCGGTGGTTCGCGGCCTGCGCCGCAGGCGTCCCCGGATGAGCTCAAGGTCAGAACCGCCCGCGGCATGGTGCGTGCCCGGGGCGCAAATCAACTCGAATATCTCAATCACGTGCGCACCCACGATCTGACCTTCGGGATCGGACCGGCGGGCACCGGCAAGACGTATCTCGCGGTCGCCTGCGCGGTCGAGGCGCTGCAGGACGAAAAGGTGCGGCGCATCGTGCTGGTCCGGCCGGCCGTCGAAGCCGGAGAGCGGCTGGGATTTCTGCCGGGCGACTTGACGCAGAAAGTGGACCCGTACTTGCGGCCGATGTACGACGCCTTGTACGAAATGATGGGATTCGAACGCGTCGCCAAGCTGATCGAGCGCAACGTCATCGAAGTCGCGCCGCTCGCCTTCATGCGCGGCCGGTCGCTGAACGACTCGTTCGTGATCCTCGACGAGGCGCAAAACACGACCAACGAACAGATGAAGATGTTCCTGACCCGCATCGGCTTCGGCTCCAAGGCGGTGGTGACCGGCGACATCACGCAGACCGACCTGCCGAGCGCGAAGCAGTCGGGTCTGCGCACGGTGATCGACATCCTGCGCGGCGTGCGCGGCATCGCCTTCACGATGTTCAGTTCGCGCGACGTGGTGCGCCACCCGCTCGTGCAGCGCATCGTCCAGGCCTATGAAGCGAACTCGGGGGACGCCAATCCGCCCGGCGCGTGAACCCGCGCTCGAACTCGACGTCACCTTCGCCGCGCGCCGGCCCTGGGTGCCGCGGCGTTCGGAGTTTGCCGTCTGGGCCCGCGCCGCGCTCGCCGCATCCGGCCCGCCGGTGCGGCTGTCGATCCGCGTCGTCGGGGCGGCCCGCAGTCGGCGGTTGAATCGCGACTACCGCGGCAAGCCCAAACCGACCAACGTGCTGTCATTTGCCGGTGCGGGGCTCTGCCCCGACCGCAGGCTCGATCTCGGCGAACTGGTGATCTGCGCGCCGGTCGTTGCGCGCGAGGCCGAAGCCGCGGGCGTCGCGCCACGGGCGCACTGGGCGCACCTGACGGTCCACGGCGTGCTGCATCTGCGGGGTTTTGACCACGAGCTCGACTCGCAGGCCCGCAGGATGATGGCGGCGGAGGTTCAAATCCTTGATCTGCTTGGTTTTTCCGACCCATACCTGTGATCGAGTATGCTTGCGACGATGTCTGATCAGTCACACGGCGGTACCGGCCGCTGGTTAAAGCGAATCACCAAGTCGATGTCCGGGGAGCCGCGCGATCTATCCGAGTTGATCGAGGACCTGGGCGAGGCCAGCGCAAGGGGCTTGTTCGATGCCGACGCGCTCGCGATGCTCGAGGGCGTGCTGTCGGTCGCCGAGACCCAGGTGCGCGACATCATGGTGCCGCGGTCACAGATCGTCTTCGTCGAACGCGACGAGTCGCCGGAACGCATCGTCCAGCATGTGGTCGAGTCCGGCCATTCGCGTTTCCCGGTCATCGGCGAGGATCGCGACGAGATTCTCGGCATCCTGCTCGCCAAGGATTTGCTGCGGCTGCAGATCGCGGGCGCGCCCCCGTTCGACATGCGCGAATACATGCGGGCGGCGGTGTTCGTGCCCGAGAGCAAGCGCCTGAACGTGCTGCTGAAGGAATTCCGCCGCAGCCACAACCACCTGGCGATCGTGGTCGACGAGTACGGCGGCGTCTGTGGACTGGTCACGATCGAGGACGTGATCGAGCAGATCGTCGGCGAAATCGACGATGAACACGACGTGGACGACGATCAGTCGATCCGCAAAGAGGGGGCCAGGGAGTTTTCGGTCCGGGCACTGACGCCGATCGAGATGTTCAACCGATATTTCGGCACCGCCTACTCGGACGAGGAATACGACACGATCAGCGGACTCGTGATGCACGAGTTCGGCCGCCTGCCGCGGCGCGGCGAGTCGATACACGTCGGACAGATGGAATTTCGCGTGGTCCGCGCCGATCGCCGCCGGATCGACATGCTGCGCGTGATCACTCCGGCCGACTATGAACCGCCGGCCGACGAAGGGCTGGGGGGCTGATTCACCGCGGCCCGACCGGATCGCCGCTTTTCTCCATCTCGGGTATTCTGCCCAACCATCATGCAAGAACGATACGAACCGGCCATCGTCGAGGCCGACGCTCAGAAGTTTTGGGACGAACGGCGCTGCTTCGAGGCCCGGGAGGAGCCGGGCCGGGACAAGTATTACTGCCTGTCGATGTTCCCCTATCCCAGCGGCCGCTGCCACATGGGGCACGTGCGCAATTACACGATCGGCGACGTTCTCGCGCGCTTCATGCGGATGAACGGCAGGAACGTGCTGCAGCCGATGGGATGGGACGCCTTCGGTCTGCCGGCGGAAAATGCCGCTATCGCGAACGGCGTGCCGCCGGCGAAGTGGACCTACGACAACATCGCCTACATGCGCACACAGCTCAAGTCCCTCGGGCTCGCGATCGATTGGAGCCGGGAACTGGCGACCTGCCGGCCGGAATATTACCGCTGGAACCAATGGCTGTTCCTGCGGATGCTGGAGCACGGGATCGCCTATCGCCGCACCGGCGTCGTCAACTGGGACCCCGTCGATCAGACCGTGCTCGCGAACGAGCAGGTCATCGACGGCCGCGGCTGGCGGACCGGAGCCACGGTGGAAAAGCGCGAAATTCCGATGTACTACCTGCGGATCACCGCCTTCGCCGAGGACCTGCTCGGCGCGCTTCAGGACCTGCCGGGCTGGCCCGAGCGCGTGCGCGCGATGCAGGCGAACTGGATCGGCAAGAGCGAGGGCGTGAACATCGGTTTTCCGTACGACCTCGCCGGCGAAACCGGCGTTCTGCGCGCGTTCACGACGCGCGCGGACACGATCATGGGGGTCAGCTTTTGCGCGGTCGCCGCGGAGCATCCGCTCGCGGCGCACGCCGCGGCCGCGAATCCGGCGCTCGCGGACTTCATCGAAGAGTGCAAGCGGGGGCCCGCGATCGAAGCGGAGCTCGCGACCCAGGAGAAGAAGGGCATGGCCACGGGTCTGTCCGTGCGCCATCCCTTGAGCGGCCAGGATGTGCCGGTGTGGGTCGGCAACTACGTGTTGATGTCCTATGGTTCGGGTGCGGTCATGGGCGTTCCCGCGCACGATGAGCGGGATTTCGCGTTCGCGAAGAAATATGGGCTGGCGATCCAGCCGGTCATCGACGTCGAAGGGCGGCCGTTTTCGACCGACGCATGGCAGCCCTGGTACGAGGAGCGGGGCCGCTGCATCAACTCAGGGCGCTACGACGGCCTCGACTACCGGGCCGCGGTCGATGCGGTCGCGGCGGATCTGGGTGCGGCGGGCCTGGGCGAGAAACAGACCACATGGCGGCTGCGCGATTGGGGAATTTCGCGCCAGCGCTATTGGGGCTGCCCGATTCCGATCATCCGCTGCGATGCCTGCGGGGCGGTGCCCGTGCCCGACGCGGACCTGCCAGTCCTGCTGCCCGAGGATCTGGTGCCCGACGGCAGCGGCAATCCGCTCGCGAAACACGCCGGTTTTCTCGCCTGCCGCTGTCCGCGTTGCGGCGGCGACGCGCGCCGCGAAACCGACACCATGGACACGTTCGTCGATTCCTCCTGGTATTTTCTGCGCTTCGCGTGCAGCGACAACGCCGGCGCGATGGTCGATGCACGCGTGGATCATTGGTTGCCGGTCGATCAATACATCGGGGGGATCGAGCACGCTATTCTGCATCTGCTGTATTCCCGCTTTTGGACGCGCGTGATGCACCGGCTCGGGTATGTGGGTTTCGATGAACCGTTCACGAATCTGTTCACACAAGGGATGGTGCTCAACGAGGTTTTCTACCGCAAGCCGCCGTCCGGACGCGTCGAATACTTCAATCCGGCGGACGTCGAAATCACGATCGATCCCCGCGACAAGCAGCGCGTGGCGACGCTGCGCGCCGACGGCGACCCGGTGATATCCGGCGGGGTCGTGACGATGTCCAAGTCGAAGAACAACGGCGTCGATCCGCAAGCCCTGGTCACGGAGTTCGGCGCCGACACGGCGCGGCTGTTCACGATGTTCGCCGCACCGCCGGAACAGACTCTCGAATGGTCGGACGAAGGGGTCCAAGGCGCCTACCGGTTCATCAAGCGCCTCTGGAAGGCTGTCCACGACCACGTGTCGCGGGACGGCGCGACCGTGGCCGGCGAGGAATTCGAGGAGGGCCGGCGGGAAATGCGGCGCCAGGCGCACCTGACGCTCGCGAAGGTCACCGACGACATCGGACGCCGGCGTACCTTCAACACGGCGATCGCATCGGTCATGGAACTGATGAACTCGCTCTCGCGGTTCGACCCGCGGTCGGCGCGGGATCGGGCGGTCGTGCAGGAGTGCCTCGAGATCGCCGTGATCTGCCTGTCGCCGATCATTCCACACGCGACGCACGCTCTGTGGCACGCGCTCGGCCACCGGACGGCGATCATCGACGAGCCCTGGCCGGCCGTCGACGAGGCGGCGCTCGCGCAGTCGATGTTGGAGATCGTCGTCCAGGTCAACGGCAAGCTGCGCAGCCGCATCGCGGTGCCCGCGGGAGCCGGCGAAGACGCCGTGCGGGCCGCGGCGCTCGCGGATCCGAACGTGCGCAAATTCACCGGCGACACGATGATCAAGAAGGTGATCGTGGTCGCCGGAAAGCTCGTCAATGTCGTCGTTTGACATGCGGCGCATGGCGGCGCGACGGTTGGCGCCGCCGATCCTGGCCGCGCTCGCGGCGCTCACCGCGCTCGCCGCCTGCGGGTTTCATCTCGCCGGCAGCGAGCCGCTGCCTTCGGTGCTGATGCGTCCGCACCTGTCGTTCACGGATCCGTATTCGGACTTCGCGCGCGACTTCGAACGGCAGCTGCAGGCCGCCGGTGCGGTGTTGCAGCCGCGCGGCGCCGGCGCTTCCGCGACGATCGAGGTGTCGCGGGACACCGTCGAACAACGGGTTCTGTCGGTATCCGCGCGCAACATCCCGACCGAGTATCTGCTCGTCTACACGGTCACCTACGCGGTGCGCAGCGTCAAGGGCGAACTGTTGCCGCCGCAGACCATCAGTCTGACCCAGGACTACAGCTTTTCGGAGCGGGCGGTGCTCGCGAAGGAGCACGAAGCGGACATGCTGAGGCGGCAGATGGCGCGGAACCTGGTCGAAATCGCGATGCGCCGGATCGCGAGCCTAAGGTGAGCCGGCGTGGCCGCCGATGAAGCGGCCGTCCTGCTGCTGAGCGGCATCGATCGCGTCGGCGTTGGTGTGCTGCTGGCGCGGTACGGACTTGCGATGCAGATCGTGGCGCCGGAGGAAGCCATACCGGGATCCTATTGGGGCGAGCGCGAAGCGGGCTTGATCGGCAGCACGATCCATGTGCGCCTGGACACGCCGGTGCACTCGGTGCTGCACGAGGCGGCCCATTTCATCTGCATGAGCGCCGAGCGCAGGGTGGGGCTCGACACGGACGCGGGCGGCGACCATGCGGAGGAAAACGGCGTCTGTTATCTGCAGATCGTGCTGGCCGGCTTGCTGCACCAGGTCGGCCGCGCGCGCATGCTTCGCGACATGGATTCCTGGGGATATACCTTCCGTCTGGGCAGCGCTTCGCAATGGTTTCACGACGATGCCGACGACGCGCGGGCCTGGCTGATCGACCGGGGCATCCTCGATGCCGCCGGCCGACCCACTTTTCAATGCCGTTGACGCCTACGCCGCGTTTGCGTTCGATTTCGGCGGCGCCATCGAATAACAGCGGCCGAAGCGGTTGGCCAGGAACTTCGGCAGCGCGATCTCTTCCTGGCGGATCAACCCGGATTGCGGGAGATCGCCGGACGCAAGCATGTCGAGCACCGCGCAAATCCCGCCCGCCGTGGTGATCTGGATCGCGCTGCGCACCCGGCCGCCGACCGGCGCCGCGTAGATCTTGTTCGCGTAGGTTTCCTGAAGGAGCTGCCCGCCGCGCATGCCGCTGACGGTGACGAAGACGATGACCACGTCCTGCAGCGTGATGGGAACGGCGTTCTCCAAGATATCCTTGAGCAGCTCGCGCCGGTCGCGCAGGCGCAGATCGTTCAGCAGCGCCTTCATGATCGCGGCGTGACCCGGGTACCGGATGGTCCGATAGTTGAGATTGCGCACTTTGCCGGCGAGCGTCTCGCACAGGGTGCCCAGGCCTCCGGAGGTGTTGAACGCCTCGTACAGCACGCCGTCGAGCGAGAATTCCTCGCACTCCTCGAGCGGCTGCGTCTCGCGCAGCTGGCCGTTGACGATTGCCTCGCAGGGCTCGCAGTACTCGTTGATTACTCCGTCGGTGCTCCACGTCAGATTGTAGTTGAGCGCATTGGACGGGAATTCCGGCAGTGCGCCGACACGCATGCGAACGTCGTGCAACTCGTCGAATCGCGAGGCGAGATCGCTCGCGACGATCGTGATGAACCCGGGCGCCAGCCCGCATTGCGGAATGAACGCGGTGCGCGCGCCGGCCGCAAGCTGTTTGACGATGCGGGTGCTGGCGACGTCCTCGGTCAGATCCAGGTAATTCGCGCCGGCCGCTTTGGCCGCTTCGGCGATCATGCGGGTCGCGTGATAGGGGGCCGCGCTCAGCACGGCGAATTGGCCGTCGAGAAGGCGCCGCAGAGCGGTGCCGTCGACGATATCCACGGCCACCTTGTTCACCGGGCGTGAGGTCTCCAGTCGATCCAATTGCATCTTCGAGCGGTCCGCGACCGTCACGGAATAGTCTCCGCTGCCGGCCAACAGCTCCGCGATCATCGAACCGATTTTCCCCGCCCCGACAATGACGACTTTTTTCATGATTCCTCTCCGCTGTGGCCCGGTATTTTTCGGCATCAGCCTGTCGAATGGTAGGTGCAAATTAGATATAATTACAGGGTTGGTTATGCGTTATTACTATCTGGATGCGCACTATGCTCGATCCGGTCGATGAGAAGCTGTTGGCGATCCTGCGCGACGAGGGCCGGGCGAGCATTGCGCAGCTGGCGCGCACCGTCGGGCGTTCCCGGACCAGCGTGCAAAGCCGGCTCGAGCGGCTCGAGCGGCAAGGCGTGATCCAGGGCTATACGGTGCGCATCGCACCGGAACATGCGGCGGGCGCCGTGCGGGCGCACGTCATGATCGCGGTCGGGCCGAAGGAAGCGCGCGCGGTCATCGCGGCGCTCTTCAAGGTCAAACAGGTGCGGGTATTGCATTCGGTCAGCGGCGACGTCGATTTGATCGCGATTGCCGCGACGGCGACCGTAGCCGAAATGGATGAGGTGATCGACCGCATCGGCGCGATCGCGGGGGTCGAGCGAACCACCTCGTCGATCATCCTGTCGACGAAGTTCGAACGCTGATCGCGCGTCGCGCCCGGTCCGGGCCGCAATGTTAAGCTAGCGGCGGCCTCACCAACGTCCCAGGATTCAACCATGAACTCACCGAAACGATTCACCCTGCTGGCCTGTTTTCTCACGCTGTTGGCCGGCGGCGCGCAATCTCAAGTGGGCACCGGCACCGCCGCCTCCGCCGCGGCTCCGCCGATCGGCCACGTATTCCTGATCGTGCTGGAAAACGAACCCTTCCACGCGAGCTTCGGTCCGCACTCGCCGGCGGCGTACCTGGCGCGGGAGCTGCCGCGTCAGGGAGCGCTGTTGACCCAATACTATGGGATCGGCCATTACAGCCTCGACAACTACATCGCGATGATCAGCGGTCAGGCGCCGAACCCGGATACCCAGCAGGACTGCCCGGTGTTCAACGAGTTCGTCGCCAGCGGTCCGGTCGGCGCCTATGGGCAATTGCCCGGCACGGGCTGCGTCTATCCGGCGGCCGTGCCGACAATCGCCGATCAGCTCGAGGCAAGGCACCTCGGTTGGATGGCTTACATGGAGGACATGGGCAACGATCCACGGCGCGAAGGGGCGACCTGCGCGCATGCCGCCGTGGGAGCGCGCGATGAAACGGAACGGGCCAGTGCCGGCGACGAATACGCCGCCAAGCATGATCCCTTCGTTTATTTCCACGCCCTCATCGACGACGCCCCGCGCTGCAACGCGCACGTGGTCAACCTGCAACGCTTGACCGAAGATCTTGCGCACGCCGCGACGACGCCGAATTTCGCGTTCATCACGCCGAACCTTTGTCACGACGGCCACAATCCACGCTGCGTCGACGGTGCGCCGGGCGGTTTGGCGGGAGTCGATGCGTTCCTCAAGATCTGGGTGCCGCGGATCATGGCTTCGCCTGCGTATCGCAAGGACGGCTTGATCGTGGTCACGTTCGACGAGGGGTTGACCGGCGCGGCTTGCTGCGACGAGCAGGGCCTGCCCGGAGGCCCGCTACCCGGTCAATTCGGGCCCGGCGGCGGCCGCGTCGGCGCCGTGCTGTTGTCGCCGTTCATCCGCGGCGGCACCGTGTCCCGTCGGCCCTACAATCATTACAGTCTGCTGCACAGCGTCGAGGATTATTTCGGGCTGGCGCCCTTGGGCTACGCGGCGGCTCCGGGAGCGCGGCCCTTCGGGCGCGACGTCTTCGCGCGGCCGTAAGGACCAATCGCTCGACGTCGGTCGCCGGTCAATCGCCGTCGTCGTCGACGAAGAGGCCGCCGGCGCGCGCGAGCGCCGCGAGCTGCCAGTCCGCGTCGCCGAAGCTGCGGTCGATCAGGGTCATGCGCTTGAAGTAGTGACCGACCTCGTATTCCATCGTCATGCCGATGCCGCCGTGCAGCTGGATCGCCTCTTCGCCGATGCGGCGCCCCGAACGGCCGATCTGCACCTTGGCCGCGGCGATCGTCCGGCGGCGCTCGGCGGCGTCCGGCGCGTCGACCATCATCGCCGCGAGCAGCGCCATGCTGCGGGCCAGTTCGAGCGCGATCAATTGATCGACGGCCCGATGCTGCAGCGCCTGAAAATCGCCGATCGGCCGGCCGAACTGCCGGCGCGTCTTGAGATGATCCACGGTGAGCCGCTGCATCGCCGCCATGACGCCCACCGCCTCGGCACAACGCGCGGCAATCGCCTCGTCCAGCACGCGTTCGATCAAGGCCGCGTCATTGCCGGGCTCGCCAAGCACGAACTGTGCATCGACGCGCACATCCTCGAGCGTGATTTCGGCCGCACCGATCCCGTCCTGGCTCCGATAGGCGGTGCGGCGCAAGCCGGCCGAGGCGCCCTCGACCAGGAAAACGCCGAGGCCCGCGCGCTCCCTCGGGCCGCCGGCGACGCGCGCGGTGACGATGATCTTATCCGCGACGTCGCCGTGCATCACGAGACTCTTGGCGCCATTCAGGATCCACGAGCCGCCGTCGCGCCGCGCCGTCGTCGTTACATCGACCGGATCGTAGCGCGACTGACGCTCGGTCCACCCGAATGCCAATAACAGCGAACCCGCGGCGATGCGCGGTACGAGTTCGGCGCGCAGCGCGGCGGGCGCGCCGAGTCGCAGGCAGGCGCCGCCAAGAACCACCGTTGCGAAATACGGCTCGAGCACCAGGCCGCGGCCGAGCGCCTCCATGACGATCATCGTCTCCGCCGGTCCGCCGCCGATGCCGCCGTCCGCCTCGGCGAACGGCAGACCGAGGAATCCAAGTGCCGCGAACTTCTCCCACAGTTCGCGGCTCCAGCCATCCGGCAGCGCGGCGCCGCGCCTTCGATGCGCCATGTCGCTCTCCAGCGCGATCAGGCGGTCGATGGAGTCACGCAGCAGGCGCTGATCATCGCTCGGATCGAAATTCATAATCCGAGGATCGCCTTGGCGATGATGTTGCGCTGAATCTCGTTCGAGCCGCCGTAAATCGACAGCTTGCGCCAGTTGAAGTAGGTCGGTGCCGCGGCCGCGGCGTAGCCGGGTCCGATCGCGGGATCGGCCGGCATGCAATACGGACCCACGACGTCCATCAGCAACTCGGTCGTGGCCTGTTGGATCTCGGAGCCTTTGATCTTGAGGATGGACGAGAAGGGGTCCGGTCCCGCTCGCGATCCGTGGCGATCGGATGCCACGGCGCGGAGCAGGGTTAGCTCCAGCGCCTTCAGTTCCACCTCCACGGCCGCGATCTTCTCGCGCAGTCGCGGGTCCTCGGAGAGCGGCACGCCGCCGGCACGCTCGAACGCGGCGAGCCGCTTGATGCGGCGGATGCGCTCCTTGGAAACGCCGATGCGCGCGATGCTCGTGCGCTCGTTGCTCAGCAGATATTTCGCGTAGTCCCAACCCTTGTTCTCCGCGCCCACCAGGTTTTCGGCGGGGACTCGCACGTCGTCGAAGAAAACCTCGTTGATTTCGCGGCCGCCGTCGATGGTCTGGATCGGACGCCACGTGATCCCCGGAGACTTCATGTCGATCAGCAGGAAGGAGATTCCCTCCTGCTTCCTGGCGGCCGCCGACGTGCGTACCAGGCAGAAAATCCAATCGGCGTATTGGGCGAGGCTCGTCCAGGTCTTCTGGCCGTTGACGACGTAGTGCCCGCCGTCGCGCCGGGCGACGGTCGCGAGCGACGCGAGGTCGGAACCGGATCCCGGCTCCGAGAATCCCTGGCAGAACCAGAGGTCGAGATTCGCGATCGCCGGCAGAAAGCGCCTCTTCTGAGCGTCGTTGCCGAACGCCGCGATCACCGGACCGACCATGGTGACGTTGAAGGGCAGCGGCGGAGGGACCCCGGCCTGTTCCATCTCGTCGTGGTACAGGTAGGTCTGCACGGCGCTCCAATCCCGGCCGCCCCACTCGACCGGCCACTGCGGCACGGCCCAGCCGCGCGCATTCATGAGGCGATGCGCGGTGACGAGATCCTCGCGGCTGAGATCGCGCCCCTCGAGCGTCTTGTCGCGGATCGACCGTGGTATTTCATCGCGGAAGAAGCGCCGCGCCTCGGCGCGGAACGCGCGCTCCTGTTCCGTGAAGTTCAATTCCATCCCGGCGCTAACCCAGGTGCCCGGTCTTGCGGTATACGAGCGCGCCGATGCGGCTCGCCAGCCGGGGTGAACTTCCGGCTGGAAATCGCATCCACGCGCCCTTTGCCCGCGGCGCGCCATCGACGACGAGTTCGCCGTCGACCACGAACAGCTCGATGCCGCGCGGCCATTTGACGGGGGGTTCTTCGTGGCCGGGGGGGAATCGCAACATCGCGACCCGTTCCCACGGTGCATCGAACAGTGTCGCGCTTGCGAGCCCGCCGGCGGCGTCGGTCCATAGCGAGGCATCGTGGGTGTCGAGGCGCAGCGCGGCGGACTCCTGCGGTGGCATCTGGCGCAGCTTCACCAGGATCACCGCCCCTGGCCCGCTCGACGGCTGGTGCCGGGAGCCCGGAGGATTGCGGACGTAGGAACCCGCGGGGAAGTCGCCGGACTCGTCCGAAAACACGCCGTCGAGAACGAGGATTTCCTCGCCGGCGCCGTGACTGTGCGCGGGAAAGAGCGAATTCGGGGCATACCGGACCAGGGAGGTCGCGCGGGCGATTTCGTCGCCATCGCGCTCCAACATGCGTCGTTCCACACCGGCGGTGGGCGAGGCCACCCACTCCATCGCGGCACTGTCGACGGCGGCGGCCATTGATGTATCCGCATTCAGCCGCATATCGGCTTCGGGTCCTGATTTGATCGATTACTCTATGGATCGGCAACAGCGGGCGTTGCGCCAGTGTCCGACAGATCGGACGGATCGGCAAGCGCCGCAGATGAGCGTGGCACATGATCGACGTGGATGAAGCCGCCTTCGCGCGCGAGGTTCTCGAGGCATCGCAGTCTATGCCGGTGCTCGTGGATTTCTGGGCGCCGTGGTGCGCGCCCTGCCGGACTCTGGGGCCGTTGCTCGAGCGGCTGGAAATTCAATACGCCGGGCGCTTCAAGCTGGTCAAGGTCGATTCGGACGCGAACGGCGCACTCGCCGCGCGCTACCAGGTTCGCAGCATTCCTTATGTGGTCGCGTTCAGCGGCGGTGCGGTCGCCGATTCGTTCGTCGGCGCGCTGCCGGAGCGGCAATTGCGCGAGTTCATCGAGCGCGTGGCGCCCGCACCCGCCGAGCGCATGCGACGCGACGGGTTGGCGCTGGTCGCGGCCGGACAGACCGACGCCGGGGCCGCGCTATTGCGCGCCGCACTCGCGCAAGACGCCGAGTTGGCCGGGACGCGCCTCGACCTTGCCGAATTGCTGCTCGATCAAATGCCCCCGGTCGATGCGGCCAAAACCGCGGAGGTGGCCGCCCTGCTGGAGGCCGCGGGCCCGGCGGACCGCGCCGACAGCCGCGCCGCGGCGATGCAAACGCGTTTGGCGAGCTTGCGGGATTCGGCAACATTGGCCGCTGCGGCCGTCCTGCGCGATCGCATCGCGGCCGAGCCGCGGGATCTCGCGGCGCGTTTCGATCTGGCGCGGCGCTGCATCGCGGAGCGCGATTTCGGCGGCGCATTGGAGCAACTGACCGAGATCGTCGCGCGCGACCGCAAAGCGGACGGCGATGCGGCGCGGCGGTTGATGCTCTCGGTGTTCGATCTGGCCGCGGACGACGCGCCATTGGTCTCCTCGTACCGCCGTCGATTATCCGCGCTGATCAATCGCTGAGCGGCGCTCATTCGGCCTGTCGGCGGACGCCGACAGCCGATTGAATTTCGTTCCGGCGAGCCTATCATCGCCGTCGTTGAGCGACGGCTCGTTCCGCGAGGAGGACGGATCTATGAACAGATCGATGATGATGGGATCCATTTTGGGCGCGATCGCCGTCTCGGCGGGCGGCGCATTTGCCGGGTATCGCATGATGGGTGGGCCGGCGGGAGCCGAAGTCGTCAGCGTCAAGGCTCTGACTCGCACGATCAGGACGCCGCGGCAGGAGTGTCACGATGAACAAGTGACCCGGGTCAAGCAGGCCAGGGACACCCGTCAACTCGCCGGTACCGGAATAGGTGCCGTCATCGGCGGTCTGCTCGGGAACCGGATAGGTGGGGGCAACGGCAAGGTATTGGCGACCGTCGCCGGAGCCGCGGCCGGCGGTTACGCCGGCAACCGAATCGAACAACGAGTACAGCAGGGAAATACCTATACGACGACCGAGCGCCGCTGCATGACGGCGTACGATATTCGTGAAGTGCCGGCGGGCTACGATGTCGTCTACCTGTTGAACGGCAAGCGCCATCATGTTCACCTGGCGCACGATCCCGGCAAGCGGATCCCACTGCACGACGGCAAGGTGCTCGCGAGCACCTGAACGGGCGCCGGATGCCCCGGCGCCCCGCGGTGAACCGGACCGGGGCCAGGATTCCGATCGGGGTCAACCGCGCGGGCGCCGTCGCGTTAGTCACTCCAGCGCCGGGCATATCGACGAGGAGTGCAGCCGATGGACAGTGATCGATTCCGGGCGGCCGCGAGCGCCGTCAATCGGTTCGGCTTGGGCGCTCGCCCGGGGGACCTTGCCCAAGTGACGGATCCACCGGCCTGGCTGCTCGCGCAGGTCCAGCAGCCGCTCGCGGGTGCGTCAGAGTTCGCCGGCCTGCCGACGAGCCTCGAGTATCTGCGCCGTGAGGGCGTGGTCAACCGGAAGCGGCGCGAGTTACGGATCGAAAACCGCGAAGTACCCGAAAAGACGCCCGGCCCCGGCGGAAAGCCGGTCAATCCCCTTGCCGAGATCTACCGCCAGGAATTCGGCGCCGACCTGCGGCGCGAAGCGGTCGCGCGATGGCGCGTGGCTGCCGGCACCGACACGCCGTTCGCCGAGCGCTTGGTGCGTTTCTGGTCGAATCATTTCGCGGTGTCGGTCGACAAGGGGCCCGCGCGTCTGTACGCGGCACCGTTCGAGCGGGAGGCGATCCGGCCGCATTGGAACGGCCGCTTCATCGACTTGTTGCTGGCGGTGGAGACTCATCCGGCGATGTTGCGCTACCTCGATCAAGCGCAGTCCGTCGGACCGGACTCGATGCTTGCGCGGCGCGCGGACCGGCGCCTCGCGCGCCGTGCGCGCCGCGCGGATCAGCCGCCGCGGCAGCTCGGCCTCAACGAGAATCTCGCGCGCGAAATCATGGAGCTGCACACGCTCGGCCTCGACGCGCATTACAGCCAGGGCGACGTGACCGAATTTGCGCGGGCGCTGACCGGTTGGAGCACGCCGTTTCCGGGTCAGCTCGAGCGGGGCGACTTCGACAGCGCTTTCCTCTATCGACCCGCCGCGCACGAGCCCGGCACCCGCACGGTCCTGGGCAGGCGTTACGAGGACACGGGCTTCGATCAAGCCCGCGCGATCCTCGCGGATTTCGCGCTGCACCCGGCGACCGCCCGACATCTCTCGCTGCAGCTCGCGCGGCACCTGGTCGCCGATGATCCGCCGCCGTCCTTGGTCGATCGCCTGGCGGCTGCCTACCTGCGCGGCGGCGGTTATCTGCCCGCGGTGTACGCTGAGCTGATTCGTGCGCCGGAGTCGTGGGATGCCAAGGCGGTCAAATTCAGGACCCCGCAGGACTATCTCGTCGCGGGGGTACGCGGCGGCGGCATCTCGATCGGCGACAGCCCGCAGCCGTTCGAGGCTTGGGCCAACCGGCTGGGTCAGCCGACGTTCAAGCCGCGCTCTCCGGCCGGCTTCAGCGACGTTGCCATGGACTGGATCGGCGCGGACGCGCTGTGGAAGCGTATCCAGACGGCCGAAGGCCTGGCCGTGCGGGTGCCGCGGGCGGGGCTCGACCCGCATGCCTTCGGCCGCGCGTTGCTGGGGCCGAATTTGCGCGGCGACACGGTGACCGCCATGGCGCGGGCCGAAGCTCCGCAACAAGCGATCGCGATCGCGTTCGCCAGTCCCGAATTTCAATGGAGGGCTTGAGCATGACCACTCGCCGCCACGTCATTGCGATGCTCGGTGCGGGGGCGGGCGCGTCCGCGCTGACGCTGTGGCCCAGATTGACCCGTGCGTCCACCGGCGCCGACACGAGGCTGCTCGTGTTGATGCTGCGCGGCGGATTGGACGGATTGCACGCGATCCCGCCGTATGGCGATCCGGGCTACGCGGCGCTGCGCGGACCGCTCGCGCTGTCGCCCGCGGGCCCGACCGCGGCGGGCGCGGCGGCACTCAAACTCGACGCCACGTTCGCCTTACACCCCGCGCTCGCGTTCGCCGCCAGCCTGTATGCGCGTGGCGAGTGCCTGCCGATCGTCGCGGCCGCACCGCCTTATTGGGGAAGGTCTCACTTCGAGGCTCAGGATTGCGTCGAAAACGGCACCGCGTCGCCTGATGGAGCCGAAACCGGCTGGTTGAATCGTGCCGTCGGCGCGCTGCACGGCGAGGGCCTGTCGTTGACGACGGTCATGCCCTTGATGATGCGTGGACCCGTCAAGGTGAACAGTTGGTCGCCGCCGCTCGCGATGCGCGTCGGGCCCATCCTGCTGCAGCGGCTGGAACCCCTGTACGGTGACGACCCGCGGCTCGCCCGAGCGTTCGCGGAGGCGATCGCGCAACAGGGCGACGATATCAGTGTCGATGAGGCGATGAGCGGGCCGGCGCCGGGCGTGGGCATGGGCATGGGCGCGGGTGGAAACGCCAAGCCGCATCCTCCGATCGGCGCGCAATTACCCGGATTGATGCGTGCCGCGGGCGCGTTTCTGGCCCCTGCCGATGGTCCCCGAATCGCATTCCTGGAGGACTATGGCTGGGACACTCACGCGAATCAGGCACCGATTCTCGCGCGCAAGCTCAAGGAATTGGACGACGGATTGGCCGCATTTCACGCGGCGGCGGCGACGGTGTGGGACCGCAGCGTCGTCGTCGTCGTCACGGAATTCGGCCGGACGGCCCGGATCAATGGTACGAACGGCACGGACCACGGGACCGGCGGCGGGATGTTCCTGGTCGGTGGCGCGGTCCGCGGGGGGCGGGTCGCCGGAGAGTGGTCCGGCATGGGATCGGGCCGGCTCTATCAGGACCGGGATATCCTCGCCACCACCGATCAGCGCGCGGTGTTCAAAGGGGTGCTTGCGCAGCACCTAGGCCTTGCCGAGGGGGTGCTGGCGTCCGCCGTGTTCCCGAACAGTGCGAAGCTGGCCCCGAGCGAGGGATTGGTGCGGGCCCGGCGGCCGGGATAAAATACGGCGCGAGACGGTTAAGTGCTCGCGCCGGTGGATTTTCGCGCCGACGGGGGAGTTGGCTGGCTTGCCGGGGCGAATGGATCCAAAAACCTGGGTTGTCTCGTCGGCGTTCATGATGCCAAAAACGCCCCCGGACGCGAGGTACTCTTTCTCACCGGCGCTGAAAATTTTCTCAACTTGCCGGTTTGACCGACCGCGGGACGGTTCCAGTCTGCCTG
>JAJXYR010000198.1 GCA_021780475.1 Pseudomonadota bacterium
CGGCGACCGCGACCTCGAGCCCGGCCTCGTCGGTCAGCGTCACGTGGCCCTCGCCGATCCCGAGTCCGTCGCGCACCCGCGCGCCGCGGGCCGAGTACACTATCTCGGGCCTGCCCCAGGAATTCTGGACGATGCCGACGTCGCGTATCCAGACGCCGTGCGCGAAGCCCGTGCCCATGCCCTTGACGATCGCCTCCTTGGCGGCGAACCGCATCGCGAGAAAACGTGCGGGCCGCGCGGTACGCAGCAGCTGCGCATGCTCCTCGGGCATCAACAAATGCGCGATGAAACGCTCCCCGTGCTTCCGATACACCCGCTCGATGCGTTCGGCCTTCAGTACGTCGATGCCGATGCCGTAGATCACGTGTCCATCCGCCGCTCGCGCCGCATCAGCGCCGCGCGGCCGTCATCAAGCGCTTCATGTCGCGCACCGCCTGCGCAAGCCCGTCGAACAGCGCCCGGGCGACGATCGAGTGGCCGATGTTCAACTCGATGATCTCCGGGATCGCTGCGACGGGTGCGACGTTGTGATAATGCAGTCCGTGGCCGGCATGCACGTTCAGCCCGAGCGCCGCGGCCGCGCGCGCCGCGACCCGCAGCCGCTCGAATTCGCGCGCCCGCGCCGCGCCCGCGGCCTCCGCATAGGCGCCGGTGTGCAGTTCCACGACCGGCGCGCCGGCGCGGCGCGCGGCCTCGAGCTGCGGCGGATCCGGATCGATGAACAGCGACACGCGGATGTCCGCGGCGGCTAGCGCCGCGCAGGCCTCGGCGACGCGCTCGGGCATGCCGCGCACGTCGAGGCCGCCTTCCGTGGTGATTTCCCGGCGCGACTCCGGCACCAGGCAGCAATCCTGGGGCCGCACCGTGCAGGCGATGCGGATCATCTCGTCCGTGACCGCCATTTCGAGGTTCATGCGCGTCTGCAGCGCCTCGCGCATGAGCGTCACGTCGCGTTCCTGGATGTGGCGGCGGTCCTCGCGCAGATGCAGCGTGATGCTGTCGGCGCCCGCCTGTTCGGCGGTCAGGGCTGCATGCAGGGGGTCCGGATAGCGCGCCCCGCGGGCCTGCCGCAGCGTCGCCACGTGATCGATGTTGACGCCGAGCGCGATGCCGGCGGAGGGCTGGGGGTTCATGCGCGCTCCCTTTTGCGCAGGTCCGACATGATCTGGCGCGAATTGAGCTGCCGGCCGTCGAGACAGGCGTCGATCGCCGCGCGCAGTACGCGCTTGGCGTCGCGCAGCGAGCGGGCGTCCGCGAACACCTCGGCGTCGAGGTCGGCGAGCGAACTGCCGTAGACCGCGCCGGGCGCCTCCGCGACGCAGGCTTCCGGGCCGCCTTGCGGGCGAAACCGGTAATATCCGCCCGCCTCGATCGGCTGTCCGGCGCCGGTGTTCGTCAGCTGCAGGCCATAGCCCAGTTCCTCGAGCAGCCGCTTCTCGAAGCGCCGCAGGCTCGCCTCCTCGTCGCCACCGGAGCCCAGCGCGTAGACCGCCTCGGCATAGAGCGCGAAAATCGCCGGATTCGGATCGCCGCGCACGGTGAGCTTCAACAGCAGTTCGTTCAAATAGAACCCGCTCATCAGACGCGCCGGCGGCAGAGCCGCGGGCGGCCCGTCGAGTTCGGCACCGACCAGGCGGCAGGCCTCGGTCCGGCCGGACCAGGAGAGAAGCAGCCGCTGGAACGGACGCAAGACCGCGCCGAGCTTGGATTTCGCGCCGGCGACTCCGCGCGCGAACAAGCTGAGCCGCCCGTGCTCGGCGGTGAACGCCTCGACGATGCGGCTGGTGTCGCGATAGGCATGATGGTGCAGCACGAAAGCCGGCGTCAGCCAGATTTGCCGCGCCTCCCTCACAGCCGGTCGTACCCGAACTGGCGCAGCGCCATTTCACTGTCGGCCCAGTTTTCCTTGACCTTGACCCAGAGCTCCAGATGCACCGAGCGCTGCCACAGGTCCACGAGTTCGATGCGCGCGAGCCGGCCGATCTCCTTCATGCGCTCGCCGCGCTGGCCGATGACGATGGCCTTCTGCCCGGCGCGTTCGACCCAGATCACCGCGTTGATGATGATCCGCGAGTCCTCCTCGGCGAAGCGCTCGATCTGCACGTTGATGCCGTACGGCAGCTCCTCGCGCAACTTCAGGGTCAGCTTCTCGCGGATCACCTCGGCGGCATGGAAGGGCTCGTCGCGGTCCGTGACCACATCGGGCGCGAACATCGGCGGGCGCAGCGGCAGCCGCGAGGCGGTGAGTTCGACGAGGCGCTCGAGGTTCTCCCCGTTCTGCGCGGAAATCGGCACGACCGCCGAGGCCGGGATGTTCTGCGCCATGTCTTCGAGAAACGGCAGCAGCCGGTCCTTCGGCACGACCTCGTCGACCTTGTTGACGACGAGTATCAGGGGCTGCTTCAGGCCGCGGACACGGTCCCAGACCCATCTGTCCTCCTCGGTGAAGCGCATCGCCTCGACGACGTACAGCAGCACGTCGGCGTCCTGGGACGAGGAGATCGCCACGCGGTTCATGTACTGGTTCATCACGCGCCGCGCGGTCGAGTGCAGGCCCGGCGTGTCCACGAGCACGAGCTGCGCGGCCTCGCGGTTGACGACGCCGAGTATGCGGTGGCGCGTCGTCTGCGGCTTCGGCGCGACGATCGAGACCTTGCGGCCGACGAGCGCGTTAACCAGCGTCGACTTGCCGACGTTCGGCCTGCCGACGATCGCGACGTATCCGCAGTGAAACGGCGGTCCGCTCATGAGGTTTTCTCCATTTCGGGCGGCAACAAGGCGATCATGCGTTCCGCGGCCGCCTGTTCGGCCCGGCGGCGGCTCGCACCCGCGCCCGTGGTCTTGAGTCCGAAGGCGGCGACGTCGCAACGGACCGCGAAGGACTGGTCGTGCGCCTCGCCGCTCACCGCCGTCAGCTGGTACTCCGGCAACGCCAGGCCCCGCCCCTGCAGCGCCTCCTGCAACCGCGTCTTCGGATCCTTGAGCAGGGCGGGCGCCGCCAGATCCGCGAGGCGCGGCCCGACCAGGCGCCGCACCACGGCATATGCGGCGTCGAAACCCGCGTCGAGGAAAATCGCGCCGACGATCGCCTCGAGCGCGTCGGCGAGAATCGACGCCCGGCGGAAGCCGCCGGTCTTCAATTCGCCGCTGCCGAGCCGCAGGTGATCGCCGACGTTGCACTCCGCGGCGATGCGCGCCAGCGTTTCGCCGCTGACCAGCGTCGCGCGCTGGCGGGACAAGGCCCCCTCGTCGGCCCCCGGATATTCCTCGTACAGCAGCCGGGCGACCGCGCAGTTGACGACCGAGTCGCCGAGGAACTCGAGCCGCTCGTTGTGACGGGAGCCGGCGCTGCGATGGGTGAGCGCCGTCAGGCAGAGCTCCGGCCGCGCGAACACATGCCCGAATTGGCGGTCGACCCAGGCCTCGAGTCCGGCGTGTGAGCTGTCCGGCGTCACTGAATCTTCACGGTCTTGTCGAAGGTCACGAGCAGCGAGACGTTGGCGATGAACGGCACTTGATCATGGTAGTGAACGTGCAGGCTGATCTCCTGATCGCCTTTCTGGATGTCGACGTCGGTCGAGTCCAGGACGCCGATGTCCTCGACGATCCAGTGGCGTTCGAGCGAGCGGCGGATACCCGACTCGTCGCCGCCGTTGCCCTTGAATTCCGTGGCGACCGAATCCATCGTGCGCGCGATCTTCATGTAGTTCAAGTAGACCGGCGCTAGGCGGATGCCGCCGTAGACGAGCACGCCCGCCATCGCCATGATCAACAACAAGCCGATGAAAGTCATGCCTTTTTGTCGATACCGCATCGGGGCCTCCGCTGTTGGTGTTCTAATGTATCGCATGCCCGATGCGGCTCCACAGCGGGCCGTCGCGCATGTCGAGATTCAGCCAGACGACGACCGCCTTGCCGACCAGATTGGCCGCCGGCACGTAGCCCGGCGCGTCCGAATCGTACAGCCAGCGGCTGTCCTTGCTGTTGTTGCGATTGTCGCCCATGAAGAAATAGTGGCCGGGCGGCACGACCCACTCGCCGGTCTTGACCGGGCCGTTAGCGAACATGATCCGGTGCCGGTGAGTGCCGAGCTGTTCGTAGGCGGTGCCCACGCCGGCGTAGTTCCACTGATCGTCCTTCGGACCGGAGTACGTCGGACCCGGCGTCTGCGGCACCGGCTTGCCGTTGATGTAGACCTGGTCGTTCGCGTCGACCCGGATGTGGTCGCCGGGCAGGCCGACGAGCCGCTTGATGTAGTTGATCTTCGGGTTCGGCGGCAGCCTGAACACGATGACGTCGCCGCGCTGGGGCGTGCCGGTCGGCAGGATCAGCGTGTCCGTCACCGGCAGCCGCAGGCCGTAGGAGAACTTGCTGACGAAGATGAAATCGCCGTCGTACAGCGTCGGCATCATCGAATCGGACGGGATGCGGAATGGCTCGAACAGGAACGAGCGGATCACGAGGACCAGCAGGATCACCGGGAAGAACGAGCGCGCATACTCGACCGCGACCGGCTCGCGCACGTCCGTGGCGGCCGTGCCCGCGGCCCGGGCGGTGTCCAGGCGCCGGCGGCGGAAGAACAGCGCGTCCAGGGCCCAGACGACGCCGGCGACCGCGCCGACGACGACCAGCATCAGGCTGAAATCGACGGCCTCGGAGCGGAACATGCGCCACAGCGCGAGCACCGCGATGGCGAGCAGCGCCACCCCGGCGACGCGCGGCAGCGGCGGCTCGCCGACGCTGGTCGCTCCCGGGTCGCGCTTCGGCCGCGACACCCAGCCGTCGTAGAGGATGATCGCGACACATACGAGCGCGGCGCCGAGCAAACCGATCAAAAAGCTATCTCCGTCTGTCACGAACGACCTCCAATGCGGAACGAATCATCGATCAACCCGGTTTCTTGCCGACGCGGAGCACCGCGAGGAACGCTTCCTGGGGTATTTCCACCTGGCCGACCTGTTTCATGCGCTTCTTGCCCGCCTTCTGCTTCTCCAGAAGCTTGCGCTTGCGCGTGATGTCGCCGCCATAGCATTTCGCCAGGACGTTCTTGCGCATCGCCTTGACGCTCGCGCGCGCGATGATGTGGCTGCCGATCGCCGCCTGCACGGCGACGTCGAACATCTGCCGCGGGATCAGCTCCTGCATCTTGTCGACGAGGTCGCGGCCGCGGCCGTAGGCATTGTCGCGGTGGACGATCAGCGACAGCGCGTCGACCGCGTCGCCGTTGATCAGCACGTCGAGCTTCACGAGGGGCGCGGCCTGGAAATGGCTGAACTCGTAGTCGAAGGAGGCGTAGCCGCGGCTCGCCGATTTCAGGCGGTCGAAGAAGTCGAGGACGACCTCGGCCAGCGGCAGCTGGTATTGGAGCGACACCTGGCTGCCCAGGAACAGCATTTTCTTCTGGACGCCGCGCTTCTCGCTGCACAGCGTCAGGACGGCGCCGACGTGGTCGGGCGGCACGAGGATGTTCGCCGTGATGATGGGCTCGCGCAGCTCGCTGATCCGGTCCTGCGGCGGCAGCTTCGAGGGATTGTCGACTTCGATTACGCTGCCATCCGTCAACAACACCTCGTAGATCACGGTGGGCGCGCTGGTGATCAGGTCGAGGCCGTACTCGCGCTCCAGCCGCTCCTGCACGATGTCCATGTGCAGCAGCCCGAGGAAGCCGCAGCGGAACCCGAAGCCGAGCGCCGTCGAGACCTCCGGTTCGAAATGCAGCGCCGAGTCGTTCAATTTCAGCTTCTTCAGGGCCTCGCGAAACTGTTCGTAGTCGTCGGAGCTGACCGGAAACACGCCGGCGAAGACGCGCGGCTGTACCTGCTTGAACCCCGCGAGCGCCGTCGCCGCCGGCGCCGCCTCGAGCGTGATCGTGTCCCCGACCGGCGCCCCGTCGATTTCGCGGATGCCGGCGATGATGAATCCGACCTCGCCGGTGCCGAGCTCGGCGCGCGTCACCGGCTTCGGCGTGAAGCGCCCGAGCCGGTCGACCTGGTGGCTGCGGCCGGTCGACATCACCCGGATCTTCGCCCCGGTCGGCAGCGAGCCGTGCATCACCCGCACGAGCGAGACGACGCCGACGTAGTTGTCGAACCAGGAATCGATGATCAGCGCCTGCAGCGGGCCTTCGGGATCGCCGGCCGGCGCCGGGATGCGTTTGACCAGCTGCTCGAGCAGCTCCGTGATGCCGAGGCCGGTCTTCGCGCTGACCAGCGCGGCGTCCGCGGCCGGGATGCCGATGATCTCCTCGATCTCGTTGATCACCTTGGGCGGATCGGCGGACGGCAGATCGATCTTGTTGATGACGGGCAGCACCTCGAGACCCTGCTCGATCGCCGTGTAGCAGTTCGCGACGCTCTGCGCTTCGACGCCCTGGGCGGCGTCGACGACCAGCAAAGCCCCCTCGCAGGCGGCGAGCGAGCGCGACACCTCGTACGAGAAATCGACGTGCCCCGGAGTGTCGATGAAGTTCAGCTGGTAGGTTTCTCCGTCGGCCGAATGAAACGCGAGCGTGACGCTCTGCGCCTTGATCGTGATGCCGCGTTCGCGCTCGAGGTCCATCGAGTCGAGCACCTGGGCCTGCATTTCACGCGCGTCGAGCCCGCCGCAGACCTGGATGAAGCGGTCGGCAAGCGTCGATTTGCCGTGGTCGACATGCGCGATGATCGAGAAATTGCGGATATTCTTCATCTAGTCCGGGCGGCGGCAAAGCCCCGGATTATACCGGTCATCGCGGGGTCGCGAGTGCTTTATGCACTTCCTCGAGGTCCAGACGCCCGTGGCAGACCAACTCTCCGTCCAGCAGCAGAACCGGAATCTTGTGGCCGTAGCGGGCGCGCAGCGCCGGGTCGGCATCGACGTCCCGCACATCGACCGGAAGCGCCGCGGCCGCCGGCACGGCGCCGAGCGCCGCGAGCAGCTCCTCGCACAGATGGCAGCCGGGGCGAGACAGCAGCGAAAACCGGCGGGCCTTGCTCAATGCCGCGGGTTCGACAAATGCGATGCCGACGACATCGCCGGCGGCAGCCGCGGCTGCGGCATCGAATCATCGCCGAACGCCTTGACCGCCTGCGCGATGAACTCGACGGTCTCGGCCGGCACCTCGCCGACCGCCGTGACCTGGTGGCCCTGCACGACGGTCGAGAACGCGAAGCCCGCGCCGAGGCGCGCGAGCCCGTGCATCGGCGCAGAGGCCTGCGGCCCGGCGCCGGTCGCGGCGGTGGCGATCGCTTCGGCACCGCGTGCGCGGCCCGGCTCGACGAACACCGAGACCGTCGCGAGCCCGTCGGAATAGACGAGATGCTCGGCCGGCCTCTTGGCCGTACCGATGGTTTGCGCGCCGGCGACCGTCAGGTGAAAGCCCGGCGGCAGTTCGGCGGCGCGGAAATCGGCGGCGCCGGGGGTCGCCCGGCCGGCCGGGTTTTGCACGACCCGCTGCATACCCACGGTCGACAGGTTCGGTTCCAGATCGCGCGCCGGAATCGACTTCGGCATTTTCAGGCTCGCGAACAGGATCTGTTCGAGGACGCGGCCGCGCGAATCGCAAAGCTGGGTCTTCAACGGCATCGCCGTTTTGGCATCGAGCCACAGGCGGTAGCCGAAGCGGTAATGATCCTTTGGAGACACGACGATCACGTGCACGGGCTTGCCGAGCACGCGCGCGTCCGGCAGCGCGTCGATGCGATAGTACTGGTCCGCGCCGTCACCGAAACGGGGCAGCGCGCTCAGGAACGGACCGCCGCCGGGGCTCGTCTCGACCAGGATTCGATGCTTGTCGGGCAGATAACAGGTCAGGCGGCCATCCTTGCGGATGTATTCGCGCCCCGCCCCCTCGAGCGACTGGAGCCGCTCGGTGGCGCGGCCGTTCTGATAGCTGTGCGTAATCCGCATCGCCTCGACGCGGCCGTCGCTCAGGTGGAAAAAGGTCCCGTCGTAGTTTCGCGTGGCGAGGGCCTGGCTCATTTTCTGGAGCCACTCGCGCGGATCTTCGTGCGAGGAGGCGAGCAACGGCGCGGCGGCGAGCAGCGTGCCCACGACCGTGCAGTGCCAAGCTCGTGCGGCACGCACCGGAACCAGCCTGATCATGGACCGCCGCTATGAACCGACTTCGCCGCCGTCACCGTGGCGGGCGGCTGGATCACCGTGGCAGGCGGCTCGATCATCGTCGTCGTATCCGGCTCCGCGATCAATCCGGACAACAGGCTGCGTTGGCCGAGGAACGAGCTGTATTCGCTGTGCGCGAACACGTAGTTGGTCAGGCGCGCGGGCGGCAGCGCGGCCGGCACCTCGGCCTGAGCCGCCGGCACCGTGTAGGAGAGCGGCTCGCGATTGGCGTCGGCGACGACGGACGCCCGCGCACGCGGTACCGCGGCCAGGGTGTTCGCGAACCGCGGCCGATGCAATCCGAGCGTCGGCGTATCGGCGCGCTGCTGCAGCGCAAACACCGCGACCACCGCGACGCCGGCGGCGACCGCCGCGCTGGCCGC
>JAJXYR010000046.1 GCA_021780475.1 Pseudomonadota bacterium
CGCACTGGTGCGCGCCGCCCCGAACCTCGTGACCACCGAGGCGCTGATGGAACGGGTATGGCCCAAGGCCGTGGTCGGGCCCGAGACCCTGAATCAGCGCGTGAAGCTCCTTCGCGACGCGCTCGGCGACGATCCGCGGCATCCACGCTACGTCGAGGGGCTGCGAGGCCGCGGCTACCGCTGGATTCCCTCGGTCGAGACGCTCGGTCCGGCGACCGCTGCGGCGCCGCAACCCGCCGGGCCGACCGCGACCGCGCCGACCGCCGACCGCGGTGCGCCGACGCCGCAGCGACCATCGACGCGCTGGCGATCGCGCGTCCGCGCATCGTCCCGATGGTGGATGATGGGGCTCGCCGCCGCACTGCTGGCGGGCCTCTGGGTTGTCCGAATGCAGTGGCACGAGGCGCACCGGCGCAGCGTCGAGATCGCCGCAGTGCAATCGCGCACCATTGCGGTACTGCCGTTCGAGAGCCTCAGCGACTCGGTCGACGACCGTTACATCGCGATCGGCATCACCGACACCGTTCACCATCAACTCGCCGGCATGCCGGCGCTCAATGTCGTCGCGCGCTCATCCTCGTCCGCGACCGGCCGGCCGATACTCGATGCCGGTGCGGAAGGCCGTCGCCTCGGGGTCCGCTATGTGATCTGAGGCAGCATGCAACGCGGCGGAAACACGCTTCGGGTGACCGCGCACCTCATCGACACCCAGACCAACCGAGCGCTCTGGTCGCTCAAGGTCGAGCGCGGCGTCGATGCGGTGTTCGCGCTGCAGGACGAAGTCGCCGCGCAGGTCGGTCACAAGCTGGACCTCACCCTGCACGGGCGGCCGGCCGGCTGACGCGACCCCGGCCGGCCGCGTCGATCCGGCTACCTCGCGATCAGCAGCTGCCGCGAGTCGGACCGCCGGCCGGTCCTCAGTGCATGCACTTCGGCCAGATCCACATTACCGACCGTCGCGACCGCGCGTCCGATCGCCTGCTCGGAGCAGGCGCGCAATCGAGCCCAGGCCGCGGGCGAGCGTCCGTCCTCGTGTCCACACACATCGCGCGCAGCGGCGACGATGCGCAGGTAGAGTCGATCGACGCCCTCACGGCTGCCGAGGTTCAAGTCACCGTAGCGCACGACCAGTTGCGTCGGTTGCTCGCCCGTGCGCACCTCGGCGGTATGACCCGGGAGCGACCACAGACCGAGACACGCGGTGGCGAACGTGGCCGGAATCATCGCGCGCAGGCCGCGATGGAACAGACGACGAATAGGGATCACGGGGTTCTCCTCACAGTTGATGACGTTGTCAGTCGCCTCATCGCCCGATCCGGCGGGAATCGAAGCGGCACCCGCGCACGATCGCGTGTTCGGCGACTCGCTGCATGAAGAAGAACCCAGGGTTTGCCCAAGGGATCGTGAAGTTTTCCCACCGCGCGGCCGCAAGCATGCGGGGAGTCGCCCCGCCGACCCGATCGCTGCTGCTCGGTCGCTCGTCGCGCGCTCTGGCCGACGGAGATGCTGTGGTTTGCGCACGCAGTCCATTAGACTGTCGCGGATGATCGCCTGGCTCGTCGATTTCGTGCTGCACCTCGACCGCCACCTCGCGGCGCTGCTCGCACAGGTGGGCGTGTGGACGTACGTGATCCTGTTCGCGGTGATCTTCGCCGAGACGGGTCTGGTGGTCGCCCCCTTCCTGCCCGGAGACTCGCTGCTGTTCGGCGTCGGCGCGCTCGCGGCGATCGATACCCATGGTACGTTGAGCGCACCGCTCGTCGCGGTCGTGCTGACGGTCGCCGCCGTGCTGGGCAATACCGTGAACTACGCGGTCGGCCGCGTGCTCGGGCCGCCGGCCTTCACCGGCCGTTACCGTCTGCTCAAGGTGGAGTATCTGCGCCGCACCGAGGCGTTCTTCGGGCGTCACGGCGGCAAGGCCATCGCGCTGTCGCGTTTCCTGCCGATCATCCGCACCTGCATGCCGTTCGTCGCCGGAGTCGGACGCATGCCCTATGGCCGCTTCCAGGGCTACAACGCGATCGGCGCGCTCGGCTGGGTGCTGCTGTTCGTCGGTGGCGGATATTTCTTCGGCAACATCCCACTGGTCAAGCGCAACTTCGGGGTCGTCACGATCCTGATCATCGTGGTGTCGCTGCTGCCGGTGACGATCGCATTCCTCAGGGGGCGGAGAGCCCGCGCATCGCAACAGGATGGTCGGCGCGGCGCATAGCGTGGCGCGCGACCCGCCCCGTCGTCCACGTGCGTTCGGCCCGCAATCAGCACGGGCCCTTGCGGTATGAGGGTGCTCCATGCGCAAACATCGAGTCATCACCGGATTGGCCGTCGCCGTCATCGGAGTCGGCGCTTGGATCGCGCTCGAATCGAACCACCCAACCGCGACCGGCCATCATCGCTCGCCCCCGGGCGCGAACGATGGGACCGGAATCACCTGGCATCGGCGCGCTCACGCCCCGGTTGCCGCATGGTCCGCGGATGAGGCAAGGCGAGCGAGCGTCCCGACACCATGGACCCGGCCGCCCGCCGCGCTCACCGCCGCGAGATCGGAGCAGACCGGGCTCGCATGGATCATGCGACAGCTCGGGGCGAGCGACCGGTTGATCGGAGAGCTCGCCGGTGGAGACATCGCCGGAGCGGTCGGGCGCCTGAAGCGCCGCGCCATCATGGGCGATGCGACCGCGGTCAACGTGCTTGGCGAATTCGCTTATCAACAGTGTTCCTTGGGAAGACCGCCGGCGACGCTCGACCGGTTCGCCTCCGCCGAGCGGACGGAGGCGCGGCGGCTACCGCCCCTGGATGCGGCTTGGTTCGACGCGGCGGTCAATGCGGACGTCGCCTACGATCAGCGCGTCGACGCCGTGTGCGCGCAGAGCATCGACCTCGATGAGATCATGGCGATGGTCGGTGCGAAGGCCAATGCCGGTAACGGCGGCAGCGCATGGCTGATGTCCCGGAACGCCGGTACTCTCATCGGGATGCAGCGGTGGTTGCGGAATGCGGCGATCGAGGGCTTCCCGCAAGCCCAATATGAATTGGCGATCGCGATCATCGCCGGCCAGCAGGGAGCGGCCGGAGCCGGACCGAACGCCGTCACCGCGGGGGCGATGCTGCGAGAATCCGCGGCCGCGCTGCCAGACGCGCAGGGACAGCTCGGGATTTGCGAGTTCCAAGGCTGTCCGGGGATCGCGGCGAATCCCGCGAGGGCGATCCGCGATGCGCGACAAGCCGCCGAGCGCGGCAGCATGGATGCAATTCTCGACATTGGACCGAAAGTCCAGCAAAGCCTGATCGACCCCGACGAGGTGTCCGCATGGAGGCTCGTCCATGCGTCGCTCGAGCAGCAAGGGTGCATCAGCCCTGGAATCAACCTCCTCTGGATGGGCGACATCGAGTCGACGCTGCGCACGGCTGACGCGACCCCACACGCCAGGAGGCTCGCGCGGAAGGTTTGGCGCGAGTATGGTGGCCGGATTATCGCGAATTTGGATTGTCATGGGCGCGCGAATTGAGAGGCTTCATCCCCGCCGGGATCTCGTGAAGACCCTGCTCGTCCATACGTAATTCCGGGTATCGACGCGACGGCGCATGAGGGGGCAAGATGGCGCGCATTGGGTGACGCGGAGCCATCGCATGCAGCAATCCGATCCCAGCGCGCAATTCGGCCGATCGACCGTGACGCTCGAGGTCAACGGCACGACCCGGGTGATCGAGGTGGAGGCCCGGACCACGCTCGCGCAGGCGCTGCGCGGCCCTCTCGGACTGACCGGCACGAAGATCGCCTGCGACCGCGGCGCCTGCGGCGCGTGCACCGTCTGGCTCGACGGCTCGCCGGTGTGTTCCTGCATGTTGCTCGCGGTCGGCGTAGGACACCGGCAGGTGACCACGATCGAGGGCTTGGCGACGGCGGATGAACTGCATCCAGTACAGCAGGCCTTCATCGACGAGGATGCCGTGCAATGCGGTTTCTGCACGCCCGGGATGGTCATGAGTTGCGCCGCCCTGCTGAATGACCAACCGGACTGCCAACCCGATGACGTCCGCGCGGCGATCAGCGGCAACTTGTGCCGCTGCGGCACCTACCCGCACGTCCTCGCCGCGATGCACCGGTTGCGCAAGGACCCCGCCCCATGAATGCCGGCGACGATTCCGCCGGCGGACCCAGCGATTCCCCGACCCGCGCCGAGCCGTTCCCTTACGGGATCCTCGGCGTCGACCTCGCGCGGATCGTCCGATCGATCCCGGCGGACGAGCCGCCACCGCTCGCGCCGAACGCCGAGCTCGCGATCATCGGCCGATCGGCCACGCGCCTGGACGCCCGGGACAAAGTCACCGGCGCGAGCCGGTTCACCGTCGACGTCGGGCTTCCCGGCATGCTCCACGGGCGCATCCTGCGCTCGCGCTTTGCGCACGCGCGGATTCGCTCGATCGACGCATCCGCGGCACTGCGGGCGCCCGGCGTGCGCGCCGTCGAAGTGCTCGCGCAGCCAACCGCGCCGCACGGATCGAACGCGTCGACCGTGCGCTACGTCGGTCAACCGCTCGCCGCCGTCGCCGCCGACTCGCTGGCCGCGGTGGAAGAGGCCTTGCAACGCATCGAGGTCGACTATGAACCGCTGCCGTTCGTGGTCGACCTTGCGACCGCGCGCCGGCCGACGGCACCACCGGTCTACACCGCCGACGATGCGCCGCGGGGCAGCGCCTCCGGCTACCCCGCGCCGGCGGGATTGCCGCTGCACGGCAACGTTCGGGGACCGGCCATCGTCGACCGCGGCGACGTCGCGCGCGGGTTTGCCGACGCCGACGTCGAGGTCGAATCCGATTACGCGACCCAGGTGCAAACCCATTGCTGTCTCGAGCCACATGCGATCGTCGCCGACTGGCGTGCCGACGGGCTCACCGTTCACGTCTCGACCCAATATACGAGCGGCGTGCGCCACGAACTGGCGGAGGCCTTCGGCCTGCCCCTCGCCGCGGTTCGCGTGATCGCGAAGGCGATCGGCGGCGGCTTTGGCTCGAAGTCGACCCTCGGCGTCTATGGACGCCTCGCGGTGGGCCTGTCGCGCCAGGCGCGCGCGCCGGTGCGCATCGTGCTCGATCGCGAGGAAGAACAGATCGACGCCGGCAATCGCCCGAGCACCTGGCAGCGCCTGCGGCTCGGCGCACGCCGCGACGGCACCCTGACCGCCGTGCGGCTGACGAGCTACGGAAGCGCCGGCGTCGGGCTCGGCGCCGGGGTTTGGAGCTTGGCCGAGCGGCTGTACCCGTGCGCGAATTTCCTCGGGGAGCAGCACGACGTGTTCACGAACGCGGGTGCCGGATGTGCGATGCGTGGACCGGGCGCGGTGCCGGGCGCGTGGGGCATGGAGCAGGCCGTCGACGAGCTCGCGGAACGCCTCGGCATCGATCCACTCGCGTTGCGCGACCGGATCGACCCGAGTCCGGTGCGCCGCGAGGAGCGACGCATCGGCGCGCAACGCAGCGGCTGGTTCGAACGCCGACCACCGGCCGCGGATCCGGGCCCGATCAAACGCGGGATCGGGTGCGCACAGTCGCTGTGGATGACGAACGTGCAACTCAACGCGGCCTGCGAGGTCCGGGTCCATCGCGACGGCTCGGTCGAGGTGTTTTCCGGGGTACAGGATATCGGCACCGGCACCGGCACCGTGATGGCGCAGGTGGTCGCCGAGGTGCTCGGACTCACGCCGCAGGCGATCACGGTACGGATCGGCGACACCCGCTTTCCCGCCGGACCACCTTCCTACGGCAGCCGGACGACGGCGTCCATCACGCCCCCGGCGCGCACCGCGGCCTGGCACGTGCTGCAATCGCTGTTTCGCGAAGCCGCGCCGTTGCTCGACGCGGACCCTGCCGCCCTGTTCGCACACGAGGGCCGGATAGGGGTGCGCGACGATCCGGCGCGCAGCATCGCTCTGGCGCAGGCCGCCGCCCGCTCGCGCACCGACTTCGTGAGTGCGGTCGCCTCGCGAGCCGATGATTATGCTGGCTTCGACGTCCGCATGGGTGATGCAGCCATCGCTCGGCAATATCTCGGCGGCGTGCAATTCGCGACCGTCGCGGTGGACACCGAGACGGGCATCGTGCGGGTCGAACGGGTCGTCGCGGTACAGGATTGCGGCCGGCCGATCAATCCGCGCCTGATCGAGAGCCAGGTGCAAGGCGGCGTGCTGATGGGAATGTCCTTTGCGTTGTTCGAGGAACGCCTGCTCGACCGACACACCGGGCACATGGTCAATGCGAACCTCGAGCAGTACAAGCTCGCCGGTGCGTGCGAGACGCCCGACATCGAGGTGATCGTGCTGGAGAACTACCAGGCGAACAGCGCGACCGACGCCTACGGCATCGCCGAGCCCGCGAACATCGCGACCGCGCCCGCGATCGCCAATGCGGTTTACAACGCGATCGGTGTGCGCTTGCGCAGCTTGCCGATCACGCCCGCCGCCGTCCTCGCCGCGCTCGGCAAGATCCCGTCGCGGGATGCGCCATGATGAAGCGGTTCGCCTGGACGACGGCAGAATCCCCGTCCGCCGCGGCGTCGGCCGCCTCGACGATCTGCGCGGAGGCGATGGCGCTGACGGATGGCGCGACCGATGGCGCGATCGTGATGGCGGGCGGCATCGATTTGCTCGATCTGATGAAGGAAGGCTTGCTCGCCCCGGCGCGACTCATCGGTCTGCGCGACATCGCCGACTTCGGCGCGATCGACCTGGAGCGCGACGGCGCACGCCTGGGCGCCGGGATCACGCTCGCGGCGCTCGCCGCCGACGCGCGGATTCGCCGGCGCTACCCGGCGCTCGCCGCCGCCGCGGCCGGCGCCGCCAGCCCGCAGATCCGCAACGTCGCGACGCTCGGCGGCAACCTCCTGCAACGGCCGCGCTGCTGGTATTTTCGATCGCGCCACCACCGCTGCCTGCGCCGGGGCGGCGTGCATTGCTTCGCGCACGACGGTGACAACCGCTATCACGCGATCTTCGACAATCGACGCTGTGCGATCGTCCATCCGTCCACGCTCGCGACCGTGCTGGTGGCCCTCGGCGCGGACGTGCAACTGACCGATGCGGCCGGCGGCTCGCGACGTCTGCCGCTCGAGGTGTTCCTGACTCCACCCGCCGGTGATCTCACGCGGGAGAACATCCTGCAACCCCGGGAGATTCTCCATGCCGTGCACCTGCCACCGATTAGCGAGGGCATACGGATGGCCCATTCGAAGCGCGGCGAGAAGGATGCCTTCGACTGGCCGCTCGCCGAAGTCGCGGTCGTCCTCGATCTCGAACCCGGTGGACGGTGCCGCGACGCCGCGGTGATCCTGGGCGCCGCCGCGCCGGCACCACACCGTGCGGTCAATGCCGCGCGCCAGCTGGTCGGGGCGGTGATCGACGAGAAGCGCGCAACCGCCGCGGCCGCGGCCGCGATCGAGGACGCGACACCGCTCGCCGACAACGGCCACAAGCTGCCGCTGTTCGAAGCCCTCGTACGCCGTACGATCATGGCCGCGGCGCAGGGCCGACTCGAGGACTCGATCCTCCGCTAGATCGCCAGACGATCACGCAGCCGGTAGAAGGCGACCGCCGCGGGCAGAAACCAGGGCCAGCCCGTGTAGTACGGTCGGCCCGGGAATTGGAGCCCGGCCAGCGCACTGTCGCCACCCGGTGCGCCCAGCATGCGCAGCCCGACTTTTCGCCCATAGTAGATCGCATGCGGGACGCCCTGACCACAGTACCCGAGGCAATGGTAGAGGCCATCGCACTCGCCCAGGTGCGGCATCGTGTCGAACGTGTACGCGACGAAACCCATCCACGCATGGGTGATGCGCACCCGCGCGAGGTCTGGAAACATCTCCGTCATCATCGCGCGCATCCGCGGGACCACCCGGGTCGCTTCCCGCTCGCCCGCCGACGCGCGACCGCCGAACAGGATGCGCCGTCCGTCGGGCGACGGGCGCACGTAGGTGACGACGCGGCGGGTGTCCCCGATGTTGCGACCTCGCGGAATCAAGCGGCGCACGAACGCCGGATCGAGCGCCTCGGTTGCGACGATGTAGCTGCCGATCGGCATCACCCGGCGGCGGTGCCACGGCGCGAACCGGCCGGTGTACCCGTTGGTCGCGATCAGCACCTGTTTCGCGCGAATTCGCCCACCGGTCGTCGCGAGCTCCATTTCGCGCCCACCGCGATCGATCGCCTGCACCGCGGTATGTCCGTAGATTCTCGCGCCCGCGGCACGCGCGCGCGCATCGAGGGAAACGACCAGGCGCGCCGGGTTCACCGCGGCGTCGTCGTGGACGACGAGGCCGCCATGGTAGAGCGGCGAAGCGATTTCCTCGTCGAGCCGATCGCGAGTGACGATCGAGGCGCGCTGCCGCAACGGCTCCGGCAGTTCGTCGACTTTCCGTTGCAGCGCCTCGAGGTGTCGAGGACTGTGGGCGCCACAGAACGACCCCACCTCCCGCCAGTCGCTGTCGAGCGTGCCGTCACGAGCGGCCTGACGCAGCTGCGCGATCGCCTCGTATCCTTCCTCGTAGAGCCGGTCGGCGACCGAACGACCGTGCCGAACCGCCAGTTCGTCGAGACCGGGTTTGAAGCTGAACGCCACCTGTCCGCCGTTGCGGGACGAACAACCGCCGCCGATCGGGCCGGCATCGAGTACGACGGTCGTGCGCCCCGCGGCGGCCGTCTCGCGCGCCGCGGACAGACCCGTGTAGCCCGCACCGACGATCACGACATCCGCCGCCGACGGGATCGGTCCGGCCGAAGAATCCGGCAGGGAAACCGCGTCCAGCCAATACACGCGGTCCAATGGCGCGTCGGCATCCGGATTCGCGGGGGCCGCCATCGTCGCCTCGGGCGCGACGACGGAATGCTGCCTGTTCGAGTCGCGAGCCATGAGTCCGGTTAAGGTAGCGCCGATGCGCGCGGACTGTCCAGGTCCCGAACCGGTGACCGTCCCGACGCCGTCGTCGGCCCATCGTGCGCGGCGCCTCTCGGTCGGGATGGTGTAGCATCACCTCCCGCCAAACCTGCCGTCGCGGCGCACGCGATGCGCCGTACGATCGACGAGGAGGATGCATGGGGATCGTCAAATTTCGCGCCGAGGAACTCGCCGGCGATTTGGGACAGGCGTCCCCGGTGGCCATGCCGCTCCATCCGCCGATCGCGATGATCCGCGCGAAGTCCTTCGAAGGCGCCGACGACGTCACCGAGACCGGACTCTGGGAATGCAGTCCGGGCGTCTGGCGGCGTCAGGTCGTGCTCGCGGAGTTCTGCTACTTCGTGCTCGGCGAGTGCACGTTCACTCCCGATGGCTCGGCGGCGATCGAGATTCGCCAGGGCGACGCGGTGTATTTTCCGGCCAATACACGCGGGGTTTGGGACGTTCGGTCGCTCCTGCGCAAGGTATACGTCGTATTCGGCCAGCGCTCCGCCTAGTCGTTGCCGATACGGCGTCGGCCACCCGGCTCCCGATGAGATCGCCGCTGCAATGGTGCGCCTTCCTCGCCGCGCTGATGGTCGCACTGGCTTGCGTGTCCCCGCGGGCCGTCGCCGCCGACGTCACCGTGCCCATCCTCGTGTACCACCACTTCGACGCCACGGTGCACGACGAAATGACGGTCCGACCGGGCACGTTCGAATGGCAGCTGCGCTACCTGCGGACCCATGGCTACCACGTGATCCGGCTGCGTGACTATGTCCGTTATCGCCGCGGCGCGGGCCCACCGCCACCGCCGCACGCGGTCGTCATCACCGCCGACGACGGGCGCCGCTCCGTGTACACGGTCATGTTTCCGCTGGTGCGCACCTGGGGCGTGCCGGTCACCCTTTTCATCTATCCGTCCGCGATCTCCAACGCCTCCTACGCGATGACGTGGCCGCAGCTCGCGGAGCTCGTGCGTAGCGGACTGTTCGACGTCGAGTCGCATACCTATTGGCATCCGAACTTCAAGACCGAAAAGGCACGACTCGACCCCCGTCGATATCGCGCGTTCGTGCAACGGCAGCTCGTCCTCTCCAAAGCCGTCCTCGAGCACCGGCTCGGCGTTCACGTGGACCTGCTGGCATGGCCGTTCGGGATCTACGACCCCGATCTGATGCGCGAGGCCGGCGCGGCGGGCTACGTCGCCGCGGTGTCGATCGAACGCAGGCCCGCGGGACCAAAGGACCCGCTGCTGGCGCTGCCGCGCTTCATCGTGACCGACCACGACGTCGGAGCGGCGTTTGCGAGACTCCTCGACCCCGCACCGAAGCACCACCCATCGCAAGCCGCACCGAAGGGTTCCCGATGAGCCGCCACTTCGGGCTCTTCGTGCTGCTCACCGCGCTGTTTGCCGGCGACGCCGGCGCGAATCAAATTCGAGGCCGGGTGGTGGATGCGGCAACCCGGCGCCCGCTCGCCGATGCGATCATCACGCTCGGCACGCGCACGACACGCACCGGTTCCGACGGCGGCTTCACGCTCGAGGGGACGGGAGCGCGCATCGGGGTGCGTGCGTACGGTCACGCGCGCGAGTGGTTGACCCCCGAACGACTCGAGCGCTCGGACGGTGTGATTGCGTTGCCCGCGCTCGTACCCAGGGCGCTCTACCTGTCCTCGTACGGCATCGCCGATCGCCGGCTGCGCGACGCGGCCCTCGCGCTCGCCCGCACGACCGCCGTCAACGCCCTGGTCGTCGACGTCAAGGGCGACCGGGGAATCGTCGCCTATCCAAGCCGCGTGCCGCTCGCGATCGCGATTCACGCGGTGCGGCCGCGGCTGATCCCCAACCTGCCCGCGCTCGTCGCCTCGCTCCATGCCGAGGGGATCTACAGCATCGCGCGCATCGTCGTGTTCAAGGACGACGTGCTGGCCGAGGCCCGGCCCGACCTCGCGGTGCACACCGCGAGCGGTGCGGTCTGGCGGGACGGCGAGAAGCTCGCGTGGACGGATCCGTTCAACCATGCAGTCTGGGACTACGACGTCGATCTCGCCGTCGAGGCCGCGCAGGCCGGGTTCGACGAGATCCAGTTCGACTACGTGCGCTTTCCGGACGACCGAGGTCTCGTGTTCTCGCGCCCGGGCACGCAGCAGAACCGCGTCGCGGCGGTCTCCGGCTTCCTGGCGCAGGCCCGCGCCGCGCTCGCGCCATACAACGTGTTCACCGCCGCGGACGTCTTCGGCTACGTCTGCTGGAATCAAAACGACACCGACATCGGGCAGACGCTGGGTTCGGCGTTGGCGCAGGTCGACTATCTCTCGCCGATGCTCTATCCGTCCTCGTTTCAGTACGGCATTCCCGGGTGCCGCGATCCGGTGTCCGATCCGCACGCGATCGTGCTGCGATCGCTGCAGCGCGCGCTCGAGCGGACCGGCGAGCGGCCGGATCGACTGCGGCCGTGGCTGCAGGCCTTTCGGGACTACGCCTTCGACCGGCGCCCGTTCGGTGCGCCGCAGATCCAGGCCGAAATCGCGGCCGCCGATGCGGCCGGCACGGACGGCTGGATGCTCTGGAATCCGAAGAACGTGTACTCGTCCGCAGGACTCCCACCGAAGGGACGGTGAGGCCGCGCGCGCGGCGTGGCCTTGTCTGCCACGAACGCGCGACATCGGATGCAGACGCCGTTGCCAGCCACCGGCGAGTCGGTGAGAATCGCAGGACGCTTGCAACACGGTCGAGTCGCGGAACGCCGAGGTTTCGCAAAGGCGCTTTTTGGCATGGCACGGACAACCCGGTTCTCGCTTGTGCAAGGCCTGATCTGATGCCCGCGGGTTCGGCGGCTGTTCGTCAGATCGCGGTGTCCGCGAGCGACGCGCCATTCATCATCGGCGTATCCGGACATCGGGATCTCGATCCAAGGGACAGGCCGCGGCTGCAGGCCGCGGTCACCGAATTCTTGCAGCAGATCCGCGCGGCTCTGCCGAACACGGAGATCCGGTTGATGGCCGGCATGGCGAGCGGCGCCGATCTCCTGGTGGCACGGTCGGCGCTCGATCTGGGTTTGGGCGTCGACGCGGTGCTGCCGCTGCCGCTGCAGCACTACGCGGCGGATTTCGAGGACGAAGCGCTCCGCGAGCTCGAGGCGGTGCTCGCGCGGCCGAATGTGCATCGTACGGAGCTTTCATTGGCAGCGGAGTCGGCGGCCGCGGGTCAGGTGCGCGAGGGCGAGCATCGCGAAGCGCATTATCTGAACCTCACCCGAACGCTGATCAGGACCTGCCATCTGCTGCTTGCCGTGTGGGATGGCGAACCATCCATGGCGCCCGGCGGCACCGCCGACACGGTGCTGCGATACCTGGGTCTGCGGTCGGACGACAGGCCGCAGGAGCGCCCGTTCCTGTTCAGCGATGCGCCGGCCGAGCAGGATCCGGACTCCCGGCTCGTCTATTGGATTCCGACGGCGCGCCGCGGCGGCTCGTCCGGCGCAAATCCGGTCATACCCTGTTATCTGGCGGGTCTCGGCGACGACGTGTTGCAGCGCTGGGCTTCGATGCCCAAGCCGTTGCACGAGCAACTCACCGAACTCAATGCCTACAACCACGAGTATCGACTGATCGCCACCCGCCGAGGGGCGCACACAGCCGTCGACTCGCTGCTCGGCTCGCTGACGGACGACGTGCCCTTGCCGGGTGCGGCGCGTTCCTGGCTCGAACAGATCGATGCGCAGTACGGCAAGGCCGATGCGCTCGCGCTGCACTTTCAGGCGCGATCCGATCGTCTCTTCGTGTTCTTCACCGTGACGACGTTCCTGATGGGTCTCGCCTATCTCGCATACGACAAGTTCGACGCGACCCGGATGCTGCTGCTGGCCTACCTCTTTGTCCTGCTGTCGGGCTTCGGACTGTACTTGCTCCTCAATGGACGTCATTGGTTCGGCAAACACCTGATGTATCGCGCGCTCGCCGAGACATTGCGGGCGAAGTTCTATCTGTCCGTGGCCGGCGCGGATCACCTCGTCGATGCCGACGAAATCATTGCCCTCTCCGGGATCAGCCGATTTCACGGCTTCAGCTGGATCGCGCACGTGCTGACCGGACTCGGACGGCCGGCGGACGGCCCCGTCGTCGCCGCGCACGAACCGTGCCTCGATGGTGTCGAGGCGGCTTGGATCGAGAGCCAGCGCCGGTATTTCGCCCGCAAGGTCGAGCGCCTGGAGCGCAGCGGACGGCGGACTCGGTGGCTGAAACGGTTCTTGTTCGCGATCATCCTGCTCGTGATCGCGAGCCTCGTCATGCTCGGCAACTCCGCGAATCGACTGCATCCGATACTCGGCATTTCACTCGCGAACACGCTGACGTTCGTGCTGGGCCTGCCGGCACTCGTGCTCGGCGTCTGGGAACTGCACCAGAACAAGATGGCCACGCGAGAACTGCTGTGGCAGTACCGCCATCAACTCGATCACTTCTCGCGAGCCCGCACGAAGCTCGCCAAGACATCGGGCGCAGCGCGCCGTCGGCAGGTCCTTGCCAGACTGGGCAAGGACTCGCTGATGGAGAGTTACCTGTGGACCATCCATCGCTACCATCGCGAGCACGAACCGGGCCGGGCCTGATCGCCTGCCTCGGCCGCGACGTTCGACTCACTGCGCGCGCGACTCCGATACGCCGGATCGGCCGGATGCCCGGGCCGTCGGCGCCGGCCCACCGGCGACCGATCGGCGCAACCGCCTCACGTCGCGCAGGGCTTGGAGTGCCGGTGGCAGCCGGTCGAGCAGCGTCACCGCTCGCGCACGCAGACGCGCGCGATCGCGCGGGCGGCACGAGGATTCGGCGTAGATTGCGCGCGCGAGATCGTAAGGCACCCAGACGTCGCCGTGATTGCGCCGAAGCAGACCCTCCTCGAAGGCCACCACCGGCCCGATGACTTGCGCGGCCTGCGGGCACTCGCCCTGGCGCGCGAGCGCCATCGCGAGCAACGTCGAGATCCGCGCCCGGTCACGCTCGCTCGCCAGCACCGAGGAGGCGAAAGGGGCGACGATCTTGGCCTGAGCGAGTGCGAGGCGCGCGGCACCGGCCGCGGCGGCGAAGTGGCCGAGCTGGTACTCGGCGCGGCCGTAGACCCGCGAGAAGGCATAGAGCAGATGGGCGCGCGCGAGGGTGCCGGCACCCTTCACCTTGGCGGCCGTCAGGCGCTTCATGGCGGCCTGCGCGATGTGACTTGCCGCAGCGAAATCGCCGCGCTCGTAGGCCACCTCGGCCGCCGCCGCCGGTTCGTCGAGTGAGATCGCGAACCAACCGCCGCCGGTCGGCGCCTGATGCGGGGGCCAGGAATCCGTGAGGCGATTGGCGGTCGCGCCCGTGCGCAGGGCACCGGGCAGGTCACCCGCGACCGCCTGCCAGCGGGCGGTGCGGGCGGCCACGTAGCGGACCTGGACGACGAAGCCGCCGCTCAGCCGCTTCGACACCCCGACCCAGGCATCGAGCGCCTGATGGCACCAGCCGAGCGCCTCGCGCAGCCGCCCGCGAGCCCAGAGCGGCACGCACACGTCCGTGATCGCGAGCCCGAGGTTGTTGCGCATGTCCACGTTCTTGGGATCGAGCCGCAGGATCGCCTGCGCCGCTTGCAGCTCCGCCCTGCCATATGACGCTCCGGCCCGCGGGTCGAGTTCGTCCCCGGCGGCTTGGGCCAGGGTACTCTCCGTGATCTCCTTCGCATCCAGGGTCATTCGGTACCAGGGGCGCTGCGCGAGTACTCCATCCGTCACCGCCAGGACCTGCTTGCCGACCCGCAAGGCTTCCTGGTTGCGGTCGAGGTTGACGAGCGCGTTCACCCGCCACGCGCCCGCGAAGGCGTAGTCGGCGCTGATCTGCAACTGCTTCAAGTTCGCCGCCCCCAAGGCGGACGCGATCCGCATCGCCTCGGCCGTCGCCCGCTCGGCCCCCTGATAGTCGACGTCGAAGTTCTGCTCCGCCCAGCCCAGACCGGTGAGCGACTCGAGGTACGCCTGCCGGGCCGCCACCGAGGCCCCGGGCTGCTCGGCGAGCGGCCGAAGCAGGGCGACTGCCTGGTGGCACGCGGCGAGCCCGCGCGTCGGATCGCGCACGGTGACGATCAGGCAGCGTGCGCTCTGCGCGCGCCCGAGTGCGATCTCGGTCGCTTGGGAGGGGTGCTCGCCACGGCGCAGTTGCGCCAGCAGACCCATCGCCTCGTGGAGATTGCGGATGCCCGTGTCGTAATCCCCGAGCTCGCGCAGCGTCTGCGCGTGATCGATCAGCGCGAGGGCGCCGTAGCGCAGGGTCGCCGGGCTTCGCAACTCCGGCGGCAGCGCATGGAAGTAGTCGATCTGCCGCTGGGTGAACTCGGCGATGACCTTCAGCTGCCCGAAACTCTCGAGCTGCCGTTCGAAATCGTCCGCAAGATAGCCGAGAAGGTGCTCCGCATGATTGCGCGCCTGCTCGGCGAGCGCCCGGTTCTGTTGCGCCAGGCGTTCGGCGCGTCGCGCCCGTACGGCGTTCACATACGCGTAACCGGCGGCGGCGAGCGCGATCGTCGCGAGCAGGATGCAGCCGACCGCCACGACCCGGGCGCGCCTCAACGCATGGCGGGCGGCACGCTCGCGGACGCGCTGCTCCTCGAGCACACGCTCGGCCGCCTCGCGCGCTTCGCGCTCCTGGCGCTGGTCGCGGCTCGCCTTGACGACGCCGCAGAGCACGTCGTGGGTGAGCTCCACCCGACGCACGTCGAGCCGTTCCTCGATCCGCAGCAATCGACGGTTGACCAACGTCGCGAGCGCCGCCGGGGAGGCGCCGACCGCCTGGAACCGCTTCAGCAGCCGCTCCTCGGCCACGTTCTCGCGGAAGCCCGAATCCGTCAGCAGTTCATCCTCGATGACTCGCCTGACGCCGGCGGGCTGATCGGCAAGAGAGCGTTCGTAGAAGTTGACGAGGATGCTCTCGTGCGAGCCGGCGAGGAGGTCCAGGGAGATCTCCTCCCGCCCCTGCGCGAGTCGCGCATCGTTCAACTCGCGACAGATCAGTGACAGCAGCGACGGCTCGACCGCCGCGTCGGCGCGCCCCGAACCGCCGGCGACGAAGCGCACGATGGCCTCCGCGCTTTGCTCCGAGACCAATCGACCGCCGGGTCGCCGCACCGCCTCGAGCGCCTGCGTGGTCGTCATCGGCGCCAGGCGCACGCGATTCTGCAGCAAACTCGGCATCGCCGATCGCAGGCTCTCGAGGGATGCGAGGTAGTCCTCGCGCAGCGCGATCAGCACCCGGTAATCGCTGCGAGCGAAATCGAACCGCTCGGCGGCGCTGTCGTCCTCGTCGAGTCGCGCCTCGACGGCCTTCGGCGCTCGGTTCTCCACCAGGTCGCCGAGTTCCTCGATGAAGCTCGCCGCACGCGCGCGACCGAAATCGTCGCCTTGCGCCAGCGTGAAGATCTCCTCGAACTGATCGAAGATCAGCAGTGGGAGCAGCGGAGCGCCGGCGGCATCGCGAAGCACGTCGTCGCGGTGATGCAGGAACTCCCAGAGCGTCTCCCCGGTGGCGGCGACTCCCGCCTGTGTCCATTCACCCGAGACGCTTGCGGCACGCTGGATCGCGGCCTTGATCTGCTCGGCGGGCGGAGGACTCTCACGGCCGTAGGCGATGCGCACGTACACCGGACAGTAGCCGTGCTGGCGCAGTTTCGGGAGCAGGCCGGCGCGCAGGATCGAGGTCTTGCCGAGCCCCGACTTGCCGAAGAGCACCGTGAGGAGCTTGCGCTGCACGCGCCGGGCGAGTTCGGCAACCTCATCCTCGCGGCCGAAGAAGAACCCGCGTGTCTCCTCGGTGAATGAGACGAGGCCGAGATAGGGGTTGCGCGCGTCGACGGGCGCCGGCGATTCCGAGCCGGTCGCGGCGTCCGCGGCCTCGAGGGTGGCGCTCACCCGCGGCGCGCCCGCGCGAGCTCCGCCAGCCGGCGGGCGAATTCGGGAGTGACCTCGCCGCCTTCGAGATGCGCGAAGTGCAGCGCCCGGAAGCGCTCGGGGACGAGCGCGCCGACGGGGTTCGTGGAGTCGACGGTCACCGGCAGGATGAACAGCGCACCATCGGCCATGTTGCGCGTGCGATCGAGCGCATAGCTCCACTCACGGCGGAAATACGCCTCGAGGCGCCGCTCGGTGTTCTGCGAGATCACCGCGATGAAGTACGAGCAGCGGGCGATGTTGCGCTGGACCTTGAGGTCGTAGTCATCGCCGCTTTCCAGGCGCTCGAGATCGAACCAGGTGGTGATGCCCGCGGCTTCGAGTCCCTCCTTGATCCGCTTCACCGCCGGCAGGTCCTCGCGCGCATAACTGATGAATACCGCGTTCTCGGGCATTTCCCGCGCCGGGGGCAGGAAACGGGCCGGATCGGCGCCGTCGTCCGCGGGCTTGTGACGCGCCTGCCAGCGGCCGTGGAGCTCCGCGACGAAACGCTCCGCCCCACGATAGATGCGCGTGTGCACGCTCACCTGTTGCAGAAAGCTCACCAGCCGCGGCTCCTCGCCGAGCAGATCATCGGCCAGGACCTCGCCGACGTCGCGCGGAGCCGAGAGCCGCTGCCGCTTCGCGATGCGCAGGAACAGCCGTGCGACCCAGTTGCTGAGGGAGCCGCCGATCACGAGCAGGTGACTGTGCTCGAGCTCGTAGAAGAGCCGCTCGGGGACCAGATGCTCGTTCTGCAGCGCGCACAGATACTCGAGCAGATCCTCGTCCGAGACGACGTAGGTCGGGGATGCCGAGATCTTGCCGAAGAGGTGATACACCGTCGGCCGGGTGAGGCGCTCACGCTCGGCCGGCAGGTCCGTGACGCGATTGGGAGAATAGGAAATCGACTCCGTCGATTGTGCGCCGTCGAAACGGACGAGATTGATCGCGGTTTCGAGCAACGAGTCGAAGGTGGTGGAAACGAACAGATCGAAGTCGGTGATCGCCGCGAGCTGCCGAAGCGCCGCCGGCGGTTCGGCGTCGAGGTCCTTCAACACCCCGCGCAGCCGCACATAGGCTTCTTCGCGGCGCCCCCGATGACTGAGAAACAGGCACACCACGTCGTTCAACGAGTAGCGTTCGGGAAGCTCGCGCGGATCGACATTCAGGCGCGCGGCCAGTCGCTCGGCGAGCACGTCATAGAGCAGGCGGGACTGATCGCCGCATGCGACGGACAGCAACTCCGGCCCGACGATCGGGATGACCCGGCGCTCCTCGATGAAGCTCAGGAGGTCCTCCCATGCGTTCTCATCGAGTGCCGCCTCGGGCGGCATCTGGGCGGCGACGTTGCTCATCGGCGGCGGCATGGCCTTGTCGTTATCCGCGGCATGCTACGCCGAGGCTCGCGCCTGCGTCCAACTCGCGCCGTCGTCCAATGGGAACGACGCGGACGTCGGGGTCGATGGGTCGTCGCGAGAAACCGTCGGGATTCTTTACAACTGTCTGCGGCATGCCGGCCCCGGGATGTTCAAGTTATTGATAATCATTACATACTCTTGGGTGGCGCCTTTTTTGCATGGCGATATCTGGGCGTCAACGCACCTCGGACCTAAGGACCATACCATGCAAAACCGCATCGCCATCGTCGCACTGGGCACGGTAATCGCCAGCGCGATGATCGCCGGCACCGCTTCGGCCACCGCCATCGGCACGGGTCCGGTCGAGGTGTTTCTGCAAAGCGGCACGGTTACCGCCATGGTCACGGGCAACACCCCGAGCACCGGTTCCCCGTCCATCGCGATGTATCAAAATCTGAATCTGAATGGGTGGACGGTCGGCGTGACCGCAATCAGCTATGCACCGACGCTCAACACCACGGCCGGCATCGACGTGGGTGGCATCGCCTCGACGTGCGTGACCGCCTCGAGCGAATGTTCGAGCAATCCTCTGTTGATCGCCGTCAGTGCCCCAGGCTTCAACCAGGTGATCGGCGCGAACGGCTTCCTGCTCCAGTATGGCGGCACGGTCAACGGCGGCGCGTTGTCCACCTCCGCCTGGTGGGATACCAGCCAGAGCTATTTCTGCAATCCGAGCAATTCGAGCGATCCGGGGAATCCCGCAACGAACTGCGGCTCGAGCAATCTCATCGGCACGCTGGCCCTTGGCAGCGGCAGCACCGGGGCCACGCTCACCGGCGGCCCGGATCCGATCCGGTCTTATTCGCTGACCGTCAGCGACTCGCTCGGGGTGAACGGCTCGCTGGATCCGTTCTACAGTTTCGACACCAGTGTCGTCCAGGCGGTACCCGAGCCGGGTACGCTCGCGCTGTTCGGTACAGGACTCTTCGGCTGCCTGATGCTCGAGCGTCGGCGGCGCGCACGCCAAGGCTGAGGTTCAGCGGGAACGGATCGTCCCGGGCCGATCGGCCCGGGAGCCTGGTCGCGGGACGAGCGGCGACCGGGTAGCGGTCATCATCGATGCAGCTCCCGTGCGAAGTAACCGGCCATGATCTCGTCGGCCTCCTGAGTTTCCGGCAGGCCGGGATGGTTCCAGAACGCGTGAGGCAGACCCTCGAAGACCACCAGCCTGGCATCCACGCCGGCGCGCAGGAACGCCCGGTGCAGGATCGTCGTACCGCTGAGCAGCATGTCCCGCTCGCTCGTGATGAACAAGGTCGGCGGAAAGCCCTTCAGGTTCGCATACAAAGGCGATAGCACCGGGTCCTTGAGATTCTCCGGGGCCCCCGGAATGCGTATGCCTCCGCCCGGGTTCGTCGACGAGGTCGGCAAGCCCACCGGCCCTTTCAGGCCGAAGAGTCCGAATATCGCCTGCGAATCACCGGCCTGGCTGAAATCCCCCCAACCGGAGAACACCCCCAAGCACCCCGGCAGCGGCAAGCGCAACTGCCGGAGACGAACCGCGACCTCCGGCGTCAATATCGCGCCGGCCGACGTGCCGTATGTGCAGATCTTCGACGCGGCGTAGGTCCGAAGCAGTTGCTGGTACACCGCGATCGCATCATCGATCTGCGCGGGATACGGGTGCTCCGGCAACAATCGATACAAAACCGCGACGACCTTGACCTTGGCGAGATTCGCGATCGGAATGGTCTCGGTCAGCGACCCCGAGTCCGAATCGAACCCCCCGCCGTGCAAGTTCATCAGCACCAAACCCCGGTGTTGCGCCGGCATCGCCAACGGCGTGATCACGCGCACCGGAACCCCGCCGAGAACGCCGCGGGCGATGTTGACCGGATACATCGCCCGAAATTTCGCGGCGCGCTCGGCCTGCCATACGTCGGTTTTCGCGCGCCGCTGCGCCAGGGTCATCGCGCGCAGATCCGGAACGGGCCGCGCCAGAAACGCCCTCGCCTGCGGACTGATCGTGGTCGGAACGGGAACCACGCGGGTGATGTGCGCGGTACCGTTGGAATCGACGTAGCTGGAGTCGGTCTGCGGAACAGACGCGGGAAGAACCTTGGATTGCGCGAGCGACGCCGACACCGACATCGCCGCGGCCAGAAATCCCACGCTGAAACGGGCCGCATTCCGCGAAAAGCGCAAACTCGTGTGGTGCTGCATCACATCCCCCTACAGCGACCGGATCAGTTCGATTCTCAACGGGTTGCTATTCTGCACGGCCTTCACTATCGCCCGGCGCTCACATCTGCCTGCCCGCCAACGCGATCGCGGCTCGCAGTCTCCGCTCCCCGACCTGGGCTTGCGCCTTGAACTGCCGATAGACCTCATGCTGCGCACGGGTCGGCCGCGCGTACGCGAAATCAACGTCGGACAGCAGGAACCCCAGGTGCGAATGCAGTCGCGGCGGCTGCATCGCGTCATCCTCGGCCCCGTGCAGCCTCAGATTCACCACGGCGTCGATTGCCTGGTTCAACCTCGCGATCGTCGCGCGCGCCTGCTGCCGACCAATCCGCCGACTGGCGCGTAACGCGCCGATCCGGTCGCGCGCATCGATCGCCTGATCGATCGTCCGGTCCAGGCCATCGAGCGTGGCGAAGATCCTCATCTGGAACTTGAAACGCGCCACCAGATCGGACCGGGAGGCCTTGATTCGCGGATCGAGCGCGACCGCGAACTCACGTCGTGTCTTGACGCCACCGTAGTCCAGCGTCACCCGATACGTACCTGGAACCACCATCGGGCCCGCGACCGATTCGGACAGGACGGTGTCGGCCGGCACGGTTCCGATGAAGCCTTCGACATTGGTGGCGTCGGGATACCGCAGATCCCACTGGAAGCGGTTCATGCCCGGTTCGATCGCGGTCAACTCGCGCTCGAGTTCGGCCGCCTGCTGGATCTGCGGGACCGCCGTGGTGACGTCGTCGTCGTCGACTTCCTCGTCGAAGGCCCTTTGGGCTTCACGATCCGCCGCCGTCGACAGGTGCAGGTTGAAGCGTCGGATGACGGTGCCGTCGGTGTTGGAAAACGTGAGCGTGACTGGTGTCTTGCCGGTATACGTCTCCGGGATGCGGAAGAAGACCGTGGCGCCGAACGGCGGATTCTGACCGGAGGTGTTCATCGCGATCGAACTGGTCGAGCCGGAGCTGTCGATACCGCTGCTCGAGCCGTAGACCTGGCTGAGCCATGCCCGTTGCGGCGCGAACAATTCCGGCGAACCGGCCGACCATTGCGGTCGCTCGCTGATTTGCTCGAGCAATGTCAGGTCGTCCAGTATCCAGAACGCCCGGCCATGGGTGGCCGCCACGAGTTCGCCCTCGCGGGAATCGATCGCCAGATCGCGCACCTGCGCGTGCGGCAAATCGAGCGTCAGCGGCTGCCAGTGCGCACCGGCGTCGAAGCTGACGTAGACGGTGTTCTTGGTCCCGAGGAACAACAGCTTCGCGTCCCGAGGATCCTGGCGCACCACAAAGACGTATTGATCGTCCGGCAAGCCCCGGGTGATCGTCCGCCAGGTCCGTCCATAATCGGTGGTTTCGTACACGTAGGGCTTGAAGTCGTCCCACAGGTAACGACTCGCCGTCAGGTATGCCGTGCCTCGGACCCGCGTCGACGGTTCAATCGAGGTGATCTCCGCCCATTTTGGCAGCGCCGCGGGACGCACGGCCCGCCAACGCGTACCACCGTCGGTGGTCACGTGCACCAAACCATCGCTGGAACCGGCCCAGATCACGTCACCGTCGAGCGGCGACACCGCCAGTGCCGAGATGATCGGATAGATCTCGCCGCCGGTCTGGTCGTGATCCACCGGCCCGCCGGTGGGACCTTCGGTACGAGGATCGTTGCGGGTGAGGTCCGGACTGATGATCCTCCATGTAGCGCCATAGTCCCTGCTTTGCATCACGTATTGCGACCCGACCAACAGGTCATGGTGATCGGTCGGCGAGAACAGGATCGGATGAGTCCACCCGAAGCGGTACTTCTGTGCCGCGGACGATCTGCCATCCAGGAAGTCCGGCCAAGGGCTGACATCCTGGGCCTGATGGCTCCTCCAGTCGTTCTTCCAGAACAAGCTGAAGTATTCGCTGCCGTACACGATGTCGGGGTCGCCGGGCTGGGGGACCACGACGGTCGCCTCGCCACTCGCCACCTGATGCCAATCCGCCAACGCGATCGACTGGTCTGCGCCCGCGCTCGGCCCTTCCCACGACCCTTCGTCCTGCTGCGCGCCATAGACATGGAACGGGAATTGGTGATCCAGGTTCACGTGATAGAACTGACCGGTCGGCTGATTGTGCTCCGTACTCCACGTCTTGCCGCCGTCGGTCGAGACGGTCGCCCCGCCGTCGTTGCCTTCGAGCAGGATCTTGGGGTCGTTCGGGTTGATCCACACCGTATGGTTGTCGGCATCGAACGGCGTGTGCATCATCGTGAAGTGGATACCGCCATCGCGGGAGACGAACATCGAGTCATCCGTCGGCACATACACCGTGTTCGGATCGGTCGGATCGGCGAAGATCGCCATGAAATAGAACGGACGCTGGCGCAACTTCCAGTTGTGGTTGACCTGCCGCCAGGTCGCGCCGGCATCGTTCGACCGGTATACGCCACCCGCCTTGCCCCTGGCTTCGATCAAGGCATAGACCACGTTCGGCTCGCTCGCAGCCACGGCAACGCCGATCTTTCCGAGCGTCGTGCCCTTGGGCAATCCCTCGTGACCCGTGATGTCGACCCAGTGCGCTCCACCATCGGTCGTCTTGTAGATCCCGCTGCCGGGACCACCACTGGAGAGCTTCCACGGCGTCCGGTACGCCTGCCAGGTGGCCGCATAGAGCACCTGCGGATCCTTCGGATCCATCACGAGATCGACCACGCCCGTCCGGTCGTCGACGAAAAGTACCTTCTTCCAGGTCTTGCCGCCGTCGGTGGTCTTGAACACGCCGCGATGAGGGTCCGGCACGAACACGTGGCCCATCGAGGCGGCATAGACGACGTCGGGATCATGCGGGTCGATGACGAGACCCATCGTCGTGTGGGTGTCGCGCAGTCCGGCGTAGGTCCAGGTCTTTCCGGCGTCGACCGTCTTGTAGACGCCGTCACCGGTGATCATGTCGTTGCGAATGTCGCTCTCGCCGGTGCCGACGTAGATGATCCTCGGATCGGATGGCGCGACCGCGATCGCGCCGATGCTGTCGCTCGCGCTCGGCCAGCCGTCGCTGATGTTCTGCCAGCTGATCCCGTAGTCGGCGCTTTTCCACACGCCGCCGTCCACCGCTCCCATGTAGAACAAATCCGGCCGGCTCGGCACCCCGGCCACGGCCACGACACGGCCGCCGATATACGGCCCGATGCTGCGCCAGGAGAGTTTGTTGAGCAGCGCCTGCGGCGTGACAACGGCCGCCGGACGCGCCACCAGGGGCGAGCATAGCTCGGCAACGAATATGAAAAGCATCGCACGAACCACCAGACGACTGGCGCGCACCCAGTACCACATCGAAGTTCCCTCCCCCGTTGCAGCTCGTGACCCGCGGAACATGGCCTGCAGCCAAATGGTCCACGACGGTCTACGTCGGGTGACCGCGGTCGCCCCTCATGCGTGCAGCCTCATGCATCCTGAGGAAATTGTCGAGAGTGGAGCATCGCCTTAAGATCAGCCCGCATTTCAGACAGCCCGAACAAGTGGGAGCCCGCATGATCGAATCGTTCTGGCTGTTCTTCGCCGCCGGCCCGCTGGAAGCCGCCTGGACGAACCAAGCGCTCGGCGTCGCCGTACCCGCCGAGCGCCAAGCGATGGTCGGCTACGGCTCGTTCGATCGGGTGCTGGACGTATTGGACGAGGCCGTCCGCGACCGCCCCTATCTCGTCGATGGCCGCTTCAGCGCAGCGGACGTCTACGTCGGATCGCAGCTCAACTTCGGCATGAGTTTCGGCATGATCGAGAAGCGGCCCGCGTTCGTGCGGTACTGCGAAGCCTTGTCGACTCGGCCGGCGAAACTGCGCGCCGAGGAACTCGACGGGCCGATGAACTGATCAAGGTCCGCCGAGCAGCGTACGATGCGCCGTACGATTGGGGTGCACCCCGGGCGAAATGGCCTGCCGGGGGCGGGTTCCGTCATCCCAGCGTGTGCCAGCCCAAGGAGCCGAGCCACAGTCCGACGCCGACGAGGGCGCTGAGCAACGCGGCGACGAACAACCAGCGCCGCCCGGTCAGCGCCGTGATCGACGCGAGAGAGATCGCCACCTGCAGCGCGATGATGCTGCGCAGGATCTCGGTGTGCGGTCGACTGAGCGTCGCCGAACGGATGTCCGACCGGGCCGACGCCGCATCGAGACTGCGCGCCTTGGCCGCCAATTCCTGTTTCTGCATTTGATACTTCGAAATCCTTGCGTCGAACTCGGCGCGCCGGGCCGCGGGAGCGAGATCGCGTGCGAGCTCGGTCAAATGCTGCTTGGTGCTGGCCGCCTGGTAATGGTTCCAGTCGTCGGTCGCATGCGCCTTTTCGAGTACCGCCTGGTTCTTCGCCAGCAACACCTCCTCCATCAAGAGCGAGCCTTCATAGCTGATCAACGCCCCCAATGCCGCCAATACCGCGGTGAACAACGCGACCCATTGGTTCAGGCGCGTCAGCCGCGGCGTCGCGGCATGGTGGAGCATTTCCTCGTGGGGTGCGTGGGTATGGACACCTTGCTCGCTCATGAACGTTCTCGTTGAGGTTGGTCGCTGCGCAATGCCGAAATCGTGATGCAATGAAGTTCGTCCGCCGACGATGGTTCCCGCGCCGGGCAACCCTCTCGGGCTCGCGCCGCGCAACCCTCTCGGGCATGGACCGGCGTCTTGGAGGGTAATCGCGGTACGTCGGAGAAGTCCAGCTTGGCACACCCGGACACCGGGCTACGCGACAACACGCTCGCCAACCCGCGCTGGCGCCACGAGTTCGTTTTGCCCGAGATCGACGCGAACATATCGATCGTTCGGGAGGAATCCCTGAACACCATTAGTTGACAGGCCGAAAATAATCTCTATTCTTCGCGACGGGCCATCCGCTCCCAACGGCGGACGCTCATCTGGAAGGATGGGAGATTGCAATGACAGAGATATCCATGCCGGATCGGCGTCCGGCCGATGCCCGATTTTCTTCGGGCCCCACCAGGAAGCGTCCTGGTTGGTCACTCCAACACCTCGAAGGCGCCCTCCTCGGCCGCTCGCACCGCTCATTACTGGGCAAAGCGAAGCTGAAGGAAGCGATCGATCGCACCCGCAGGCTTCTGCTCGTGCCGGACGACTACAAGGTCGCCATCGTGCCCGCCTCCGATACGGGGGCGGTCGAGATGGCGCTGTGGTCCCTGCTCGGCGCACGACCGGTCGATGTGTTCGCCTGGGAGAGCTTCGGTGAAGAATGGATCACCGATGCCGTCGAGCAACTCAAGCTCGACGACTGCCGAACGCACATGAGCCGTCCTTACGGCACGCTCCCGGACCTGTCGCAGGCCCGCCCTGACGCGGACATCGTGTTCACCCAGAATGGCACGACCTCCGGCGTACGAATCCCCGATTTCGAATGGATCGCCGAGAACCGACGCGGGCTCACGATAAACGACGCCACGAGCGCGGCTTTTGCACAGCCGATCGATTGGGCCAAATGCGATGTCGTGACTTTTTCGTGGCAAAAGGTTCTGGGTGGCGAGGCGGCGCACGGCATGCTGGTCTTGTCGCCCCGCGCCGTCCAACGACTGGAGAGCGATGCTCCAAGTCGGCCGCTGCCCAAGATTTTCCGCATGACGAAAAAGGGCAAGCTCGATGCCGATTTGTTCGAGGGGGCCACCATCAATACCCCCTCGATGCTTGCCACCGAGGACTACCTCGATGCTCTGCGGTGGGCCGAACGCATCGGCGGACTCGGGGCCTTGCAGGCGCGAGCCGACGCCAACACCCGGGTGCTGAGCGACTGGGTCGCGCGTACCCCATGGATTGACTTCCTGGCTGCGGATCCGACCATACGCAGCAACACGAGCGTATGCCTGAAGATCGTCGACAGGCGCGTCGTTGCGCTGCCCGCAGCCGAGCAAAGCAAAGTTGCGGCGACACTCGCGGGCACGCTCGAGCGGGCGGGAGTCGCGCTCGACGTGGGCTCCTATCGTTCCGCGCCGCCGGGGCTTCGCATCTGGTGCGGAGCAACCGTCGAACGGGATGATCTCGAGGCGCTGATTCCCTGGCTCGAGTGGGCTTATCAAACGACAGTCGCCGACCTGCCGGCAGCGAGATAGCGCCATGACCAAGGTACTCATTGCGGATGAATTGAGCCCCAGGGCAATCGAGATATTCACCAACCGCGGGCTGCAAGCCGATGTGCTGGTAGGACTCAAGAAGGCGGAGCTCATCGAACGGATCGGCGAGTACGAGGGTCTTGCGGTGCGCTCGGCCACGAAGGTGACGCCCGAGGTGCTCGCGGCCGCCACTCGTCTGAAGGTGATCGGTCGGGCCGGGATCGGAGTCGACAATATCGACGTGCCGGCGGCCACCGCGCGCGGCATCGTCGTGATGAACACCCCGTTCGGCAACTCCATCACGACGGCCGAGCACGCCATCGCGCTGCTGTTCGCGGCCGCACGGCAAATTGCCGCCGCCGACGCGTCCACTCAGGCGGGTCGCTGGGAGAAAAGCCGCTTCATGGGGGTCGAGCTGTACGCCAAGACCCTGGGACTCATCGGATGCGGAAACATCGGCGCCCTGGTCGCCGAGCGGGCGCTCGCCTTGAAGATGAAAGTGATTGCCTTCGATCCTTTCCTCTCGCCCGAGCGCGCAGTCAAGCTCGGCGTCGAGAAGGTGGAGTTCGAGGAACTGCTCGCGCGCGCCGATGCGATCACGCTCCACACACCCCTGACCGATAAAACCCGAAATATCATCTCGGCCGACGCGCTCGCAAAGGTAAAACCCGGGGTCATCCTCGTCAACGCGGCGCGCGGCGGCCTGGTCGATGAGACGGCGTTACGCGCGGCGCTCGAGCGGGGCCAGGTCTCGGCGGCCGCTTTCGATGTGTTCGTGGTTGAGCCGGCCAAGGACAACGTGCTGTTCGGTGCGCCGAATTTCATCGCGACGCCACACCTCGGCGCGAGCACCAACGAGGCCCAGGAAAACGTCGCCGTGCAGGTCGCCGAGCAGATCTCGGACTATCTGCAGCAGGGCGCCGTGGTGAACGCCCTCAATACCGCGCCCATCACGGCCGAAGAGGCGCCGCGCCTGCGGCCTTTTCTTTCGCTCATGGACAAGCTCGGCTCCTTCGTCGGTCAGATCGCCGACGACGGCATCGAGGCGATCGATATCGAGTACGAAGGTGACGTCGCCCAGCTCAACACCGATCCGCTCTCTGCGACGGCGCTTGCCGCCATCATGCGGCCCCTGATGCCGGACGTGAACATGGTCTCGGCACCGGTCGTGCTGAAGTCCAAGGGTTCGCCGCTCACCGTGTCGAAGCGCGATTCGTCGCCGATATACGGGTCGCTCATCCGTATCAAGGTCGTGACGGGGGGCAGTCCTCGCACGGTGGCGGGCGTCGTCAACATGGGTTCTGCGAAGATCGTCGAGGTCAAAGGGATGCCGCTCGAGGCGGATTTCCATCCCTGGATGCTCTTCATCAACAACCTGGACAAGCCGGGATTCGTGGGCGCGCTCGGCACCATGCTCGGCGAGGCGAACATCAACATCGCAACCTTCCATTTGGGACGACAAGCCGCAGGTGAGGACGCCATCGCGCTCGTCGGCGTCGACCAGGCGGTACCTGAGCCGATCCAAGCGCGTCTGCGCAAACTGGCCCATGTACGCGACGTCAAGGTCCTGCGCTTCTAGAGGCGGCATGGGCCGCTCGCCAACGTTCACAGCAGCGATGCGCAGCGGGCATTCGGGCATCCGGTCGATCGCCTCGATGTGGATGCGTGGGCGCGGCGATTCGTCCGACCGGACAGGGACGGGTTCCTTACCCGGTTCCTTCCGACGGGTCCGCGCGGGCGGCGCAGACCATTGCGCGTGTGCGTGGAGTACCCTCCGCGTCGTCGACCCGTTGGACGCCTGAGCCACTCCCATTGCGTGGTCCGTGAGGCCCGCATCGGTCTCGCTGCCGATACGACCGTTCCCTGAAGGTTGGTCGCACCACGATCTCCCGATCTCCCCGAGGTCGCGTCAGGGCCTCATGTTGCTGAAGGCCCGGCGCGATCGGCCGTCGCGGTCGATAAGGCACCGAACAGGGCCTTCAGTTCCACGTCGTTCAACGTCTCCTGGTGCAGCAATTGCTTCGCACTCTCATCGAGAGTGGCCCGCCTCTTCTTCAGAATGTCTTCCGCCACGGTGAATGCGCTGTTCACCAGGTCGCGCACAGCACAGTCGATTTCGCGCGCGGTCTGTTCACTGTAGTCGTGCGGTTGCGGCATGACCGGGCCGCCCAGCATGGACTGCGGCGGCTGCTCGAGGGTCATGGCCCCGAGCTTTTCGGCCATGGCGTAGCGCGTGACCATGCTGCGGGCGATATCGGTGACCTTGGCGAGATCGTCCGCCGCGCCGGTCGACCAGTGCCCATAGACGATGTGCTCGGCGGCGCGTCCACCCATGAGCACGGCCATCTTGTTTTGCAGCTCCTCGCGGGTCATGAGGTAACGGTCCTCGGTCGGACGTTGGATCGTGTAGCCGAGAGAGCCGATGCCGCGCGGAATGATGGATACCTTGTGCACGACGTCGGTCCCCGGCAGGCTCATCGCGACCAGCGCATGACCCATTTCGTGATAGGCGACGATCTCGCGCTCCTTCGGATTGAGCAGGCGGTTCTTCTTTTCCAATCCGGCGATGATGCGTTCGACCGCGCGGGTGAAATGCGAAATAGTGACGGTCTGAGCGTTCTCGCGCGTGGCCATCAATGCGGCCTCGTTCACGAGGTTGGCGAGATCGGCTCCGGAGAAGCCCGGGGTGAGCGCCGCGACCTGCTGCAGATCGACCGCCGGATCGAGATGGATCTTGCGCACGTGCACCTGCAGAATCTGCACCCTTCCAACCTTGTCTGGTCGATCGACCAGCACCTGGCGGTCGAAGCGTCCCGCACGCAGCAGCGCCGGATCGAGGATTTCCGGACGATTGGTCGCCGCGAGGATCACCAATCCGGCGGAGGAGTCGAAGCCGTCGAGTTCCACCAGCAACTGGTTCAGGGTCTGCTCCTTTTCGTCATGCCCGCCGCCGAACGGCGCCGCGGCGCGGGCGCGGCCCAGCGCGTCGAGTTCGTCGATGAAGATGATCGAGGGCGCGGTTTGCCGCGCCTGCTCGAACAGGTCGCGCACCCGCGCCGCGCCGACGCCGACGAACATCTCGACGAATTCAGATCCGCTGATCGAGAAGAACGGCACGCCGGCTTCACCGGCGACGGCGCGCGCCAACAGGGTCTTGCCGGTGCCGGGAGGGCCGACGAGCAGCACGCCCTTGGGCGCTCGCGCGCCGAGCCGGCTATGTTCCTTCGGGTTCTTGAGGAAATCGACGACTTCCTTCAGTTCATCCTTGGCCTCGTCCACCCCGGCGACGTCGGCGAACGTCACCCCGGTGCTGCTTTCCATATAGACCTTGGCCCGGCTCTTGCCGATGGACATGAAGCCGCCCATACCCATGCCGCCTGCCTTGTCGGCGAACTTGCGAATCATGAAGTACCATACGCCGAAGAACGCGAGCGCCGGCAACACCCAGGACAGGATGTTCGACAGCCAGGTGTCCTTGTAGGCCTGCGAGTAAGTGACGCCGTAATGACCGAGTTCGGCGGCAAGTTGCGGGTCGACTCGCACCGCGACCACGATTTTCTTGCCGTTCTTGTCCGCGACCTTGAGGTTGCCGGTGATGGTCTGGTCGCCCACCACCACATCCGTGAATCTGCCGTCCTTCAAGTAGGTCTCGAACTGGCTGTACGGCACCGTCTGCACGTTGCTGTGCGACGACCACAAGCTCTGCAGCAGGAACACCAGGGCGATGGCGATCAACCAATAGCCGAGATGCACCTGGGCCTTCGGATCGATACGGGGACGCTTGTCGCCAGGTTTGGGCGTCTTGTTGGGCGGACCATCATCAGGCGGCATAGGCAGACTCCATCATCTGTGAATCCGAGGATCGATCCTTGTTTGGCTCATCGCCCACATGAACGGTCGCTGGCTGCCACTCGAACATGCCCGCTCATGCCAAGGGGATCTGCCGACCGCTGCGGACGGCAGTCAGTTCACCCTGCGGCAACCCGTCCCACGGCTCCTCGGTCAGAGGGACGCTCGCGAACAGCATCACCTCCTGCGCGGCGCCTACCATATCAATTCTGACGCCTGAGGACGTGCTCGCTTCATCGTCGACGCGACAAGTCCGCCTCAGGGAATACAACCCGGGTGGCGCCACCGTCCCGCCAGGCTGTATGCGTCGATGCCCATGCGCGAACAGTACATCGCCATCCGTATACAGGAAGTTTGCCGGCCCCAGTTCTCGAAATTCCGCCGCAACACCGCGGATGATCGACGCTCTATCTGCAACGGATGGCACCCCGCGATCCACCCAAAGCATCGAGAGAGCCTCGAGAAGAACGCAAAATGCGATTTCCGAATCGGTCTGGCCAATGGGATGAAATCGCTTCCAACGTCCCGCCATTCGCCGGTCGATCGCCGGAAGGTCGCCGTTGTGAGCGAAGACGTGCGCCCGCCCTCCCAATTCACGAACAAAGGGTTGTGTATTCCTCAATGAGATGGCGCCTTGGGTCGCTCGCCGAATGTGCGACAAGACGAGGTTGCTATGCTGCCCGTGCCGTTCGATGAACGAGACCCAATCGCTCCGGCCAGCGGGCTCCGGTTCCTTGTACAGGCGCACGTCGCATTCGTCGTAGAACGCCAAGCCCCAGCCATCGATCGGGGACCGACCAATGGCACCGTGCTGCGCAAAAATGCCCAGTGAAAACTGGATGTCGGTTGGCGCCATGCTCGACATGGCAAAGAGTTCGCACATCGTCGATGTGTTCCTTATCAAGCGCGGCGGCGGGCTCTCGACCGTTACTGGTGAAACGCGCGTGCGGCTTTGTTGATGCCTTCACCGATCATCGGATGAGGGAACGCCGTATCGGCGAGGGCGGCAGCACCGAGTCGCTGTTCCACGGCCAGCGCCAGCGGCGCGATCAATTGCGCGGCATCCATGCCGGCTATCTGCGCGCCGAGCAGGCGGGCATCTGCGCGTCTGAACACGAGCTTGATGAAGCCCAGCGTCTCGCCATAGATCTGCGTCCGCGAATCCCCCGCGTACTCGTAGCGGGTCACCGTGATGGCGTCCGCACCCAGTGCGGACGCCGCCTGCACGGAACTCATCCCGACGTGCGCCAATTCGGGTTCGGTGAACACGGTCATCGGCACGGCATTGAAATCCATCTGATCGACCGCCCGACCGCCCGACCGTCCGCCGCGATGCAGCGGGCCGCCACCAGGCTTTGTCGCACGGCCGAGTGAAACAGCATGCTCCTGCCGTTCACGTCGCCCGGTGCCCATACCTTCGGGTTGCCGGTGTGCAGAGTTTCGTCCACCACGACATGACCATGCTCCATCGGCATTGCGAGCAAGCCAGCGCCTTCCGGCAGAACTGCAACCCGCCCGGCGGCCATCAGTACCGCATCACCCCGCACATTTTGCTCGGTATCGTTTTGTCGATACCGCACCGAGTAGGTATCGCCATCGCGCGTGATGTCCAAGACCTGCGCCGCGAGTTCGATGCGCACGCGCTGGGCGATCTGGCTGCGCAGGAAATCCGCCAATTCGAGATCGAATCCCGGCAGCAACTGCGGCGCATATTCCAGCACCGTGACGGCGCTACCCAGCCCCTGCAGCATCGATGCGGTTTCCACACCAATATAGCCGCCCCCAATCACGATCAGATGGCTCGGCGGCGACAGATCGGCCCCGAGTCGAAACAGATCGTGCGAAGTCAGCGCCAGTGCTGCGCCGGGAATCGGCAACCGCGCCGGGCGCGATCCGATGCCGAGGATGAGATGATCGAAACGCAACTCATGCACGCCGCCGTCGGCCAGTTCGAGCCGCGCCGTATCGGGCCCCGTGATTACCCCACGCGCACTATAGAACCGAACCCGACTGCCGGAGATTTCCGCGCGGTGCTGGTTATAGCGCGTCCATTGCACGCGGTCCTTGTGCGCAAGCACCGAATGCCAGTCGACACCCGGTTTATTCCCCTGCAGACCAAAGCTGGCGAACTTGTCCGCCAGTCCGCGCACCAGCGCCGCCTCACGCACCGCCTTGGACGGCACGCAGCCCTCGGCCAGACAGTTGCCGCCGAGATTACCGACCGGATCCGCCATCACCACGGAATACCCGGCGTGGTCGAGAAAAAAGGCGGCTGGATACCCCGCGCCGCCCGCACCGAGGATCAGCACGTCGACACGATCAGCCTCCTTCATCGGGGGATCTCCGGGCAATCAATACATGGCCCGTGACGCGAGCGTCGTCGTTCGAAGACCGGTGCGATTTCAGTGGCTCTTCGTCGATCGGTGGATACATCCTGCCCATCGGAACAATCCTGCGCCCTCGCATCGGCCTCGTAAAGTCGGAGCCTCTGCCAATGTCGGGTGAGGCTGTAAAGACGTGAAATTCTGTCAAACACGTCCAACGCCGCCTCCACCTGGCCGGACGAGAGACCTGCAGGGCCCAAGTTCCCCGGTGCTGGCGTGAGACCCCGTACTTGAGACCTGCACGCTGGTCGAGCTTGCGCACAAAAACGCACCCGTAGCCGCTCCGTGGAGGGTGCATGCCGGATCGCACCAGGGACGACGGACAGAGGCGGCGGAGGTCATGCGCGAGAGTATCGGTACGGGATGATCGAAGTGCGTCGGGGCAACAGACTGCGAGCCATGCTGAATGCGGGCCGCGCGTCCTTGAGGAACGGCGAACCGCTGCTCGAAAGGCTTTGCATACCTGCGTGCAATCCGGACAATGGGCGGATGTCTCTGGTCACACTTCGCGATGCGCACATCGCCTTCGGCGAGCGGCCGCTCCTCGACGGCGCGCAGCTCGCGATCCGGGACGGCGAGCGGATCGGGCTGATTGGCCGCAACGGCACTGGCAAATCGACGTTGCTTGCGGTGCTCGCAGGACTGACGGCGCTCGATGCCGGCGAGTTGGCACTGCGTAATGGCTTGCGACTCTCGCTCGTCGAGCAGGAGCCGCAGCTGCCCCTCGCTGACAGCCTGCGTGACAGCCTGCGACTGCGTGGCCGCTCCACCGTTACGTCGACCGGCGCGCCGTCAGGGGCCATGCCCGTCGACGAGCGAGAGCATTGGCGGCTCGAATCACGCCTCGAGGAGTACCTCCATCGCTTCGGTGTGACCGGCACCGCTTCGCCGGAAACCTGCTCGGGCGGCGAGCGCAAGCGGGCAGCGCTGGCCCTGGCGCTGGCGCTGCAGCCGGATCTTCTGTTGCTCGACGAGCCCACCAATCATCTCGACATCGAGACCATCGAGCGCCTGGAGGAGATGCTGCTCAAGGTGCCCGCCGCCGTCATCATCAGCCACGATCGCGCTTTCCTGGATCGGGTCACGAGCCGCATCATTGAACTCGATCGCGGAGTTTTGCGCTCCTATCCAGGGAGTTTTTCCGCCTACGAAAGGCGAAAAGACGAGGAGATCGCGACCGAGGATGCCGCGCGGCGCCGCTTCGAGAAATTCTGGGCGCAGGAGGAAGTCTGGATCCGTAAGGGCGTCGAGGCGCGACGGACCCGCAACGAGGGGCGTGTGCGCCGGCTCGAGCGGCTGCGACAAGAGCGGGTGACGCGGCGGGATCGAATCGGGGCAATCCGCCTCACGCTCAACTCGGGGGAACGATCGGGCGACCTGGTTGCCGAGCTCGATGGCGTGAGCAAGCGCTTCGATGACCGGCCGATCGTCGATCAGTTGTCGCTGCGGATCATGCGCGGGGACCGTATCGGACTCATCGGAGCCAACGGCGCCGGCAAGTCGACCCTGATCCGGCTGATCCTCGGGGAGCTCGCCCCGGATGCCGGCACCGTGCGACTCGGAACCCGGCTCGCCATCGCGTACTTCGATCAGCTACGCGCCCAGCTCGATCCGGACGCCACGCTCGCCGAGGCCATCAGTCCGGGCTCGGACTGGGTGGAGGTCGGCGGCGAGCGCAGGCATATCATGAGCTATCTTGGGGATTTCCTGTTCCCCGCGCAGCGCGCCAACGCACCAATCCGGATGCTCTCCGGCGGGGAGCGCAACCGCCTCTTGCTCGCCCGCCTGTTTGCCAGGTCGGCGAACCTCATCGTGCTGGATGAGCCGACCAATGATCTCGACATCGAGTCGCTGGAACTGCTGGAAGAGCGGTTGCAGGATTATACAGGGACACTGCTGCTCGTGAGTCACGACAGACGATTTCTCGACAACGTCGTGACTCAGACGCTGGCCGCGGAGGGCGATGGGCGGTGGCGCGAATTCGTCGGCGGCTACAGCGATTACCTCGAGCAGCGACCGATGCCAGCGCCCGGTCGGGTCGAGGCAGTTCGCGCACCAGCGGCAGCGAAGTCGATGCGCGAGCGCTCTATCGGCGCGGTGTTCTCCAAAGTCAGGCTGAGCTACAACGAGCAACGTGAGCTCGAGGGCCTTCCGGAAGAAATCGAGGCGCTCGAGCGCGCACAGACCGAACTCGTCGCGCGCATGAGTGAGCCAGATTATCATCGTCAGGACGGCGCGGTGCTGCGCAGCGACCGACAGCGGCTCGAAGCGCTCGAGGCGCTGCTGCTGCAGCGATTCGCGCGCTGGGAATGGCTCGAGGAGAAGCGGTCTCGTTCGACTTAGGACGATTGCGGAAGACTGGACGCATAACGCACGGTCGTCCGGAGCACATCAAGGATCCGAATTGTGCGCAAACTCGCCTGCTGGCGGTTATCATCCGCAAATACTCGATCCGCCGTCGATGGGGATATCCGGATCAAATCCGTCCTGGCTCATCAAGCGGATGGTCGCGATACCGGCAGTCTCACCAGAGAATCTTGATCCGATCCCCGCGCCGGCCGCGAAAGACAAAGAGCTGCCCCGAGAACGCATCCTCGGCGAGTTGCGTCTGTACGAGACCAGCCAGGCCATCGAAGTCGTTGCGCAGGTCCGTCACCCCGCAGGCGAGCCACACCCGCACTCCCGAGGGCAGTCCGATCATCGCGTCGCCGCCAACACCTCGCGCAACATCCCGGCATCGACGCACCCGTGCACGCGCACCACGCGGTTCGCTTG
>JAJXYR010000074.1 GCA_021780475.1 Pseudomonadota bacterium
GAGATCCTCGAAGTACCGGCGCGGCGCGTCCACCATGTTGAGGAACCCTCAATGAACCGACATTCGACCGGAAGCCTCGAAGATCGCGTCGCACGCCTCGAGGCTCGCAACCAGATCCGCGAACTGGTCGCCCGTTACTGCTTCACGGTCGACGCGCGCGACGTCGCGGGCATCGCCGAGTGCTTCACGCGCGACGGCGCGATGCGCTCGCTCGACGGGGCCATGGACGCGACCGGCCGCGATGCGGTCGTGCGCCAGTTCCACGACCGGTTCGCGGTGCTCGGTCCCAGCAATCACTTCACCCACGATCACCTCATCGAGTTCGACGCCGACAATCCGGACCGGGCCACCGGCATCGTCAACTCGCATGCCGAGGTGGTGCGCAACGGCGAGGCGCTGCTCGCCTCGCTACGGTACCACGACGAGTATCGTCGCGAGGACGGGCGCTGGCGCTTCCACCTGCGCCTGCTCTCGTTCTTCTACTACACCAAGCCCGCCGAGTACGCCGCGGTGCTGCGCGACACGCTGCGCAACCGCGCCTACGCCGAGCCTCGGCCGGCCGACTTTCCGGAGCGAGTCGAGACCTGGCAGCGCTATCACCGCGAGCACGCGCCGAGTCGCTAGCGCCACAGCCGATCCAGACGCTGCGCGGGAAGGCCGCGCCGTCGACGTCGTGAGGAACGGCTCGGGGCGTGACCACCCCATGCGCCGGTTCAGGCGCGGCCCCGCTGATCGAAACGTCGGCCGACCATCGCCGCGGCGATGTTGACCTTCTGGATGTCGATCGCGCCACCGGCGATGCCCCATCCCCAGGCATCGCGTAGACGTCGCTCCATCGGATATTCACGCGAATAGCCGTAGCCGCCCATCAACTGCACGGCGTGCCCGGTGACCTCGCGCGCGATCTCGTTCGCGAAGCACTTCGCGACTGAAGACTCGAGCACGTTCGGCAGACCGTCCTCCGCATTGCAGGCCGCGCGCCAGATCAACAGGCGTGCCGCATCGACGCGAATGCGCATTTCGGCGAGGCGCAACTGGACCGCCTGAAACTCGACGATCGGTTTGCCGAACTGGCGCCGCTCCTGCACGTAAGAGACCACGTCCTCGAGCGCGCCGCTCGCCTGCGCGAGCGCCATCGTCGCATTGCCGCAGCGCTCCAGATCGAACGCTTCCATCAGCTTCTTGAAGCCTCCGGCCGGCACGATCACGTTGGCGGCCGGCACGCTGCAGCGTTCAAAATACAGGTCGCAGGACGGTACGCCGCGAAAGCCCATCAAGTGCTCACGCTTGCCGAACGATAATCCAGGTGTGTCCTTCTCGACGTAGATTGCACCGATGCCTTTCGCTCCCGGCGCATCCGACATCCGACAGTACACTACATAGCCATCGGCGTGACCACCGCCCGAACACCAGCGCTTGGTGCCGTCGATTACGACGCTGTCGCCGGAAACCTGCGCGCGGGTGGTAAGGTCGGTGAGCGCCGATCCGGCCGCAGGTTCCGACATCGCGATCGCAACGACGAGCTCGCCGCGACAAACTCGCGGCACGACGCGGCGACGCAGGTCCTCGGCGGCAAACTCGCAAATCGCACGCACCGGACCCACACAGGACTCGAACACCGGAAAGGCGACCGCGGAAGAGATCTTCGCAAACTCCTCGAGCACCACGAGCGCTTCGAAATTGCCGAGTCCGAGCCCCCCCAAGCTCTCCGGCATATTGATTCCGAGGAAGCCGTGCGTCGCGAATTCGGCAATCAGCTCCCGGCTCGGCGGTTCACCACTCGACTCGATCCGTGCAGCGACGTCCGGCAGCCGCTTGCGCGCGTAATCTCGCGCCGCAGCCTGCAGCGCTCGCTGCTCTTCGTTCAGGTTGAAATCCAAGTGACACCTCGCATGAACAGGTCTTCGCGGCGCGCGATCGCGCGGTCGAGATCATGACCACTGCGGCACATGCAGATCCAACACGCCGCCATCAACCACCTCCCGCCTGCCGGCACGGTGATCACGAACCTGCCGGCCGTATGGATGCAGAAGACGGACATGGATTGCGCGACCCTGAGGTGAAGGCGCTCCGGTCCGACGTCATGCCAACTACCCAGACCGCGTTCGGAGCAGAAGGCGCCTGCGCGAACCGCAGCTGGAGGCGTGCGGTGCGCGCAGGCGCGGTCATTACTGGCCGAACTTGTAGCCGACTTCGCCGCCGAAGACGCGCGGTTCGCCGTAGAACGACCAGATCCACAAGGGATCGACGTTCTGCGACGACTCGACGTAGATGCGGTTCGTCAAGTTGCGGCCGTACACCCGCACGTACCAGCGGTCGTCCGGACCCTGGTAGGTGATCGACGCGCCGAGCAGCGCGCGGGCGTCCGCATAGGTTTGCGTGAACGGCTGGTATGCCGCGCTGATCGAGTTCGTATCGAGGTTCTTCGATACATAGTTGTCGTTGACGTCGATCGAGATGTGATGGCCAGCCGTACCCGGCACCGACATCCGGTAGTTCAAATCGACAGTCGCCGTGACGTCCGGGCAGCGGGTGACCGGAAGTCCCGACAGGTTGACCGTTTGACCCGTCGAATTCAGCGTCGTGAAGCTGCCGTATTCGCAGTGCTGGAAGCTAAACGGCACGTGCAACACCAGGCCGTCGGCGATCTCAGCCGTGAGTTCGTTCTCGATGCCGTAGTCTTGCATCGACGCCGCATTCTTGAACAGCGACTCCTCGCCAGCCTGACCGTTCGCGTTCGTGATCGGCGAGACCACGAAACGAATCAGGTCGATGTACCGTACGTAGAACAAGGCTTCGTTGAGGCGCACGCGGTGATCGAACCATTCGCTCTTCATGCCGACTTCGAAGGAATTGGCCTTCTCGGGGTCCGTCGGCTGTTTCTCTACGTTCGTGATCGGCGTACCGCCGGTGCCCACCTGGTCGTTGTAGCCGCCGGCCTTGTAGCCGTGCGAGAAATTGAAGTAGCCGAACAGATTGGGGTTGAACTGGTGCGACAAGATGAACCGATAGGTCGGCTGCGTCCAGGTATGGCTGTCGGTCACGACACCGAACGGATAGGCAGCGAAATTCCCCGCGTTCATCAGGCCGCCGAGCTGCGGATACGTGAACGTCGGCACGATCGCTCCGGTCAGCGACGGCAGCTGCTGCACGAACACCTGCTGGCGGCCGATCCAGCTCTTGTCGTCCCTGGTGATGCGCGCGCCAACGGTCAACGTGGTCGCGTCGGTCAGCTTGTAGTTCGTCTCACCGTAAAGCGCCGCGGACTTCGCGGTCTGCGCGTTGCACAACACCTGCGGATTGTCGTTGTAGCCGCCGGGTTGCGTTCCCGGCGGCGTCGGCACGCCGAACAGGTCGTAGATGCCCAAGAGCTGCGCGACGCAGAACTTCGTGTTGTCATGCTGGTAGAACGCCCCGACCACGTAGTTCCACTTGCCCATCTGCTTCGAGGTGAAGTGCGCCTCTTCCTGCCAGGTCTTGCGCCGGTCCGAGCGATTCGCGTCGAACACCGCCAGCGGACCGACCACGCCGGTGTAGTCCGACGGCAGCGAGGAATCCTGCGAGCGGTAGCCCTGCACCCAGTCGAGCGTGCCGTAGGCGGTCTTGTAATCGATGTTCAGATGCTCGCCGCCCGCATCGACCCGGTGCCCATTTTGCTCGTCGATCAAGTAGCCGCTGCGGTTGTCGACGCCCGCATTGTTCAGCGGATTCCCGCCCGTGTATCCCGGCAAGCCGAGATCCGCGAACACGAAATACGGCGCGCTCGCTCCCGGCAGCGCGTTGGTTGGCGTCGTGTTGACAGCGCCCGGCGTCTGCGATCGGTCGGTCAACATTTCATACGTGAACAGCGCCCGCAGGCTGTCATTCGGTTCCCACAGCACTTTCGCGCGACCGGTGAACACGTCGGTCCCTCCGACGCGCTGGCCGTTGCCGGTGTAGGTCACGCCGCCGATCGTGTCGCTCGCGCCATTGCGCATCCAGCCGTCCTCGCGGTCCTCGCTCGCGACCACCCGCATCGCGAGCTGATGCGAGATCAGCGGAATGTTGAGCGCCCCTTGGGCATCGAAGGAATTGTAGCTGCCGAAGCCCATCTGCGTGTCGAACGAGGTCCGATCGAGCACCGGCGGCTTGGTCTTCACGATCACGACGCCGCCGGTCGTGTTCTTGCCGAACAGCGTGCCCTGGGGACCGCGTAACACTTGGACTTCCTGGACGTCGAACGGATCGAGCAGCTGCGTCTGCACGCTCGGCATCACGAAGCCGTCGATCACCACCGCGACCGGCGACTCGTTGTAGACGATGATGTCGGTGTTGCCGACGCCGCGCATCGCGAACGCCGCGGCATTGAACCCGTTCAGCTTGTTCGCCGAGAAATTCGGCACCATCATCGCGAGGTCTGCTAGGGTGCGCGGCTCGAGCTGCTGGATCATGCTCGAATCGACCGCCGTCACCGCGATCGGTGTCGTCTGCAGGTTCGAGGCACGCCGCTGCGCGGTGACGACGATCTCCGCCAGACCCTGTGGTTCGGCCGAGGCGCCGCTCTTCGCGCTCTGCGCGTACGCCATGCCCGCAAAACCGCCAATCACCGCCACCGCACCGGTCACGGCGCACGCCGCACCCATCCCCGACGACCGCTTCTTGCGACTAACATTCCCCATTTCAACATCCCCCGAAATGTGTCATGCGTAATAGTTCTTGCGATCTTTACTCGTGCGCACCGCGCAGCAACCCCCTGTATCCCAACCGGCTCTGCGCGGGCCCAGCCTCCTCCCCGCCCGTCCCATGCGATGCACCCTCATTCTCGATGAAACATACGCGCCACATTACACAAAAACAAGCGTGACTGTTTTTTTGGATCCGACGTCTGGGAGCGTCCATTCCGCTCACCGAACGGCCGGTATGCGCTACCTGGCGTCGAGCAAGTGCCGCGGTGTCCGGCAGGGGTGTAGCCGGTCTGTTTTCGGAGCTTTCAGTCCCGGGGCCCGCCGGGCCACCCAATCGTCGGCCACGCCTGGGCGATTGCTCGCTGATCAACTATAGAGCGATCGGATCCCGCGAGATCTCGGCGTGATCCGTCGTTCGTCAAATAAAAACAGTCAGTCCGGATTTTTTGTATGATGAGGCCGATGAATCGAACGACGACAGGTCCCGTGCAGCGACACCGGCACCCATCGCTCATGCCGGTGCAGACTCTCGCCCTGCACGCGTCGACCGCCCTGATTCCCAAATTCACGGTTGCCAGCCTACTGGACCAACCGTTATGGATCGCGCGGGCGCGAGCAGCCGGGTTCCGCGTCGAGTCCTACGTGGCGCACGAACCCCGGCAGGCGCAACTCGTTCCCATGCAGTGCGCCGTCGAGCGCCTGTTCGCCGGACATCACCTGCCACGCGGTGCTCAACGTCGAGGTTCGGTACGGCAGCCACTCAGTAGCGCTGTGTCATCCGGTGGCCCGCCATCTGATGACTCCGGCCAGTGCCGATCGAGGGCGTGCGCTACCGCACGAAATGTTCATCGCCGCCTGAGGTCTTGCGCGCAGCGCGCGGGACCGCTCGATCAACCTAGAAGTCTATGTCATTTAGATCCCGTGCCGACCGAGGGAGTCCAGTGATGAACCGAAATCTGAAGGGCATCGCACTGAACACGGCGCTGCTCGCCGCGTTCGCGTTCGCGATCGCGCCGCGCGCTAGCGCGATCGTCGCCGGCTCAACGAATCCGCAGGCCACCGCGCCGGGCACGAAACCGCCGGGCGCGGCGGTCTACCGCCAAATCTGCTCGAAGTGCCACGAAGGGCAGGCACCCAAAGCGCCGGCTCGCGCGATCCTCGGCATGATGACGCCAGAGTTGATCTACCGCGCACTCACCGTCGGCATCATGCGCGAGCAAGCCAAGACGCTGAGCGACACCGACAAACGCAGCGTCGCCGAATACCTCACCGGCGCCAAGTTCGGCGCCAGGAGTCACGCAGCCGCGCCGCACTGCACTGGCACTGCCGCGCGATTCGATCTGTCGCAACCGCCCGACGTGTACGGCTGGGGTCAGGAACTCGACAACGATCACTTCGTGCCGGCGAATGTCGCGGACCTCGCCGTCGGCGATATCCCGCGCCTGAAGCTCAAATGGGCATTCGTCTATCCGGGCGCGGTGCGCGCTCGCTCGCAGCCGAGCTTCGCGTACGGCGCACTTTACGTCGGCAGCGAGAGCGGAACCGTCTACGCGCTCGATGCCCGCAGCGGCTGCATCCGCTGGACGTTCTCGACGACCGCCGAAGTACGCACGCCGATCGTCGTGCCGCCGATGCGCGGCGCACGCAAGCTCGCATTTTTCGGCGATCTGACCGGGCACGTCTACGCGATCGACGCGACCACCGGGCACCTGCTGTGGCGGCGGCGCATGGATGTGCACCCGAGTACCACGATCACCGGCGCTCCGGTCTATTTCGAAGGCACCGTGTACGTGCCAGTGTCCTCGCTCGAGGAAGCCACCGCCAAGCCGGATCCGTGCTGCACCTTTCGCGGCAGCGTCGTGGCTCTCGACGCCGCGAGCGGCAAGGTCCGCTGGAAGCGCTACATGATCGACCGGCCGGCACGCCAGACCGGCACCACGAAGGACGGCGTGAAGATTTTCGGTCCGGCCGGCGCCGCGATCTGGAACACGCCGACACTCGATCCCGTGCACGGCATTCTGTACGTAGGCACCGGCAACAATTACACCGGTCCAACCACCTCGCGTAGTGACTCGGTGGTGGCACTCGACATGAAGACAGGCGCAATCCGCTGGTCGCGCCAGCTCGTGAGTCACGATGCCTGGAATGTCGCTTGCATGGTTCATCAGGGCGGCTGCCCAGCGCATCCGGGACCCGATTTCGACATGGGCGCGGGCACGATACTCGTGAAACTCGCCAACGGCCGTCGACTCGTGGTGGTCGGCTCGAAGAGTGGCGCGGCGGTAGCCGTCGATCCCGCGCACGCGGGTCGCGTGGTCTGGTCGAACCGCCTCGGTCGCGGTTCCATCCAGGGGGGTATTCAATATGGGATGGCGTTCGATGGTCAGCGTATCTACGTGCCGATCTCCGATATGGCTGACACGATGGACGCATCGCAGAACGCGCGCGAAGCGAAGGCGGGCCCGCCACGCCCCGGGCTGTACGCACTTGATCCGATGACCGGCCATCTGGAATGGAGCGCACCCGCCAAGAACGTCTGTCGCGGCCGCAAGTTCTGTGACCCCGGTATCCTCGCGGCGATCACGGTCATCCCTGGCGCGGTGTTCGCCGGGCACATGGACGGGCGCCTGCAGGCATACGACTCATCCACCGGCCGCGTGATTTGGCAGTATGACACTTCCGTGCCGGTGGTCGGCCTCGGCGGTGCACGCGGTCACGGCGGCACCATCGGCGGCGGCGGCCCGGTCGTGCACGACGGCATGGTCTACACGAACTCGGGCTACGGAATGTTCTTTCACATGCCGGGCAACCTGCTACTCGCGTTCTCGGTCGACGGCAAGTAAGAACGATCAACTCTGCACCCAAAGGTCCATGGATACCGCCACCGCACATCCATCACGAACGGCTCCGTCCGATCGAAGGGGGGGTCTCGTGAAACAATGCGCCAAACGCGACTTTCCCGGACTCGACCTCCCGCCGCGAACGCTGATCGCGGTGCGCGGCCTGCGGATGGCGTACGAGATCCACCTGCCGCAGCGTCGCTAGCGTCCCGGTGTTGGGACTGCTCCCGGCCTGACCACGGCGTAACTACCGACGAGGGACTCCAACATGACCGACACGGCATTCACGCGTACCGCGCGCGCGGATCTTGCGATCGAGTGGCAAGGCGCTTGGGACACACTGCATCGTCTTACCGGCGATGCGACCTTCGTCGAGGTGTTCGCACAGGCGCCGGAGATGCTCCGGTTCGTGATGCAGCAGTTCTACGCGCAGGTGTTCTTCGGCGGCCTAGTTGCGCAACGCTACAAGCAACTCGCCCGCCTTCAACTGTCGTTGATCCACGGCTGCCGCACCTGCAACAAACAGAACGTGCCCGGCGCGCTCGACGTCGGTTTCACGTCGGCGCAAATCGATGCGCTGATCGAGGACCGACTGGATGCGTTTTCGGCCGCCGAGCACGCGGTCATTGAGTACGCGCGCGAGATCGCATTGCCGAACATGCAGGGACGGATGACACCCGCGCTGTTTGCGAGCCTGCGATCGCACTTCTCCGAGGCGGAGATCCTCGAACTCGGCACCGCGATGGCGGTGATTTCAGGGATGGCAAAGCTCTCGTTCGTCCTCGACCTGGTTGAGCGCGAGTCTTATTGCCCGTTCCACTCTGCCGCAGCATGAACCGTACCGCGGCGGCAACGCTCGGAGGGCAACGAGATGCTCAGCGACCCGAGACGGGAAAGCACCCCGAGATGCCGTCTGGTCAGTCCTCATCCCGCGTTCATC
>JAJXYR010000105.1 GCA_021780475.1 Pseudomonadota bacterium
GTGACGATCAGGAATTTGCGCATTTCAAATGCGGCCCGGCCGCCGCGGCCGGCCGGCGGCGGCTTCGTCAGTCCGTCCCGCTAGGCCTCGCGAGCCCGCAGGAACCGGAAGAACTCCACGCCCTCGCGCAGACGCCGCTTCGTCAGATCCCAGCTCGTCAGCATCTCGGCCGTGAGCTCGGCGATCTTGCGCGGGCGGAAATAGAAACGTTTGTAGAACGTCCCCACGGCGCCTTGAATCTGCGCCGCGTCGAGACCGGGGAAGGACAGCGGCGCGAGCTGCACGCCCTGGCTGTTGACGAGGTTAAGCGACTCGTTTTCCTTCAGCCAGCCGTTGGCGATCGCCTGCGCGTAGAGTTCCGTTCCCGGATAGGGAGCGGCGAGCGACACCTGGATCGTGTGCGGGTTGATGTCGACCGCGTACTGGATCGTTTCGCGGATGGTGTCCTGCGTTTCGCCCGGCAGGCCCAGGATGAACGTGCCGTGGATGATGATTCCGAGCTTGCGGCAGTCGCTGGTGAATCGGCGCGCGATGTCGGTGCGCAGCCCCTTGCGGATGTTGTGCAGAATCTGATCGTTGCCCGACTCATAGCCGACGAGCAGCAGGCGCAGGCCGTTCTCCTTCATGATCCGCAGCGTTTCGTACGGCACGTTCGCCTTCGCATTGCAGGACCAGGTGACGCCCAGCTTGCCCAGCCCACGCGCAATCTCCTCCGCGCGCGGCCGGAAATCCGTGAACGTGTCGTCGTCGAAGAAGATCTCCTTGACCTCGGGCATGTTCTCCTTGATCCAGCGAACCTCGTCGATGACGTTCTGCGGACTGCGCACGCGGTACTTGTGCCCGCCGACGGTCTGCGGCCACAGGCAGAACGTGCACTTGGAGCGGCAACCCCGCCCGGTGTAGATCGACACGTAAGGATGCTGCAGATACCCGATGAAATAATTCGGGATCTTCAGGTCGCGCTTGTAAATCGGCGAAACCCACGGCAGCTCGTCCATGTCGTTGAGCAGCGCGCGCGCCGCGTTGTGCTGGATCCGCCCGTCGGGGGTGCGGAAACTCAGGCCGGCGATGTCCGCGAGCGGGCGGCCCTCGGCCACCTCCTTGCAGGTGTAATCGAATTCCTCGCGGGCGACGAAGTCGATCGCCCGGGACGCCGCGAGCGACCCCTCCGGATCGACCGCGACCTTGGCGCCCACCATGCCGATCAGCAAGCCCGGGTTGGCCTCCTTCAGCAATTCGGCGACGCGCGCGTCCTTCGGAAACGACGGTGTGCTGGTGTGCATGATGCACAAGTCGTATTCCTTCGCGAGCGGCAGCACCGCGTCCATCCCGAGTCCGTCCGCGGGAGCATCCAGCAGCCGGCTGCCGGGAATCATCGCCGCCGGCTGTGCGAGCCAGGTCGGATACCAGAATGAGCGCACTTCGCGTTTCGCCTGATAGCGCGCCCCGGCCCCGCCGTCGAAGCCGTCGAACGAAGGGGGGTGCAGGAACAGTGTTCTCATCGGGTCAAGTCCTCATAATCGCGTGACGGAATCGTCGCTGGTCAGAAGATAGCGGTCCTGCCGCCAACGCACGCTGCGCGCGGCGAAACCCCAGCACCAGAGGGCGAAGCCCAGCGCATCGCCGAGCGGCAACGCCAGCCAGGTGAACCAAGGCTCGCCTGGCCTGCGCGCCGCCAAATGTAGCACGAAACGGGCGACGGCGGCTAAGCCGAGCATCGCGAGCGCCGCCGGCGCCCCACCCGCGAGCGCCGCGCCGGCGGCGGCGACCGGCACCCCGAAGGTGATCCCCGACAAGGCGTATCCCAAGGGTCGGACCGCGCGGATGGTGCGCAGCCAACGCAGATCGTGGCGCAGGAGTTCGACGAAGTCGCGCTCGTTCACGACGGTTTCCACGACGACATCGGACAATACCGTGCCGAGCCCGATCGCCCGCGTGAGTTCGCCGAGTTGATAATCGTCTGCCAGGTGGTCGGCGACCGCTTCGAATCCGCCGATCGCCGCCAGCGCGTCGCGCCGCAGTGCGATCGTGGCCCCGAACGCGAATTCACGCGAACCCGTGGCGGCGGCGACGCGCACCGACGGCAGGAACCAATCGTTGATGAACAAGGCTCCGAGCAGCGACGGCAGTCCCGGCTGCGGGGCCCCCCGATACGCGCAGGTCACGACGCCCACGGCCGCGTCCGCGAGCGGCGCGACGACGGCTTCCAGGTAATCCGGCTCCACCCGGATGTCGCTGTCGGCGATCACCAGGTGATCGTGGCGGGCGTGGGCCGCCATGTTGATGAGGTTTCCGACCTTCCGATTGGCGCCGTGCTGCCGTGCATCGACGACCAGGTCGATCGGCAGATCCGTGAATTCCCGCTGCAGGCGCCGTACGATTTCGAGCACCGGATCGAGGGGATCCTGGACGCCAAAGACGATCTGGTAGCGCGGATGATGCTGTACGCAAAATGAGCGCAGGCAGTCGTAAGTGGCGGTCTCGACGCCGCAGAGCGGCTTCAGCACCGTGACCGCCGGCAAACCCGCGGCCGGCGGCCGCGGCCGCGCTCCGCGTCGCATCGCGGCTGCGGCCACGGCGAGATAAGCCGCCGCCAGCGCCGCAATCGAGGTGCCGCCTGCTTCGAGCGCCGCGCGGATCATGGGCGACATTGCGTTTTTGCAATCATCCTCGGCACCCTGGGGTCAATCCGTTTAGAATAGGGCATGGGCATTCCACTACTTCAAGTCTATCGCGTCGCTCGTTATCTCGCCGGCCGCAAGCTGCGCGGAGACAAGCGCTACCCCCTGGTGTTGATGCTGGAACCGCTGTTCCAGTGCAATCTCGCCTGCTCCGGATGCGGCAAGATCGATTATCCGAAGGAGACGCTGCAGAAGCGCGTCAGTCTCGAGGATGCGTTGCGCGCCGTCGACGAATGCGGCGCGCCGATCGTGTCGATTCCCGGTGGCGAGCCGCTGATCCACAAGGAAATGCCGCAGATCGTCGCCGGCATCGTCGCGCGCAAGAAATTCGTCTACCTGTGCACGAACGCGCTGCTGTTGTCCAAGCACATCGACGAATACCAACCGTCGCCCTACCTGACCTTCTCGATCCACCTCGACGGAAATCGCGAGCGTCACGACGAGTCGGTTTGTCAGGAGGGCGTGTTCGACAAGGCCGTCGCCGCGATCCGCCTGGCGCGCGACAAGGGTTTCCGCGTCACGATCAACTGCACCCTCTTCAACGGCGAGGATCCGGACGACGTGGCGAAGTTCTTCGACACGGCGATGAGCCTCGGGATCGAGGGCATCACGGTCTCCCCCGGCTACAGCTACCACCATGCGCCCCGCCAGGACGTGTTCCTCGGACGCCATGCGAGCAAGACGCTGTTCCGCGAGATCTTCCGACGCCGTCGCGCGCCCGGCACGCGCCGCGCCTGGTCGTTCAATCATTCCGCGCTGTTCCTGGATTTCCTGGCCGGCAATCAGCAATACCAATGCACGCCGTGGAGCAATCCGACGTACAACCTCTTCGGCTGGCAGCGCCCCTGTTACCTGCTTTCCGACGAGGGCTACGCCCCGACCTATCGCTCCCTGATCGAGGACACCGATTGGGACAAGTACGGCGTCGGCCGCAACCCCCGCTGCAACAACTGCATGGCCCACTGCGGATTCGAGGGCACCGCGGTCAACGATGCCTTCAGTCATCCGCTGAAGGCCATGATCACCGCCCTGCGCGGTCCGCGCGTCGACGGCCCGATGAAGCCCGAGCTGCCGATCCAGTACTCCGAAAGGGCCGCCGCGCCGACCGTGGCCACGATCGCGGTCGCCGACATCCAGCGCGGCCGGCGGGATGACTCGGAGACGGAACGGACCGCGGAGACGCTCTGAGCAGCGTCCCGGAAGAATCCGCGGTTCAGCACGAACCGCGCGCCGCATTGCAGGCCTGGCGGGAGCGCACCGAACGCGCCCTCGACGCGCGGCTGCCGCCCGCGACCGATGCGCCGACACGACTGCACGAAGCCATACGCTACTCGGTGCTGGGCGGCGGCAAGCGCATCCGCCCGGCACTCGTGTTCGCGACCGCACTGACCCTCGGCCTCACCGAAGCGGACGTCGAGGCGGTCGCCTGCGCGATCGAGGTGGTGCACGTCTATTCGCTGGTCCATGACGATCTTCCGTCGATGGACGATGATGATCTGCGACGCGGGCGCCCGACCTGCCACAAGGCGTTCGACGAAGCGACCGCGCTGCTGGTCGGCGATGCGCTGCAGCCTCTCGCGTTCCAATGGCTGGCCCGCGACCCCGGCCTGCGCGCGACGCCCGCGGTGCGATTGCGCCTGATCGAGCTGCTCGCCGTCGCGAGCGGCACCTACGGCATGGCGGGCGGCCAGGCGATCGACCTGCAGGCACAGGGCAGGCGGCTCGAACTGGCGCAGGTCGACGACATGCATGCGCGCAAGACCGGTGCGCTGATCAGCGCGAGCGTCCTGATGCCCGCCGAATGCGCCGCGCGGCCGGACGATGCATCCCACCGCGTGCTGCGGCGCTTCGCCGCCGCGATCGGACTCGCCTTTCAGATACAGGACGATCTGCTCGACGTGCTCGGCGACGTCGGCACGCTCGGCAAGGCGACCGGGGCGGACCAGGAGCGCGGCAAACCGACTTATCCGGCGCTGATCGGCGTCGCCGCGTCGCAGGCACGCATGACCCGTCTGCACGAAGAGGCTCTCGACGAACTCTCGCATTTCGGGGAGAACGCCGCGCCGCTGCGGCAGCTCGCGGGCTGGCTGCTGTCGCGCAGCTTCTGAAACCCGGGGGCCGCCGGGCCGCTTGGGCCGCGGCTCCGACTCAGCGGAACACGCCCTCGGCGTAGGACTCCGGCGCGAAGTTCTCGAACTTCGTGTACTGGCCGAGGAATGTCAGCTGGACCTCGCCCGTCGGGCCGTTGCGCTGTTTGGCGATGATGATGTCGGCGATGCCCTTGCGCGTGGTGTTCGGCTCATAGACCTCCTCGCGGTAGATCAGCAGGATCACGTCGGCGTCCTGTTCGATGGCGCCGGACTCGCGTAAATCCGACATCACCGGCTTCTTCTCGACGCGTTGTTCGACGCCGCGATTGAGCTGGGACAGGGCGATCACCGGCACCTTCAATTCCTTCGCCAGCGCTTTCAGCGAGCGCGAGATCTCCGATATCTCGGTCGCGCGGTTCTCCTTCGTGCCCGACACCTGCATCAGCTGCAGGTAGTCGACGACGATCAGGTCGAGCCCCCGCTCCCTCTTCAGGCGGCGCGCGCGGGCACGGACCTCGGTCGGGGTCAGGGCCGGGGTTTCATCGACGTAGATCTTCGCGTTCGACAACTGGGTCATCGCCGAGTCGATGCGCGGCCAGTCGTCCTCATGCAGGCGGCCGGAGCGCAGACCCGACTGATTGATCCGGCCGAGCGAGGAGATCATGCGCAGCGTCAGCGATTCGGCCGACATTTCCATGCTGAAGATGGCGGCCGACTTGTTCGAGCCGAGCGCGGCGTTCTCGGCGATGTTCACCGCGAGCGTGGTCTTGCCCATCGACGGTCGCCCCGCGACGATGATCAGGTCTCCGGGCTGCAGGCCCGACGTCATCTCGTCGAGCTGCCTGAAGCCGGTGGAGATCCCGGTCATCTTGCCCTCGGAATTGTACAGCTCGTCGATGCGGTCCACGACCGCCGGCAGTACCGACTTGACCGCCTGGAAGCCCACCTTGCCGCGCGATCCGCGTTCGGCGATCTCGAACACCGCGCGTTCCGCGTCGTCGACTATCTCGCGCGCCTCCCGGCCCTCGGGCTCGAGCGCGGCGCCGACGATGCCGTTGCCGGCGGAGACGAGCTGGCGCAGTATCGCGCGCTCGCGCACCATGTCCGCATAGGCGCGGATGTTCGCCGTGGTGGGCGTATCGCGCGCGAGTCCGCCGATGTAGGACAGCCCGCCGACCTGGTCGATCAGCCCCTGGCTCTCCAGGTGGCCCGAGACGGTGACGGCATCGCAGGGCTGGCCGCGTTCGATGAGCGCCGCGGCGGCCTCGAAAATCAGGCGGTGGTCGGGCCGGTAGAAATCCTCGGCCGCGACCCGGTCGGCGACCTGATCCCACGCGGCCCCGTCGAGCATCAGCCCGCCGAGCACCGACTGCTCGGCCTCGACCGAATGCGGAGGCAACCGCAGTCCGGTGCCCGCCAGCCTTTGTATCCGGTTTTCGGCCATGTTCACAGCCCGCCGGACGCGGCTTTGACGGTCGTTACTCTTCGGCGACGATCGTGACGGTGAGCATCACGTCCACGTCGGTGTGCAGGTGCAATTCGACCTGATGGTCTCCGACGGTGCGGATCGGCCCGTTCGGCATGCGCACTTCGCTGCGGCTGACGGCCTGGCCGGCCTTGACCGCCGCCTCGGCGATGTCGGCCGTGCCGATCGAGCCGAACAGCTTGCCTTCGGAGCCGGCCTTGGCCTTCAGCTCCAGTTTGAAGTTCTCGAACTTCGCCGCGCGCGCCTGCGCGAGCGTGAGCTCGGCGGCCGCCTTGGCCTCGAGTTCGTGGCGCTGCGCCTCGAACTTGGCGATGTTCGCGGCGGTCGCCATCGTCGCGCGCCCCGTGGGCACGAGAAAATTGCGCGCGTAGCCGGATTTGACCTTCACGCGGTCGCCGATTTGGCCGAGGTTGGCGACCTTCTGCAGGAGGATGATTTCCATGTGATCTAGCCCGCCGTCTCTATCAGTGTTGATCGGTGTACGGCAACAACGCCAGGAATCGCGCGCGACGTATCGCGAGCTGCAGCTGACGCTGGTAATGCGCGCGCGTGCCCGTGATGCGGCTCGGTACGATCTTGCCGGTTTCCGTGATGTAGCCCTTCAGCGTCGCCAGATCCTTGTAGTCGATCTGTTTGACGTCGTCGGCCGTGAATCGGCAAAACTTCTTGCGGCGGAAAAAACGTGCCATGTGAACTCCTTTGGATCCGCTTATCGAGCGCCGGCCGGCATGTCGTCGTCGTCGCCGTCGTCGAAGTCGTCATGGCGGCGCGCGTTCTCGTCGGGCGCCTTGGCCATCGGCGAGGGCTCGGTGATGGCTTCGTCCATCTTGACGACCAGATGACGGATCACGGCGTCGCTGAAGCGGAAGGCGCCGTACAACTCGTTCATGGTCTTCTGGTCGCACTCGACGTTCAACAGTACGTAGTGCGCCTTGTGGACCTTGGCGATCGGGAAGGTCAGCTGACGCCGCCCCCAGTCTTCGAAACGATGCACCGCGCCGCCGCCGGCCGTGATCATTCCACGATAGCGATCGATCATCGCAGGAACTTGCTCGCTCTGATCCGGATGGACCAAGAGCACGATTTCATAGTGCCGCATTTCAGGCTCCCCGAGGGTTTAGCCTCCCGTTGCGAGCGGTGAGGCAAGGAGTAATACCGGTCGCCCGGCGATAAAGAGCGCGAAGGATACGCGCCCCGGGCGGTCGCGGTCAACCCAGGCGTTGGCGGCGCGCCTCGTACAGTGCCACGCCGGCGGCGACCGACACGTTCAGGGATTCGACCGCCCCCGCCATCGGAATGCGGATCAAGAAGTCGCAGCGCTCGCGGGTCAGGCGCCGCATGCCGGTGCCCTCGGCGCCGAGCACGAGCGCGAGCGGACGGCGCAGGTCGGCGGCGTACAGGGTCTGCGGGGCGTCCCCTGCCGCGCCCGCGATCCAGATCCGCCGCTCCTTGAGGCGGTCGAGCGTGGACGCGAGATTCGTGACGCTGGCCACCGGCACGGACTCGGCGGCGCCGGCCGCGACCTTGCGTACGACCCCGTCCACCGCCGCGGCGCGATCGCGCGGGATCACGACGGCGTGCACGCCGGCGGCATCGGCCGTGCGCAGGCAGGCGCCCAGATTATGCGGGTCTGTGACCCCGTCCAGCACCAACAGCAAGGGGTCCACCTGCAGCTTCTCCAACGCCGCGAGCAGGTCGCGCTCGTCCCAGGGCTTGGCGGGGCGCACCGAGGCAACCACGCCCTGATGCGCACCGCCCACCAGGGCGGCGAGCCTGTCGGGAGTCACACTCTGCACGCGGGTCCCCGCGACGCGCGCGTGTTCCTTGATGTCGCGCATGCGCTGATCGTCGCGCGCCGCCGCGATCCAGATTTCGAGACAACGCTCGGGCGCCCGCTCCAGGACCGCCGCCACGGCATGCAGCCCGTACACATACTGGCGGCGTTGTTCGGCCATGTTCAGCCGCGCCGGCCGCCCCGGCGGCGCCCGCCGCCGCGCCGACCGCCGGATTGGCGGCCGCCGCGTTCACCGCCGCCCGCACCCTTCGGAGTTTCCTGTCCCGCCGCGTCGAGCAGTTCGAAGTCGATCTGGCGCAGCGCCAGATCGACGCGGCTCAGCCGCACCGCGACCGCGTCGCCCATCTTGAAGCGCCGGCCGGTGCTGCGGCCGACGAGTCCGAGAC
>JAJXYR010000006.1 GCA_021780475.1 Pseudomonadota bacterium
CGCGAATGCCGGCAGCGCGAATGCCGCGTTGAAATTGATCGCCCCGGCGGTGATCTTCGAGTATTTCGCCTTCACGTCGAGTTTGCCGTTCTGCCCGAGCTTGATGATCATGCGCGGCGATGCGCCGATCTCCTTGTAATAGTCGGCGCAGTGATCGCATTTAAGGTAGCTGTTGTAGAAGAAGCCGTTCGTCTTGCGGTAATAGCCGCTGACGCCCGCGGAAACCGCGTCGTTGATCGGCCCGGCGACCCAGAAATTCGCGGTCTGCGTGTTCTTGTTGCCGATCCCGAGGCGCGCATCGGCGTCGAAGCGATCGCCCGGCGCCTTGGTTTTGACGATGATCGCGCCGGCGACCGCGTTGCGTCCGTACAGGGCGCCCTGCGGGCCCTTGACGATTTCGATCTGCTGCAGATTCGCGAATTCCTGGTTGAGGCTGTTGGGGTTGACCTGCAGCACGCCGTCGATGACCAGCGCGTAGTTCGTCTCGGCGTCGCGGCCGGTATTGAGGCCGCGGATGCTCACCTGCATGTCGCCGACCTCGGCGGTCTGAACCTGCGCGACACCGGGGGTCAGGGCGATGAAGTCCTGCGGCCGCTCGATGCCGGCCGACTTGATGTCCCGGGCCGTGAACACCTGCACGGTCACCGGTACATCGACGAGTTTCTCCTTTCGTTGCCGGGCCGTGACGACGATCTCGCTCAAATCCTCGGCACCGGTGGCGGCCGACGTGGCCGCTTGCGCGAACGCCATGCCGGAAGCCATCGCCAACCCGGTGGCGACGAATACTGGGAGCAAAGTCCTACGCTTGGTCATGACATCCCTCGATGGTTTTAAGGTTCCCCGTCGAACACATTGTATACAACTTATCATCGGAATTGTATGCACGGTCTGTCGCTGTCGCGCTACATCGGCTCGAACGGGGTGCTTGATACCGAATTCAACAGGGGTTTTTGCGTTGCGGAAGCGCCACGCGGAACGCTTCCACTCGGTATCCGACGAAGGACGGTACACAGTAGCCGGTATCCCGGCAGTCAATTTCCGGTATGCGAGGGGCGAATCCGCCGGCTCAGCGGCGAGCGGCGACCGTCGCGAGCACTTTCTCGATCTCGGCGACGAAGGAATCCGGTTCGATCGGCTTCTCGATATAGCCGTCGCATCCGGCCGCAAGCGCCTTTTCCCGGTCGCCCGCCATCGCGTACGAGGTCAGCGCGATGATGGGCAGGCGGCTCGCGACCGGCGTCGCCCGCAGCGCGCGCGCCACCGCGTAGCCGTCCATCCCCGGCAGTTGGATGTCGAGCAGGATCGCGGCCGGGGCGGCCTCGACGACGAGCGCGAGCGCCCGCGGCCCGTCCGGCGCGACCACCACCGCGAAGCCGCCATGCTCGAGGAGATATTTCGCCAGGTAGCTGTTCCGTTCGTTGTCCTCGACGAGGAGTATCGTCCGCGCCATCGCCGTCACCCGGCCTGCGCGCGCGGCAGCACGAAATGAAACACGCTGCCGACGCCATATTCGGATTCCACCGCGATCTGAGCCCGCAACAGGTCCGCGAGACGCCGGCAGATCGCAAGACCGAGGCCCGTGCCCTCGTGTTGACGCGCCGAACCCGAGTCGATTTGCCGGAAGGGCTTGAACAGCTTGCCCAAATCCTCGGCGCGGATGCCGACGCCGGTGTCATGCACGCTGAGCCGCACCGTTCCGTCCTCGGCCGCGACACGCCCGACCAGCGTGACCGACCCTTCATCGGTGAATTTGATCGCGTTGTTCAGCAGGTTCAGCAGGATCTGCTCGACGCGGCGCTGGTCGCTGCAAACGGGGCCGAGGGACGGCGCATCGAGGCGCAGTGCGATCTGCTTCTTCTGCGCGAGAGGCGCAACGGTCGCGATCGTCCGCGCGAGCGCCGCGTCGAGGTCGAACGGCGCGGCGCGTATCTCGAGCTGGCCCGCTTCGATCTTCGATATGTCGAGCACGTCGTTGATCAAGGCGAGCAGATGCCGCGCGCTCGCCTCGACCAGGCCGAGCTGCACCGATTGCTCGGCGTTCAAGGGTCCCGGCAATTGTTTCAGCAGGATGCCGGTGAAGCCGATGATCGAATTGAGCGGCGTGCGCAATTCATGCGACATCGTCGCCAGGAACGCCGACTTCAGCCGATCGGCGGACTCTGCGCGCTCCTTCGCCACGGCGAGTTCCGCGGTGCGCTCGAGGACCCGCCGCTCGAGCGTCGCGTTCGCCTCGCGCAGCGCTTCGGCGGAGCGTTTGCGGTCGGTGATGTCGCGCACGATCTTCGAGGCGCCGACGATTCGGCCGTCCTCCCCCCGGATCGGCGAAATCGTCTCCGCGACGGGAAACGCGCGGCCGTCCTTCGCGACCCGGATCGTCTCGAAGCCGATGATGGGCTCGCCGAGGCCGATACGCGTGAGGATCATCGCCTCTTCGTGCATCCGGTCGGGGGGGATCAGCAGCGCGACGTTGCGGCCGACGATTTCCGTGGCGCGGTAGCCGAACAAGCGCTCGGCGGCCGGATTCCAGCCGGTGACCGTGCCGTCGATCGACTTGCTGAAAATCGCATCGTCGGCCGACTCGAAGATCGCGACGTAACGCCGCGCGACTTCGTCGGCGCGACGGCGCTCCTCGTCGCGCGCGAAATTGTCGAGCGCGAACGCGATGTCCGCCGCCGCCTCATCGAGGAGCATGACCTCCTCGTTCTGGAAAAAGCCGGGCCGGTCGGCGTAGACGACGAATACGCCGCTGACCGCGTTGCGCTCGCGGATCGGGAACACCGCCGCCGAGCGGATGCCGCGGTGGCGCGCCCGGTCCCACCAAAACTGGGTGTCCGGCTGCGCAAGGAAATCGTTACAGATGCAATTCTTGCCGGTGCGGAACGCGGTCGCGGCGGGTCCGCGGCTCGCGGGTCCATTGCCGTAGGTGGCGAAAATTTTCAGGCCGTCGAGGTATTGGCCTTCATCGCCGTATTGCGCGACCGGGACCAGACAGTCGGTCGGGGCGTCGTAGCGCCCGACCCAGGCGAACAGGAACTTGCCGTGGTCGACCGCGGCCTCGCACACGTCGCGGAACAGGTCCTCCGCGTTGCGCGCGCGCGCAACCGCCCGGTTCACGAGGCGCAAGGTGCCGTACAAGCGGCGCACGCGCTCGAGATCTCCACCGCGCTCCGTAACAGGGGGTTTACCGCCGTCCATCATCGGTGACCTCCGCCTCAACGTCCAAAGTCTACGCCTTGGGCGCGAGCGATGCGCGGATCTGGCTCACGGCGAACTCGACGAAAGCGGTCACGGCCGGCGGGATCCGCTCGAGACTCGGCACGACGACGTTCAGATTCTCCCCGTCGCGCCGATACCCCGGCAGGACTCTGCGCAGGCGTCCAGCCTCGACGTCGGCGCCGGTGATGATCACCGGCAGCAGCGCGATGCCGAGGCCGGCGATCGCCGCCCGCTGCAGAATTTGCACGTTGTTGGCGCAAAACCGCCCTGTCACCGCGACCTGTTCGACGCCGTCGGGTCCGCGCAGCTCCCACACCGCCCGGCCCGCGCGATTCGAGACGATCAAGCAATCATGCTGCACGAGATCATCGAGGTCGCGCGGCGGCGCGCGGCCCGCTAGATAGGCCGGACCGGCAAACAAGCCGAGGCGCTGAGGCAGCAGCGGACATAGGATCGCGACGCCCGTCTCGTCGATGCGTCCGGCGCGAAATGCGGCGTCGATGCCTCCGGCAATCAAGTCGACGCGCGCATCATCCAGCACCATGTCGAGCGTGACCTGCGGATACAGGCTCAGGAATTCGGCGATCCAGTCGATCCGGAACAGTTCGAGGAATCCCGCCGGGGCGGCGACGCGGACCAAACCGTGCGGGCCGCGTCCACCGTCGGCCAGATCCTGCGCGGCCCGCTGCAGGTCATCGACCGCCGGCGCGCAGCGGTCGAAGAAGCTTTGACCGGCGGCGGTGAGACCCAGTCGACGCGTCGAGCGCTGCAACAATCGTGTCTTGACGCGCGATTCGAGCTGACGGATGCGCCGGCTCAAGGTGTTGGCCGGGATCGATAGACGCTGCGCCGCGAGCGCGAAGCTGCCGGCACGCACCACGTGGACGAACATGCGGATTTCGGTCAGTTCGATGTCATTCATTCGATTTATGGCCGAGTGTATGCTGATTGTACCATCTACCGCATACAGCACTCTTGCCCTAAGCTGCACGCTGAGTCGTTCCTCGCAGCGGAGATTGTCATGGCGAAAGTGCTGGTCCTTTACTACTCCTCATATGGCCATCTCGAGACCATGGCGAATGCCGTGGCCGAGGGCGCGCGCGCGGCGGGTGCCCGCGTCGATATCAAGCGCGTGCCGGAAACGGCTCCGGCCGAGGTGGCAAAGGCGGCGCATTTCAAGCTCGATCAGAGCGCTCCGGTCGCGAAAATCGACGAACTGGCCGATTACGACGCGATCATCTTCGGCACGCCGACCCGCTTCGGACGGATGGCCTCCCAAATGGCGAGCTTTCTCGACCAAGCCGGTGGACTGTGGATGCGCGGAGCGCTGCATGGCAAGGTCGGTGGCGCGTTCACGTCGACGGCAACCCAGCACGGCGGTCAGGAAGTCACGCTGTTCTCGGTGATCACGAACCTGCTGCATTTCGGCATGACGATCGTCGGTCTGCCGTACAGCCATCAAGGTCAGATGCGCATCGACGAGGTCGTCGGCGGCAGCCCCTACGGGGCGACCACGATCGCGGGCGGCCGCGGCGAACGGCAGCCGAGCGCGACCGAACTCGACGGCGCCCGCTTCCAGGGTAAGCTGATCGCCGAAACCGCGACGAAGCTGTTCGGCTGATGGAGTCCTTGACCGACGATTACCGGCGCGGGGGCTTCCTGGGCCGGCTCGAACTCGGCACCCGCCCGGCGCTGATCGTCATCGATTTCGTCAATGCCTACCTGCTCGAAGGAGCGCCGCTGTTCGGCGGTGAAGGCATCCACGCGGCGCGGCGCGGCGCGATCGCCCTGCTCGCGGCGGCGCGCACCGCCGCGATCCCGATCTTTCACACCAATTTGAGCTATGAACGGGGCGGCCGCGACGGCGGGCTGTTGTACCGCAAGGTCGCCGCGCTGCAATGCTTCGCCGAGGGCGCCGCCGAACCGCGTTACGGCGCCTTCGTCGACGGCCTCGAGCCGGCCGCCGGCGAGTCGATCATCACGAAACAGTACGCCAGCGCCTTCTTCGGCACCAACCTCGCCTCCACACTGACGACGTTGCGCGTCGACACCTTGTTGATCGCCGGCGTATCGACCAGCGGATGCGTGCGGGCGACGGGCGTGGATTGTTGTCAGCACGGCTTCGTTCCGGTCGTCGTTCGCGACGCCGTGGGCGATCGGGCGGCCGGCCCGCACGAATCGAACCTGTTCGACCTGCAGGCGAAATATGCGGAAGTCGTCGGCCTGGCCGACGCGCTCGCCTACTTGTCGAGCACCGCCATCGCGAGCGGCAGCGCCACATAGAACGTCGCGCCCTCGCCGGGCGCCGATTCGGCCCAGATGCGCCCGCCGTGGCGCGTGACGATGCGCTGCGCATTGGCGAGGCCGATGCCGGTGCCCTCGAAATCCTCGGCGCGGTGCAGCCGCTGAAACACACCGAACAGGCGCGACGCATAGCGCGGATCGAAACCGACGCCGTTGTCACGGACGAAGATCAGCGCCTCGCCGGCGGCGCCGGCCCCGGTTCCGATCTCGATGACGGCGCGCGCCGTCTTGCCGGTGTACTTGATCGCGTTGGAGACGAGATTCACGAGGACCTGGCGCAACAGCATCGCATCGCCCCAGACCCTGGGTAGTTCGGCGCGGCGCCACTCGATGTCGCGACCCTTGAGGTCCGCCGCGAGGATCGTCAGGGTCTCGTCGAGCAGGCGGCCGAGCGGCACGGCGGCCATCACGAGCTCGGCGCGCCCGCTGCGCGAGAATTCGAGCAGCGCACGGATCAGTTCGTCCATGCGCTGCGCGGCGCCGGTGATTTGCGCGAGCATCCGCAGGCCCTCGCCGTCGAGCTGCGCACCCGCCGCATCCTGCAGCATCGCGGCGAAGCCGTTGATCTGGCGCAGCGGCGCGCGCAGGTCGTGCGAAATCGAAAAGGAAAACGACTCGAGTTCCTTGTTGGCCGCGGCCAGCGCCGCGGTGCGGTCGACGACGCGCGCTTCGAGCGTCTCGTTCAGCTGGACGATTTCCGCATGCGCGTTCTGCAGCTTGCGCAACGCATCCTCGAGCTCGAGATTGCGGGTTTCGAGCTTGCGCACCAGCGCGGCGCTGTACAGTTCGAGGACGTTGAACGTCTCGTCGCCGGCCGGCGACGGGCTGCGCGGCTGACGGTCGGCCGCCTGCGCGCGGCGCACCGCGGCGAGGATCTCCGTGGTGGACGCCGGCTTCAACAAATAGCCGTCGGCATCGACCGCCCGCGCCAGTTCCTCATCGGCCGCCGAGTTGTAGGTTCCGGTGTAGAAGATCACCGGCATCGCGGAATTAAACGTCGTGCTGCTGCGGATCTCGTGGCAGAGGCGGAAGCCGTCCATCCGCGGCATCAAGATATCGGTGATCACCGCATCGACGGGTCCCTGCGCGAGCACGGCGAGGGCTTCGACGCCGTTGGCGGCCTCCAACACCTGGCAGCCTTCGGCCTCGAGCGACCAACGCAACACCATGCGGTTGTTCGCATGGTCGTCGACGACGAGCAGTTTCACCGTCGCTTGACCGCCGTCGACCGGGGAGTACTGGTTCGCATAGCCGTCATTCCCTTATCAGCTTGACCTTGACGACTGTACTCCTATTCGTCCGGTGTCTCCCAGTGCCAATCGCGAATCTCCGGCAGATCCTCCCCGTGGCGGTCGATGTACAGCCGGTGCTCGACCAGCTTGTCTTTTAGCTGTTGCTTCAAATAGGCGCCGCGGCCGCCGAGCGCCGGCAGCCGGTCGATCGCGTCGATCACGAGGTGGAAACGGTCGAGATCGTTGAGCACCGTCATGTCGAACGCGGTCGTGATGGTGCCCTCCTCCTTGTAGCCGCGCACGTGCAGGTTCGCGTGATTGCAGCGCCGGTAGGTCAGCCGGTGAATCAGCCAGGGATAGCCGTGAAAGGCGAAGATAACCGGCTTGTCGCGCGTGAACAGCGAGTCGAAATCGGCATCGCTCAGCCCGTGCGGATGCTCCGACTCCGGCTGCAGTTTCATCAGATCGACGACGTTGACGACGCGCACTTTGATTTCCGGCAGATGCCTGCGCAGGATCGACACCGCCGCGAGCGTCTCGAGCGTCGGCACGTCGCCCGCGCAGGCCATCACGATGTCCGGATCCGACTGTTGGTCGTTTCCCGCCCATTGCCAGATGCCGGCCCCGAGGCTGCAGTGCTTGATCGCCGCGTCGATGCCGAGCCACTGCGGTGCGGGATGCTTGCCGGCGACGACGACGTTGACATAATGCCGGCTGCGCAGGCAGTGATCCATGACCGACAGCAGGCAATTGGCGTCCGGCGGCAGATACACGCGCACGACTTCCGCCTTCTTGTTCACCACGTGGTCGAGAAATCCCGGGTCCTGGTGGGTGAAGCCGTTGTGATCCTGGCGCCAGACGTGCGACGACAACAAATAATTCAGCGAGGCGATCTTGTGGCGCCACGGCAGGTGCGCCGACACCTTGAGCCATTTCGCATGTTGATTGAACATCGAATCAACGATGTGGACGAAGGCCTCGTAGCAGTTGAACAGGCCATGCCGGCCGGTCAACAGGTAACCCTCGAGCCAGCCCTCGCATTGGTGTTCGCTCAGCGTTTCGACGACGCGGCCGTCGCGCGCGAGAAACTCATCGTTCGCTTCCGTCGACCCCTCCCACTGCCGATTCGTGGTTTCGAACACGGCGCCGAGGCCGTTCGACAGCGTCTCGTCGGGGCCGAACAACCGGAAGTTGCGCGACGCGTCGTTCAGTTTGATGACATCGCGCAGATAGCGTCCGAGGACCCGCGTGTCGCCGCCGGCGCCGATGCCGGGATGCGGGACGTCCACCGCGTAATCGGCAAAGTCCGGCAGGCGCAGGTCGCGCAGCAACATCCCGCCGTTGGCGTGCGGATTCGCGCCCATGCGGCGCGCGCCCGTCGGCGCGAGCGCGGCGAGTTCGGGGACCAGCCGGCCGCGCTCGTCGAATAATTCCTCGGGTCGATAGCTGCGCAGCCAGGCCTCGAGTTGCGCCAGATGCTGAGGGTTCGTCGCCGGATCGACGAGCGGTACCTGGTGCGCGCGGAACGTGCCCTCATTCGGACGGCCGTCGATCATCGCGGGTCCCGTCCAGCCCTTCGGCGAAACCAGCACGATCATCGGCCAGCACGGCCGCTAGATCGG
>JAJXYR010000114.1 GCA_021780475.1 Pseudomonadota bacterium
ACGGATCCGCGCCCGCCACGGCCACGCCGAAGCCCGCGGTGGCCCCGACGGCGGCGGCGAAGCCGGCGGGGCCCGCCGCGCCGATCGATTACACGAAAATCAAGCCGATCGATCTGGTCAATTCGAGCCCGAAGGGAAAGCTGCACAATCCCTACAAGGATACGCAGGCCGACATAGTCGCCCAGGGAAAGCAGCACTTCATGGCCTATGGATGCAGCGGTTGCCATGGCGGCGGCGGCGGCGGCGGCATGTGTCCGCCGTTGATCAACGACGTCTGGGTATACGGGGGCGACGACGACACCTTGTTCCGTCTCGTGACCCTCGGCAGCATCGGTCTTCAACAGCACGGCTACATGCGAATCGGCCAGGAGAACGTCGTTGGACCGATGCCCCCGTTCGGCGGGATCATCAAGAATGCCGATGATCTGTGGAAAATCTTCGCGTTCCTGCGCTCACGATACGACGGGGACCCGGCGTATAAGTTCGGAGGCCCCCCGAGCGAGTAATCCCGGGGAAGCCGCGCAAACTGCGATGTTGCATTGCAGGTTGCGCGGTCCGTCAAAAGAGGACAGGCTGTCCAGAAGCGCTCCAGGAAAAGGTGCGCGCGGCGCTCGACGTCGCGGGATCGTACGGAAAGCAAGAATGCCGGGGTGGTCACTTGACGCACGAGAATCTTGCAACGAGTCATGCCACTCGCGTCATCCGGGTGGTCGAGAGCGGCATCCAGCCGGCGGGTATCGAAGCGCACGTCACGCGCTCCTGGCACCGCTGTTTGCGGGAATACGGCATCGAGCCCGCCGCACCGCGGCGCAATGCAATTTTAAATCCCCAGTCCGTCAAACAACTGCAGCAGCGGATGGGAGAACTGTTGCCGATCGCGCGCGCGGAGATGGAGAGCCTTTACGAGCAGATCGCCGGCTCGAGCTTCGCCGTGATCTTGTCCGATACCCGCGGCACGGTCCTCAGCACCATCACCGACCCGACGCTGCAACGCGAATTCCGACAGGCGGGCCTGTCGATCGGCGCGCTATGGGATGAACGCCACGAGGGCACGAACGGCATCGGCACCTGCCTCGCCGAAGCCGGCCCCGTCACGGTGCATCGGGAAGAGCATTTTCGCGGTTACAATCTGTCGCTATCCTGTTCGGCCGCGCCGATTGTCGATCCGCACGGCGCGTTGATTGCGGTTCTCGACGCCTCCACCGCCAACTCCAGCGACAGCCGGCTGATCCAGCGGCACACGATGGCGCTGGTCAACATGTCGGCGAACCTGATTTCCCGCTGGAACTTCATGCATGAATTCGCCGACGCCTGGATACTGCGGTTTCACAGTCGCGCCGAGTTCGTCGGCCTGCTGCACGAGGCGCTCGTCGCGATCGATGGGGCGGGATCGATTCTCGCCGTCAACGAGAGCGCACTGCTGCAACTGGGCTGTGCATCGCGCGCGTCGGTCATCGGGCAGTCGATCGAGCGATTTTTTCAGTTCGATTTCGACACGCTCGAACACCGCGCCAGCGCCGATCCCGCCGCGATCTGGCCGGTGCGGGATCTGACTCACGGGCGCCGCTTTTTTGCCGTGGTGCGCGCGCCGGTGCGCAAGGCACCGGGCCATGCGGCGCCGGCGGGAGCAGGCGCGGCGCCGGCCCTCGACGCCGCGCGTACCGAACGCCACGGCGAACACGTCGGCGGCGATCCGGTGATGCACAGAAACATGAGCTTCGGGCGTCAGCTGTTCGCCAAACAGGTGCCGCTCTTGCTGCAGGGGGCGACCGGCACCGGCAAGGAGGCATTCGCCAAGGCTCTGCATCGCGGCTGTCTCTGGTACGACAAGCCGTTCGTGACCGTCAACTGCGCGGCGATACCGGAGAATCTGATCGAAAGCGAGCTGTTCGGATATACACGCGGCGCATTCACGGGCGCGGTGAAGGAAGGCCGCACGGGCAAGATTCTGCAATCGAGCGGCGGCACGCTCTTTCTCGACGAAATCGGCGACATGCCGGTGATGCTGCAAACGCGGCTGTTGCGGGTCATCGAGGAGCGGGAGGTCACGCCGGTCGGAAGCGACACCCCGATCCCGGTCAACTTACACGTGATCAGCGCGACCCATCGCGACATACGCAAGATGGTGCAAAGCGGAGAATTTCGCGAGGACCTTTACTACCGCCTGAACGGCATGACGCTTAACCTGCCGCTGTTGCGCGATCGCACCGACAAGGCGGACCTCATTCACACGCTGCTGCGCGAGGAGGATCCGGATCACGAAGGCATTCAAATCGCCGACGACGCGATTCAGAAACTGCTGGAATACGATTGGCCCGGAAATATCCGCCAATTGCGCAACGCGCTGCGCACCGCGGTCGCGCTGTGCCGGGACGGCGTGATCCGCTTGTCGAACCTGGCGCAGGAGATCGTCGATGCCGAGTCCCGCGTGCCGGTGCAGGCATTGGCGGCGGTGCCCTGCGAACCGGCGGCTCAGCCCGCGGTGAACCTACTGCCCAATACCGCGCTGCGCGAGGCCGAATGCGCGGCCCTGGTGCGCGAACTGGAGCGGATGCACTGGAACATCAGCCGCACCGCCCAGGCGCTCGGCGTCAGCCGCAACACCCTGTACCGGAAAATCCACAAACACCGGATCGTTCTCGGCCAGTGATCCCGGCCGCCGCCGACCGAAGCGGGCGATGGATCAACGCCCGGACTCGATCGGCGGCGCCGTGACGCCCTCAGGCTTTCAATACGCCCGATAATTTTGCGGCGTGCGTCGCCAGCGCGTCCATCAACGGCGGGCTCAGGCAGTCGTAGGGTTCCAGCCCGAGTTCCTTGAGACGGCTGCGCACCGCGCCCATGTTCGCCGGATTCGCGCCGCTTTCGATGATCGAGGAGACGAAGGCCGCGAAGGTGGGCGCCGACCAGCCGGAATCCGGCGACAGTTCCGAGTGGATGAAGTCGAGGCCGTAAAACGCATGCTTCGTATTCTCGATGCGGCCGAACATGTGCACGCCGCACTCCTTGCATGCATGCCGCTGAATCGTCGCCGCCGGATCGACGATCTTGAGCTTATCGCCGTTCTCGACGACCGACACCTTGTCGCGCGGGACCACCGCGACGACTGAAAAGAGCGCACCCTTGGGCTTCCAGCACTTGGTGCAGCCGCAGGCGTGGTTGTGGGCGGTCTGTGCCTTCACGGCGACTTTTACCGGCTTGGTCGTGCATTTGCAGATCAGGGTGCCGCCGGCGAAGTCCTTCGAGCCCTGTTTGATGCCATGATCGACCGACGGATGAATTGAAATTGACATATGTTTTGACTCCAGATTGTTTTCGAATGCCGAGTGAGCGGGTCCTTCGCGATCAAACCTTGCGGCGGGGCGCGGCTAATCCTTCAGTATTTTATGACCGAGCGGATCACCTTTCCTTCGTGCATCAACTCGAAGGCATCGTTGATCCTCTCCAATGGCAACACTTCGCTGACCATCTCGTCAATCTTGATTTCCCCGTCCATATAACGATCAACGTATGACGGCAGCTGCGAGCGGCCCTTGACGCCGCCGAACGCGGAGCCGCGCCACACGCGACCCGTGACCAGTTGGAACGGCCGCGTGCAGATCTCCTGCCCCGCGCCGGCCACACCGATGATCACCGATTCCCCCCAACCCTTGTGGCAGCACTCGAGCGCGGCGCGCATCACGTGAACGTTGCCGATGCACTCGAAGGAATAATCTACGCCGCCGTTGGTCAGGTCGACGATCACCTGTTGAATCGGCTTGTCGTAATCCTTCGGATTCACATAGTCGGTGGCGCCCAGAGCCTTGGCCATGGTCCACTTGCTCGGATTCAGGTCGACGGCGACGATGCGGCCGGCCTTCGCCATGACCGCACCCTGGACGACCGAGAGGCCGATTCCGCCCAGGCCGAACACGGCGACCGACGACCCGGGGCGAACCTTGGCGGTGTTCAACACCGCGCCGATTCCGGTCGTGATGCCGCAACCGAGGAGACACACCTTGTCGAGCGGGGCCTTGGGGTTGATCTTGGCGACCGAGATCTCCGGCAGCACCGTGTGTTCAGAGAACGTGCTCGTGCCCATGTAGTGCAGAATCGGCCGGCCCTTGAATGAAAAGCGCGAAGTGCCGTCCGGCATCACTCCCTTGCCCTGGGTCACGCGGATCTTCTGGCACAGGTTCGTCCGGCCCGACAGACAGTACTCGCACTCGCCGCATTCCGGTGTGTACAGCGGGATCACGTGATCTCCGGGCTTGACGCTGGTGACGCCGCTGCCGACTTCCTCGACAATGCCGCCGCCCTCGTGTCCGAGAATCGCCGGGAACAGGCCCTCGGGATCGGCGCCGGATAGCGTGAACGCGTCCGTGTGGCACACGCCGGTGGCAACGATGCGCACCAAGACCTCGCCTGCCTTGGGGCCAGCCAGATCGACTTCCTCGATGCTGAGAGGCTTGTCGGCCTCCCACGCCACGGCCGCCCTGGTCTTCATGGGATCGATCTCCTTGGTGGAATGTTCATTTCGGCGCCGATGCCATACAGATGATCTGTTAGCAGCAACCGTGCCAGTTCGCGGCTTGCGAAAAACTCGAACAATATCGGACGTTTATGCGCGCGCGACGACCCGCGACGAAAGGCTTCGTTGCCCGGTGTTGCTGAACCGAAACAGTCGCTGCTACGAAACCGAAGCAGTCAGTGCCGCGGCGTGATGGTGCAGGTGGTCCGCAATGAACGTGCTGATGAAGTAATAGCTGTGATCGTAGCCGGCATGCAGTCGTAGGTCGATGGCCTGACCGACGGCGTGACATGCAGCCTCGAACAGCTGGGGCCGCAACTGTTCAGCCAGGAATTTATCCGCATCGCCCTGGTCGATCAGGATGGTTCCGGGGAAACGCATTGTCCGGACCAATTCCGTCGCGTCGTAGCGGCTCCAGGCTCCGGGGTCATCGCCGAGATAACGGGGAAACGCCTTGCGGCCCCACGGCGCCTGAGTCGGGGCGACGATCGGCGCGAACGCCGACACCGAGCGATAGCGCCCGGGGTTGCGCAACGCGATGGTGAGCGCGCCGTGTCCGCCCATGGAGTGCCCGAAAATCCCCTGCCGCCCCGGATCCGATCGGAAGTGTTCGTCGATCAGTTGCGGCAGTTCGCGCGAGACATAGCTATACATGTTGAAGAACCGCGACCATGGGGCAGCGGTCGCGTCCAGATAGAAGCCGGCGGCGGTGCCGAACTCCCAGTCGGCGGCTTCGTCGGCGATGCCGGTGTTGCGCGGACTGGTATCCGGCGCGACCAACATCAGGCCGAGTTCGGCCGCCAGGCGTTGGGCGCCCGCCTTGATCGCAAACGTCTCCTCGGTGCAGGTCAGGCCGGCCAGGTAATAAAGCACCGGCACGCGCTGTGTGCCGGTGCGCGGCGGCTGGTAGACCGCGAACCGCATTGGCGCGGCGCAGACCTCCGAGGAATGCCGGTAGAAACCCTGCACGCCGCCGAAGCAGCGTTGCTCTGAAATCGTTTCGATGGCGCTCATGTCGATCCCGGCTCCCGCTGACTGCCCGCTAGTCTAGTGCATGGCGCCCGGCGCCGCGCGGCACTTGCGATCGCGAGCGCGCTTGTATCTGTTCCAACACAAAGTGCGACAATTTTGCGACTCCCGAGTGACAGTCGGCGTTGTCTTTCCGCACCAGCCGGCGCGGGAGAGCCCATGGGGGCTTGTGCTTCGGCGGCTTCGCGCACCCGGCACGTCTTTTGCAACTGCTCCAATGCGACCCGCCGGTGATCCAGCCGGACGGCGCCGCCTGAAAAATAAAGATACTCATTGCGGAGGGAGTTTTTATGCTAACGCGTTCCAAGCTAGTGATCGCCATCAGCGCGGCGATCTGGATGATTCCAGTCACGCGTGCGGTCGCCGGAATCGACGTGACCGCCGGCGATTGGAAGTTGGACATATCAGGCAACGTCAACGCGTTCTACGTCGGCACGAGCTGCGATACCGGCCCCTCGTCGCAAACGACCGTAGCCGGCGGTCTCGCCTGCACCGGCGATCGCTCGGCCGCGGTGCGCAATGGGCTGTTGCCGGCCGCGCTCGTGTTCAGCGGCACGACGCGGCAGGACAACCTCGACATCGGTGTGACCATCGGCTTGTACCCCGGGATCAACAGCTCGGCGGCGGGCGGCGTCAACGGCGCGGGACTCCCCGCGGCGCTGCAGACGCCGGGCATCGACGCCCGCCAGGCGTTTCTCACGTTCGGCGACGCATCCTGGGGCACCGTGAAAATGGGGCGCGACATCGGCCTGTTCGGCAAGGATGCGATCCTCGACGACATGACGCTGCTCGGGGTCGGGTCGTCGACGAATAATACCGCTCCCAGCAACACCAGCCTCGGACGAATCGGCATCGGCTACATCTACACCGATTGGGAGCCGCAAATCACGTACACGACGCCGACGATGAACGGCTTCAGCGCGTCGGCCGGCATCTTTCAGCCGCTGACGCCGCTCACGGATCCGGCTTATTCGAAGCACACGGCTCCGCAGGTGCAACTCGGCGGCAGCTACGCGTGGAGCGGCGCGCAGGGGTTCACGGGCAAGGTCTGGGTGGACTTGATCAGTCAGCAATACCAGTATTCCGGCGCCGTTCCGAGCGGCACCGCTTCGAGCATAACGGGCACGGGCTTCGACGGCGGCGTCAAGGTCGGTTACATGGGCTTCGAGGGCGTGCTGTACGGTTACAGCGGCAGCGGCATCGGCACGACGGGACTGTTCGTGCTGCCGATTTCCGCGACCGGTCAGAAGCGCGACTCCGACGGCGGCTACATCCAGGCGGCCTACAAGTTCAACAAGCTGAAAGTCGGCGTGAGCTACGGCATGTCGGAGTTGAAGCTGGCATCGGGCGAGACTTCGACGGTGGTGACGGGGGCCACGATCACCGGTAACACGCTGTTGAAGCGCAATTCCTCGGTCGTCGGCGGGGTCTATTACAGTCTGACCAAGAGCCTGACGCTGGTCGGCGAGTACATCGACACGAAAGCCGATGCCTGGGGTGGGAACTCCGCGCACGAGCACGACTTCGCTCTCGGCGCGATCCTGTTCTTTTGATCATCGAGTCGGCGCCACCGCCCGGGTGCCCGAAGCGCCCGGGCGGCAGGCCGCCGCCGCCGCGCGCCTGGCACGCGTGGCTCGCGGCACTGCCGTTCGTCGCGTCGGGTTGCGCGAGCTACCACGCGGCGCCGCTGGCGCCGCAACGCAGCGCCGAGGTGTTTGCGGCTCGACGTCTCGACGACGGGCGCGTGCGGGCAATGGTCGCGCGCCTGTTGCCGGGTCGGGGCGCCGCGTGGCCGCCGCCCGCGTGGAATCGCGCGCAATTGTTGGCGGCGGCGCTCGTCTTCAACCCGGATCTCGCGGTCACGCGCGCCGAAGTGCGCGCGGTCGTCGTCCGCGAGCGCGCCGCAACGCTGCCGCCGAATCCGGATTTGACGCTGCGTTCGGAATACGCGCGACATGATGTCAATCCGTGGCTCTACGGGCTGTCCGTCGATTGGCTGCTCCGTTCGCGCTCGCGACGCAGCCTGCGCTTGCGCATCGCCCGACTCGACGCGTCCGGCGCCGAGTTGCGGCTGATGGATCGGATCTGGTCCGTGCGCGCGTCGCTGGACCAGGCACTGTCGGCGGCGCGGGCCGCGCGGCTGCACCTGAGGCTCGTCCGCGAGCGCGGCGCCGCCATCGCGCAGCTGCTCGAGTTGCAGCAGAGCCGCGTCGCCGCCGGCGAAGACCCGCCCGGCGAATTGTTCGTCCTGCAGCAGGCGCGCGAAGCCGGCGTGCAGCGCGAAGCCGCACTGCGTGCGCAGGCGACGCTCGCCGATGCGGCGCTGGCGCGCGCGCTCGGCCTGCCGCAGCGGGCGCTGGATGGCCTGCACGTAAGCTGGCCGGATTGGGGGGATCCGCCCGCGATCGCACCGCGGTCATTGGGTCGCGCGACCGAACGGGCCTTGCTCTCGCGCGCGGACCTCGGTGCGGCGATCGCCGCCTACGATGCGTCCGAAGCGCGCCTGCGGCTCGAAGTCGCCCGCCAGTATCCGCAGTTCCGACTCGGCCCCGGATATTATTGGGACCACGGCATCGCGAAGTTTCCGTTCGACCTCGGATTTACCCTGCCGCTCGACCGCAACGCGCCCGCAATCGCCGCCGCGCGGGCGCAGCGCGACCTGGCCGGCGCGCGCATGCTGGCGCTGCAGGCGACGATCCAGCAGCGAATCGGAACTGCGCGCCGCGCCGAGGCCGGCGCGCGCATCGAACTCGCCGCCGCGCGGCGCC
>JAJXYR010000070.1 GCA_021780475.1 Pseudomonadota bacterium
CGTCGGTGTCCTTCGGTTCGTAGTCCCCGTCCCAATATCCCATCTTGGCGTAGGGCATCACACCCGATTTGTAGCGATCCGCTTGAGTCCCCATGCGAATACTCCTTAGGGTTCGACGACGATCAGTTTCCCCGGCGACCGTGAATCTAGTCCGGCTCGATCATCAGCAACAGTCAGTATTTTTGCTATATTGCATCAGTATTTCCCTATAGAGCGGCCGGAGGCGCGCGATGCAGCATGCGACGATGAGGCAGCTCAAGGTGTTCGAGGCGGCGGCGTCCTTGCGCTCGTTTTCCAAGGCGGCGGAGTTCTTGCACCTGACGCAGCCGGGCGTGTCGATGCACATCAAGGAACTCGAGGCGAACATCGGCCTGCCGCTGTTCGAACGGATCGGCAAGAAGCTCTTCATCACCGAGGCCGGCGAGGAATTGCTGTTGCGCGCGCGAGAGATCATCCGCGCGTTGAAGGACGCGGAGGAAGCCTTCGACGGGATCAAGGGACTGCGCCGCGGGCGCATCGTGCTCGCGGTCGTCAGCACGGCCAAATACTTCGCGCCGCGGCTGCTCGCCGGATTCCGCGCGAATCACCCGGACGTCGAGATACGCCTGGCTGTCAACAACCGCACAGCCGTGATCGCGCAATTGGCGGCCAACGAGGTCGACCTCGCGATCATGGGACGCTCGCCGGAGGGACTCGATTCGACCGCCGAGTCCTTCGCGGAGAATCCGCATGTGATCATCGCGCCGCCGCGCCATCCGCTCGCGCGGCTGCGCGACATCCCCGAAGCCGTCGTCGCCCGCGAGACGTTCATGGTGCGCGAACCGGGGTCGGGCACGCGCCTCGCGATGCAGGCCTATTTCCAGCAGCGCGACCTGTCGTTTCGGGTCGGCATGGAAATGGCGAGCAATGAGACGATCAAGCAGGCGGTGATGGCCGGCATGGGGCTCTCCTTCATCTCGCGCCATACCATCGACCTGGAACTGGCAACGCGGCGATTGGTGGCACTCGATGTGCGCGGGCTGCCGGTCGTGCGTCACTGGCACCTTGCGCATCTGTCGAAGAAGCGGTTGTCGCCGATCGCGCAGGAATTCAAGCGCTATGTGCTGCGCGAAGGACGCAGCCTGTTGGAAGCGCAAACAACACCCATGGCCGCTCGTGCGCCGAAACGGCGCGCGAGCGCCTGACCGCGTCGCTTGCGCTGGGAACTCGAAGGAGGCGACTGGCCCAACCGGCAGCACAGCCGGTTCCTCGTCGCGGCCGGCATCCGCTGGCACGTGCAGGTCGCGGGCGAGGGTCCCGCCGTGCTGCTGGTGCACGGCACCGGCGCCTCGACCCACAGTTGGCGCGACATCCTGCCGTCGCTCGCGCACACCCACACGGTGATCGCACCGGACCTGCCGGGCCACGGCTTCACGCAGTCGGTGCCCGCGGCACGGCTGTCGATCGACGCCATCGGCGGCGGCCTCGCGGGCCTGCTCGATGTGTTGGGGCAGGCTCCGGCTTACGCGGTCGGTCACTCCGCCGGCGCGGCGATCCTGTGCCGCATGGCCTTGGACGGGCGGGTCGAGCCGCGGCGGCTGATCGGCATCAACGGCGCTTTCATGCCGTTCGGGGGGGCGGCGCACGCGCTGTTCGCTCCCGGCGCGCGCCTGCTGGCGTCGAGCGGCCTGATCGCGGGCATGATCGCCCGGCGCGCAGGCGACATCCGGACGGTGCGGCGCATCGTCTCCGGCACGGGATCGCGGATCGATGAGCGGGGTTTGGAAATCTATGCGCGCTTGGTGCGCGAGCCCTCGCATGTCGGGGCGGCGCTCGGCATGATGAGCCGCTGGGATCTTCAGGGACTCGCGCGCGACATGCCGCGGTTGCGGTCACCGCTGACCCTCGTCGTCGGCGGCGGCGACCGGGCCGTGCCGCCGAGCCAGGCCCACTGGGTGCGCGGCCGGCTGCCGGCCGCCGAGATCGCGCTGATTCCAGGGTTCGGGCATCTCGTCCACGAAGAAGCGCCGCAGCGCGTGCTCGCCGTGCTGGCGCCGCTGCTCAGCGCGCCTTGCGCACGACCGCGTGACGGATGCGATTGATGCCGATCGCGGCGAGCCCAGCGATGATCGGAATGCTGACGGCCATCACCACCTCGGGCGCGACGTGGTAGCCGAGTTCCTCGACCCCGCCGACGACGTGGCCGATCAAGCCGACCACATAGTAGGTGACCGCCGCCACGGAAAGGCCCTCGACGGTCTGTTGCAACTTCAACTGCGCTTTGCCGCGCCGGTTCATCGACTCCAGCAGGTCCTGGTTCTGCTTTTCGCGGGTGATGTCCACGCGCGTCGCGAGCAGCTGATTGGCCCGCGCGACGCGCTGGGACAGCAATTCCTGACGGTCGGCGGACGTGCGGCAGGTGTTCATCGCCGGCGCGAGCCTCCGTTCGGTGAATTCCTCGAACGTCTGCAGGCCCGGAATGCGCCGTTCGCGTAGTTCGGCGATCCGCCTGCGCACCAGATCGTAATAGGCCGCCGCCGCCGCGAAGCGATAGTCGTTTTCCGCGGCGCGCACCTCGATCTGCGCCTCCAGACGGGTCAGGCGGTCGAGCAGGATCGCCTCGTCCTCATGACCTGCGCTCTCGAGCACGAGCGTGACCTGCGACAACTCGTGCTCGCAGTCGGCGAAGAACGGGTTCAGGTCGCGAGCGATCGGCAGCGCGAGCAGGGCCATCATGCGATACGTGTCTATTTCGAGGACCCGCTGAGCGATGCGCCCCGCCTGTCGGGGGGTCGCATGATGATCGACGACCAGGAACCGGCTGAATCCGTCGGCGCGGATCCGAAAATCCGTGAGCGCGGTCGCGGCACCGTCGCCGACGGTCGACCCGACGAGCGCGTTGCCGTCGAACCAGCGCGACGCGAGCGCCTCGAAATTCCCGGCGTCGGCGCCATCGTCCGCCGGCAGGAATGCCCCGTGCGCGGCGACGATGACACGGCCCGGGAGCCCGGCGATGAAGCCATCGGGAACCGAGGCGAGGGCGGGCGGATCGAACGGATCGTCACCGGCGCCCTGGGCGACGAACATGTACCGCGCGAATTCCGCGTGCCGCTCGAATCGCAGCGTGAACCCGCCGAGATCCGCGCTGAAATGGTTGACGCGCGCCGCCGGTGCCGCAACCCCGCGCTCAGCCGCCAACGCGCTCACGCGCCGCCACTCCTCGTCGCGCGACTCGGCGGACGAGACCAGCGCGAGGTAGCTGATGCGCGCGGGAGCACGGAGCACCCCCGGGGGGCGCGCGTGCACTTCATCGTTCAATTCGCGGCGCTGTGGATGGTCTTCTGGCAGCATGGCTATGGTCGATAGACTGAACCGGTGCCTGTTAGACTTCAAGCACGACGCAACCGACGGGGGCGATAGGGGAGATGGCCGCCTCGCTGAAACAAACATCGACGGCCGCCGGCGCGCGCGCGATCGTGATCGGCAGCGGTGTCGGCGGCCTCGCCGCCGCGATTCGCCTCGGCGCGCGCGGCTATCGGGTCACCGTCCTCGAACAGCTGGACGGACCGGGCGGCCGCGCCTACGTGTACCGCCAGGACGGATTCACGTTCGATGCCGGTCCGACGATCGTCACCGCGCCGTTCCTGTTCGAGGAGCTTTGGTCCTTGTGCGGTCGCCGATTCAGCGATGACGTCGAGCTGCGCGCGCTGCATCCGTTCTACCGCATCCGTTTCGACGACGGCACGATCCTCGACTGTTCCGCCGACGACGCGCAGATGGACCGGCAGATCCTCCGCCTGGCGCCGGGCGATCTCGACGGCTACCGGCGTTTCCTCGGCGCGAGCGAGGCCATCTACCGGGTCGCCTTCGAGCGCCTGGGCGCGCAACCGTTCGGGTCGTTCATGGACATGCTGCGGATCGCGCCGGAACTGCTGCGCTTGCGAGGCTACCGCAGCATCCACGGCTTGGTCGCCGGGTTCGTGCGCGATCCGAAACTTCGCTTCGCGCTCAGTTTCCATCCCTTGTTCGTCGGGGGTAATCCGTTTCGCACGACATCGATCTACGGGCTGATCGCCTTCCTGGAGCGGCGCCACGGCGTTCACTATGCGGTCGGCGGAACGGGGAGCATCGTGCGCGGCATGACCGGATTGATCGCCGCTCAAGGGGGCGCGCTGCGCTTCGGCGCGCGCGTCGAGGCGATCACGTTCGAGGGCCGGCGCGCGACCGGCGTGCGCCTCGAAGGCGGCGAGCGCCTCGGCGCCGACGTGGTCGTGTCGAACGCCGATTCGGCGGCCACCTACCGCGACCTGGTGCCGACGGGCGCGCCGCGCCGTTGGTCGCGCCGCCGGCTCGAACGGGCGCAGTACTCGATGAGCCTGTTCGTCTGGTATTTCGGAACGCGCCGGCGCTACACGGACGTTCCCCATCATACGATTCTGGTCGGACCGCGATATCGCGGGCTGCTGCACGACATCTTCGACCGCAAGATCCTGGCGCCGGATTTCAGCCTTTACCTGCACCGGCCGACGGCCACCGACGCGACGGTGGCGCCGCCGGGCATGGACGCGTTCTACGTGCTCTCGCCCGTTCCGCATCTCGGGTCGGGCATCGACTGGCGATCGCAGGCCGAACCGTATCGACGCGCGATCGCCGCCCGCCTCGAGGCGACGTTGCTGCCGGGGCTGTCGCAGGAAATAGCGACCTCGCGCGTGCTGACTCCGCTCGACTTTCGCGATCGGCTCTCCTCGGTCCATGGCGCCGCATTCGGTCTCGCCCCGATCCTGACGCAGAGCGCATGGTTCCGGCCGCACAATCGCAGCGAGGATTTCGACGGACTGTTCCTGGTCGGCGCCGGCACCCATCCCGGCGCCGGCCTGCCGGGCGTACTGTGCTCGGCGCGTGTTCTCGACGAAGTGGTGCCCGATGCCCGCACGGTCGCCCGATAGCCCGCTCGCATCGACGGCCGACGTCGCGGCCTGCCGCGCGATGCTGCGCGGGGGTTCCCGCTCGTTTTTCGCCGCGTCCTTGGTGCTGCCGCGGGGTGTCCGCGATCCGGCGACCGCGCTGTACGCGTTCTGCCGCATCGCCGACGATGCGGTCGATCACGGCGCGGACCCCGGCGCGGCGATCGAGGATCTGCACGACCGGCTCGATCGGATTTACGCCGGCGCTCCGCGGGACATCGCCGCGGACCGTGCATTCGCCGACGTGGTCGCCCGTTTTTCGATCCCGGCGCACTATCCGCGCGCGATGCTCGAGGGCTTCGAATGGGACGCGGGCAACCGGCGCTACCAGGACCTTTCGGAGCTGCACGCCTACGGCGTGCGCGTTGCGGGCACCGTCGGGGCGATGATGGCGCTGGTCATGGACATCCGCGAACCGCTGTTGGTCGCGCGCGCCTGCGACCTCGGCGTCGCGATGCAGTTGACGAACATCGCGCGGGACGTCGGCGAGGACGCCCGCGGCGGCCGTCTGTACCTGCCGATCGCCTGGCTGCGCGAAGCGGGCATCGATCCGGAGGGGTGGCTGCGCTCGCCGCGGTTCGACGAGCGTCTGGCCCGGGTGGTGCGTCGGTTGCTCGCCGCCGCGGACGACTTGTATTTGCGCGCCGACGGCGGCATCGCGAACCTGCCGTCGGCCTGCCGGCCCGGCATGTGCGCGGCGCGGCTGTTATACGCGGAAATCGGGCGGGAATTGGAGCGCATGGGTCTCGATTCGGTCACCCGCCGCGCGTTCGTGCCGTGGCGACGCAAGGCGCGGATTCTCGCCGACGCGGTCCTGGCGTCCACCCGGACGCCGACGCGGCTCGATGCGACGGTGCTCGCCGAGGCGCGGTTTTTGCTCGACGCGCTTGGGCCGCACGCGCCGCGCGCGGCGACCGCGCCGGTCGAATCGCCGCGCGAGCGACAGCGCTGGCCGCGCGTCGAGGACCGGATCGTGTGGCTCATCGGCTTGTTCGAGCGGCTCGAACGCCTTGAACGCGCGCGTGCGCCGGACAGCGGCGCACCCTGACGAGGATCGACGCCCCGGGGGGCTCAGCGCGGCGAGCGCGGCATGCGAAACGGCAACAGCCACTGCACGGCCCGCGAGCGGAATCGCGACAGCGACAGGCTCTCGTGCATCGCGAGCACCGGCCGGCCAAAGAGGTGCGTGTCGATCAGGGAACGGCTGTAGAAGGGCCCGTCTTCCAGGGTCCGGCGGATCGCGGCCGGGCGTCCCGTGTCGGTGCGCGTGCGCCGCGCCAGGCGCCAGGCCGTCGACGCGAGCGCAACCTTCGGCGGCGGGGCGAACTCCTCGATCGCGCCGTGGGGGTCGATCGCGAGCGCGAGCGAGCGCGTCGCGCCGGACCATTCCTCGCGGTCATAGAGCACGACCGTGCGGCCGGGTAGATGCGCCCGCGACCAGGTCCATTCGCGAAACCGGCCCTCCAGGGGTTCCGTGCCCCAGTTCGAGTCGAGATAAGCCTCGCCATCCCAGGCGAGTGCCGGTCGATCGAGCCGCAGCTCGACGCGCGCGCTCGGCGCGATCGGCGACCAGCGATGCAGGCCTTCACCATCGAGTTCGAAGCCCCGCCCGCACCAATGTCGCGGCGTCAGTCTCACCACGCCGCGGATGCGCCTGCACCACGGGACGGCGAGTTCATCGAGCGTGATCTCGACGGCGTCGCCGGTATCGACGATCGCGCTGCCGCCGATCGCGAGGGAACGATCGTCCCGCGCGACGCGGGACTTGCCGCGTTCGGTCATCGCCCACAGCGTGCCGCGCCGTCCGTACAGTGCGACGTTGACGGCGCAGTGGTTCAGCGGATCCGCGGCGCCGTGCCGGCGGGCGGCGGCATAGTAGGGGGAGAATACGCTGCCGATGAACGCGATCAACGTCAATGCCCGATCGCCGGCATCGCTCAGCGCGTCGATGTACCACCATCGGTAGCCGTCGGGCGGGACCGCGTGCTCGAAGCCCAATCCATCGCGACGGCCCTGGCCGCCAGTTGTCCCGAAATGGCGGCCATCGGCACGCCCGCCCCCGGGTGGGCGCTGCCCCCCGCAAGATAGAGCCCCGGTACCGGGCTGCGTGCTCCCGGCCGCTTGAACGATGCCCGCCACCCCCTGGAGGCCGGGCCGTACAATGCCCCGCCCGTCCCCGGGAACAGGCGCTCGAAATCGCTCGGGGTCGTGATCACGGCCGGGTCCGCTGACCGTTCGAACTCGAGACCCGCGCGCCGCATTGCCGCCAGAACATCCGCTTCGCATGATTCGATCTCCGCCGCTCCAAAGCCATTTACATCGCCCGTCGCCGGCGCGTTGATGAGGCACATGATCCGCTCGGGCGCGCCGCCGTCGGCGAGCGCGTCATCGCCGCGGTCCTGCGCGCACACGTAGACCGTCGGCTCCGGCGCCAGCCCCCGCCCGAGCGCGTCGAATTCCCGACGGTAATCGGCGCTGAAAAAGACCGTATGACGAACCAGCGGAACTCCGCGCGGCCGCGCGAGAAAATGCCAGGTGACGGCCGACAGGGAACGCTCCGCGGCCGGAGTACGGCGCGCGGCGCGCATCGCCCCCAAGCCCAAGGTCCCGGCCGCGAGCGCCTGGGCATCGGCGTTGCAGACCAGCGCATCCAGCGCCACCCGCTCGCCGTCCCGCAGGCACACGGCGCTGACGCGGCCTTTGCACAGTTCGATGGAAGCGACCGGCGTGGCGTAGCGAAGTTGGGCGCCGCGGGCAACCGCGAGATCCGCGAGTCGTTCGGCCACGCGCTGCATGCCGCCGTCGACGTACCAGACGCCCGCTTGTTCGACATGCGCGATCAGCGCGAGGGTCGCCGGCGCATGGAAGGGCGAGGACCCGCAATAGGTGGCGTAGCGCGCAAAAAGCTGCCGCAGTCGAGGATCCGAGAAGTAACGGCCGGTGTGAGCATAAAGATCATTAAATGGCCTAATATCAATTAGTTGAGAAATATTGGTGAGTCCGATTCGCGATATGAGATCGAATGGACTCGGGCGAAAGGCGCGAATGAAACTGCGCTCCAGCGCCAGGTAGGTGCGGCGCGCGTCGGCGGCAAAACGCAGGAACCCTCGCGCTTCTCGCTCGCCCGCGAAATCCGCGATCGCGTCGCACGTGCGGCCCGGATCCGCGTAGAGATCCAGATGCTCACCTTGTTTCCAAACATGTCGCGCCAAGACGTTGGCGGGGCGGAGCTTTATATGCTCTTCGAGGTTTTCATCGACGCTGGCGAAGAGGTCCTCGAACAGCCCGCGCAGCGTGAATACCGTCGGTCCCGCATCGAGTGCGTACGGGCCGACGCGAACT
>JAJXYR010000278.1 GCA_021780475.1 Pseudomonadota bacterium
CTCGACGAGATCGGCGAGGTGCCGCCCGAAGTGCAGGTGAAACTGCTGCGCGTCCTGCAGGAACGGGAGTTCGAGCGCGTCGGCGGGAACCAGGTCATCAAGGCCGATGTGCGGGTCATCGCCGCGACGAATCGCGATCTCGGCCGCGGCGTCCGCGAAGGCAGGTTCCGGGCCGATTTGTTCTACCGTCTCAACGTGTTTCCGGTCCATCTTCCGCCGCTGCGCGAGCGCGTCGTGGACATTCCGCTGCTGGTTCACTTCTTCGTGCAGCGGCACGCTCCGCGGGTCGGACGCCATATCGAATCCGTGGATCCGGACTCGATGCGGCGCCTCATCGCTTACCCGTGGCCGGGGAACATCCGGGAACTCGAGAATGTCGTGGAGCGCGCGTTGATCCTCGGCAGCAAGCCGGTGCTGGAAATACACATCGATCCGCCCGGCCCCGCGGACGCCGATTCGGCCGATCTCGACGCGATCCAGCGTGAGCATATTCTCAAGGTGCTCGACACCGTGAATTGGATCATCGAGGGCGGCCAGGGAGCGGCGGTCCGCCTGGGTCTCAAACCGGGCACTCTGCGCCATCGTATGAAGAAGCTCGGTATCCGGCGCTCCGCGTCCTGACCGCGCCGGCCCGCCGCCGCGGGCGGTGGCGGACCACGAAGGATTGCGGCCGGGCGCGGCCCGGCGATCGGCGTTCCAGCGGATCGCCGCGCCGACGCGCCGTCAATGGGCATTTCATCGCGCGATCCCGCGTTGGCCCGATACTTGCTCCATCACAGCGTGGATCAGCGATTCCGCACCGACCACCAGGAGTGCCACCGTCGTGCTGCGCCTTGTGATATCGACATCGGCCGCGCACGTCACCGTGGATCTCGACGGCAAGCTCGTCGGGCCCTGGGTCGACGAAGTGCACAGGATCGTGGCGGAACTGCGCGCGGAACAGAGGGTGTGCCTGAATCTGCGTCATCTCCGCTACGCAGACGCCGCCGGTGTCGGATTGTTGTGCGCGTTTCGCAACGACGGCATTGAGTTCATCGGTGTGCCGCCGCTGATCGCGGGCATGCTGGAATCACGGCGCGGTCTCGAGCGGGCGCCGCGATTCATCGTCGATGGACGCGCGGCGGGATTTTTTTTCGTTGGACGTAATCATTCACGCCGCATACCGGTCCTATGCAGCGACACCATCATTTCCAAGACCGAGGTGGCACGCATGAAAGATTCCAATGCCGACTTGCCGGACGATGCGAACGCGCGAGCCGATGCGCCGTTGACGCCCGAAGAGCGCTACGACCGGATCGCTGAAGCCGCCTATCTGCGCGCCGCCGCGCGCCGCTTCGAAGGAGGCGATCCGATGCAGGACTGGCTCGATGCGGAGGCCGACCTCATCAGGGCCGGCGCCCGCGATCCGTCCGACCCGGCGCCGTGATTGCCTTTTACGCGGCCGGCGAAAGGATGAAGCGATGACCGCGGAACAGAAACGTCTCGCCGAGTGCGCATCGGCGCCACCCGCCTGGAAGAAGTGGGGGCCCTACTTGAGCGAACGCCAATGGGGCACGGTGCGCGAGGACTACAGCCCGCATGGCAACGCCTGGGAGTATTTTCCGCACGACCACGCCCGCAGCCGCGCCTATCGCTGGGGCGAGGACGGCATTGCGGGGTTCTCGGACGACACGCAGGCGCTCTGCCTGTCGCTGGCGCTTTGGAATGAGCGCGATCCAATCTTGAAGGAGCGTCTCTTCGGGTTGACCAACGGCGAAGGCAATCACGGCGAGGACGTGAAGGAGCTCTACTTCTATCTGGACGCAACACCGACGCATTCGTATCTCAAGATGCTCTACAAATATCCGCAGGCGGCCTTTCCGTATGCCGATCTGGTCGCCGAGAACCGGCGTCGCGGCGGCGGCGCGCCGGAGTACGAGCTGCTCGACACCGGTGTATTCGACGACGACCGCTATTTCGACGTCATCGTCGAGTACGCTCAAGCCAAGGTCGACGACGTGTTGATGCGCATCACGGTCCACAACCGCGGCGCCGCGGCCGCGCCGCTGCACATCCTTCCCCAGTTCGTGTTCCGCAACACCTGGAGTTGGAAGCCGCAAAGTCCAAGGCCCGGTCTGCGTGCGCACAACGGCGCGCTCATCGCCACCCACGAGCGATTGGGCGTCTACCATGGCCACGCAGGCGGCACCGCCGATGCGGCCGGACGCTGGCTCTTCACCGAGAACGAGACCAATGTGCGCAAGCTCTATGCGGCCCCGGGGGCGGGTCCGTTCAAGGATGCGTTCCATGAGTACTTGATCGACGGCCGGGCGGAGGCGCTCGCGGCCCATGCGGCGGGAACGAAGGCGGCGGCGCATTTTCGCTTCGACGTGCCGGCCCAGGGTACGGTCGGTGTCCAGGTGCGTCTGTCGCGGACGGCGCTGCGCGAGCCCCTCGCGGACTTCAATCGCATCATGGACCGGCGTGCCGCCGATGCGGACGAGTTCTACGCGGGGCTGCAGCGGGATATCAGCGACCCGGACGCGCGGCATGTGCAGCGCCAGGCGCTTGCCGGCATGATCTGGAGCAAGCAGTACTTCTACTTCGACATACCCGAGTGGATCAACGGCGACTCCGCGCAGATCCCGCCGCCGGGTGAACGGCGACACGGCCGCAATCGGGAGTGGATGCACCTGAACAACGCCGACATCATCTCGATGCCGGACAAGTGGGAGTATCCGTGGTATGCCGCCTGGGATCTCGCCTTTCACACCGTGTCGCTCGCGCTCATCGACCCGGACTTCGCGAAGGAACAGCTCGTATTGCTGACGCGCGAGTGGTACATGCACCCCAACGGACAGATTCCCGCGTACGAATGGGCGTTCGGCGACGTCAATCCGCCGGTGCATGCCTGGGCGGCCTGGCGCGTGTATCAGATGGACCGCAATCACCGCGGAGGCAAGGGTGATCTCGCGTTCCTAGAGCGGGTCTTTCACAAGCTGATGCTGAATTTCACCTGGTGGGTCAATCGCAAGGACGCCGAAGGGCGCAACGTGTTCCAGGGAGGCTTCCTGGGCCTCGACAACATCGGCGTGTTCGACCGCAGCGCAAAGCTGCCCACGGGCGGCCACATCGATCAGGCCGACGGCACCAGCTGGATGGCGATGTATTCTCTCAATCTGATGCGCATCAGCCTCGAACTCGCGCAGTTCAACGACGTCTACGAGGACGTCGCGACGAAGTTCTTCGAGCACTTCTTGCACATCGCCGCGGCGATGAGCAACGTGGGCGAATCGGGAATCGGCTTGTGGGACGAAGAGGACAAGTTCTTCTACGACGTGCTGCACCTGCCGGACGGCGCCATGGTGCCGCTCAAGGTGCGCTCCATGGTCGGCTTGATCCCGCTTTTTGCGGTCGAGACCCTGGAGCCCGAGCTGCTCGACAAGGTCCCCCAGTTCAAACGCCGGCTGGAGTGGTTCTTGAAATACCGCCCAGAGCTCGCGTCCTTGGTGTCGCATTGGACCGAAGAGGGCCGCGGCCGTCGCCGCCTGTTGTCGCTGCTGCGCGGGCATCGCATGAAACGGCTGCTCGCGCGCATGCTCGATGAAACCGAGTTCCTGTCCGATTACGGAATCCGGGCGATTTCCAAGCATCACGAAAGGCACCCCTATGTCTTCAACGTCGACGGCATGGATTTGAGCGTGCAGTACCTGCCCGGCGAATCCAATTCAGGGCTGTTCGGCGGCAATTCGAACTGGCGCGGGCCGATCTGGTTTCCGGTCAATTATCTGCTGATCGAGTCGCTGCAGAAATTCCATCATTACTACGGCGACGATTTCAAGATCGAGTGTCCGACGGGATCTGGAAATCTCGTGTCGATGGACGATGCGGCGCGGGAGATCGCGGCGCGGTTGACCCGGATCTTCCTGAAGGACGCGCAGGGCCGTCGGCCGGTCTTCTCGCAATACCCCCGCCAGCGGGACGACGAGCATTTCCGCGACCACGTGTTGTTCTACGAGTATTTTCACGGCGACACCGGCCGCGGCGTCGGCGCATCCCACCAGACCGGCTGGACGGGGCTCGTCGCGAAGCTCCTGCAGCCCCGGCAACGCACGAAGAATTGAACGATCGTCACGAGGAGTCTCTTGCATGGAAATCCCGAACCATCCGGCGCATCTGCCGAGGCCCGTCATGCCGCAATGCCCGCCGCAGCACATGCTGCAGGGACAGAAGGCCCTCGTCACGGGCGCCGGATCCGGCATCGGACGGGCCATCGCTCTTGCGCTCGGCCAGGCCGGGGCGGACGTCATCGTCAATTTCGTGTCGGGCGAGGAGACCGCGGAGCGGGTCGCGACGGAGATTCGCGCACAGGGCGTGCGCGCGCTCGCGCTGCGCGCGGACGTCTCGGACGAGGGTCAGGTCCAGGCCATGTTCAAGCAGGCCATCGAAGCGTTCGGTACGATCGACGTGCTGGTCAACAACGCCGGTCTTCAAGCGGATGCGGCCTTCGAGAATCTGACGCTCGCCCAATGGAACAAGGTCCTTGGCGTCAACTTGACGGGACAATTCCTCTGCGCCCGCGAAGCGGTGCGCGAGTTCAAGCGGCGCGGCGTCGTTCCGTCGGTGTCCTGCGCCGCCGGCAAGATCCTGTGCATCAGTTCCGTGCACGAGGTGATTCCCTGGGCGGGGCACGTCAACTATGCCGCGTCGAAAGGCGGCGTGATGCTGATGATGAAGAGCCTGGCCCAGGAGGTCGCGCCGTATCGAATTCGCGTCAACAGCATTTGTCCCGGGGCGATCCGTACGCCCATCAACATGGAGGCCTGGGGCACCGCGGACGCGTATCACGAACTCTTGCGGCTGATTCCCTACAAGCGGATCGGCGAGGCGGACGAAATCGGCCGCGCGGCGGTGTGGCTGGCCTCCGACTACGCCGATTATGTGCACGGCATCAGCCTATTCGTCGACGGCGGCATGACCTTGTATCCGGGTTTCGAGACGGGGGGTTGATGCCGGCGACGGCCTGGTACACGTATCGGCACGGCTTCCGAGGTTCTTCGATGAGTTCCCCGCAGACTTATGATGCCGTAACGGATCGCGGCTTGCGCGCTACGAGCGATCGGCGCCGGTGATCAGGCGGATGCCGCCGCGAAAGGTCAGGTACGACCAGAACCAATTGATCATCGTCGTCAAGCGGTTCCGCAGGCCGACGAGAAATCCAACGTGGATGAAGCCCCAGAGCCACCATGCGGGTGCGCCCCAGAGCTTGACGGCTCCGAAATCGGCGACGGCGGCCTTTCGGCCGATCGTCGCCAAACTGCCGAGATGGCGGTAGCGGAACGGCGGCGGCGCCGCGTGGGATGCGAGTTTGGCCTTGATGACCCGTGCCGCGTAGGCACCCGCCTGCTTGGCCGCCGGCGCGAGTCCGGGCACCGGTTGGCCGCTCCACCCGTTGCTCGAGGCGGTATCGCCGACCGCGTAGACGTTCTGAAATCCCGCGACGCCCAGGTCGGGACCCACCTTGATGCGGCCGGCCTGGTCGGCGTCCGCCGCGAGCCACTTCGCGGCCGGCGAGGCGGTAACCCCCGCCGCCCACAGCACCGTCTTGGCAACGATCCGTGTGCCGCTGACCGCGACCCCATCCGCGTCAATCGCCTCCACGCGGCTGCCGAGCAGTACCTCGACGCCGAGTTTCTCGAGCGAACGCTGTGCGATGGCGGCGAGCGATTCGGGAAAGGCCGGCAGGAGGCGCGGTGCGGATTGCACCAGCACGACCCGCGCATCCGCGGGGTCGAATTGACGGAACTCCTTGTCCATTCCGAACCGGGATAATTCGGCGATGGCTCCGGCCAATTCGACGCCCGTGGGTCCGCCGCCGACGATCAAAAACGTGAGCAGCGCGGCGCGCTCGGAACCGGTCACGGCGGCCTCCGCCCGCTCGAAGGCCGTGAGGATCTTGCGGCGGATCTCGAGCGCATCCTCGATGCGCTTCAAACCCGGGGCGTACGGCGCCCAGGCGTCCTTGCCGAAATAGCTGTGGGTCGCCCCGGTCGCGAGTACGAGGTGGTCGTAGTGGATGTCGCCGGCCTCGGTCTTCACGCAGCGCGCCGCCGGGTCGACGCCGGTGACGGTGCCGAGAAGCACCTGGACGTTGTCGGCGGTGCGGAACAGTTGCCGCACCGGCGCCGCAATGTCCCCGGGCGACAAGGCCGCCGTCGCCACTTGATACAACAGCGGTTGAAACAAATGGTAATTGGCCCGATCGATCAGCGTCACCGCGGCGCGCGCGCCGCGCAGCGATGCGGCGCAACTCAGGCCGGCGAAACCCGCGCCCACGATGACGACGCGCGGCAGGCCGGCCAGCGCCTTGGGGTCGCGCGGATTGAGCTGCGGCATGTATTTGCGCATCAGCGCCGTGAGGGCCCGGTCGAGGGAAAGCGTTCCGCCGCCAAAAATGCTGAGAATCGCGAAGCTCATCAAGAGGTACACCGCGGCGGTTTCGCGGGGATCCATCATCGCGGTGGCAACGACCCCCAGGAGCGCCGCGACGCCGACGAGGCGGGTGCCGAGACCCAAAAGCAGCAGCACGCCGCCGCCCAGCGCGATGCCCGCGGGGACCCGCGACGCCAATTCGACCGGCACCCACTCAGGCAGCGTCGCGAGCACGCCGCCGGGCGGCAGCATGACGTGCGCCGCAGCCGTCAACAACGCGGCGGCCAGCCAGATGCGGAGCGCCGAGAGGTAGACCGGTCCGCCCAGTGCGCGCAACCACCCCGAGAAGCGCAAGATTCGCGGGATCAAGGGCAACGCGCTGTCCGCGAGCCCGTTGCGCAGCAGTTGATCGATGGAGACGGGACCCGCCCCCACCACGGCGTACCATCCGAACAGGGCCGCCCAGAACAGCTGGCTGTCGAAGGGCTTGTAGGCGAATTGAATCACCAGCGACAGGAGGAGCATCGGTACGGCCGCGTAGCGGGTCATGAAGCCGAGCGCGAGCAGCACGGCGCCGCCCACCTCGATCGACACGCCGACGACGGCGGCCGTCGCCGGCGACATGAAGCTGACCGGGTAGACGTACGTGGCGAGGTAGAGCGCGGTGCTCCAGCTCAGCAACTTGATGAGTCCCGACGTGAAGAAGATCTCCGCGAGCGTCAGGCGGATCAAGAGGTCGATCTTCGGCCACGCCAAGCCCTTCAGCACGCGCGTCGTGAAATCCGACAGGGTCCGGCTGAATTGGATCAGATTTGCGAGCGCCATCGAAGCGTCCTGTGAGTTTATTGGTGCTGAACTCATGCAATAATCGATCCAGGGCTCCGTGCCGCGCGTGCGGCCTCAAATGCCGCCGGGAGCCGCGCTTCGCCGTCGCCCGCGGTGGCCGCCCCGCGACGGGCCGTGGTCTGTTGCGCGTTTCGGATCGACATTCGTTTCGGGAGACGCTGGCGTCAACACGATCGAGTGCGAGACCATCAGGGAACCGCGACTACCATGGACGCCACGGTGCGGCCCACCTCCGCGGCCGTCGCGGTTCTCTCCAGCCGGAAATTGCCATCGGATCGTTTACAATTCGACGAACTGATGATCCGGGGTCGGATGGGGCATGGCGACACGCAATCAGCACAAGTCGTTTCCCGCGGGCTTCCTCTGGGGCGCGGCGACGTCGGCCTACCAAATCGAGGGCTCGCCACTGAGCGATGGCGCGGGGCCGTCCATCTGGGAGCGGTTTTGCGGCACTCCCGGCCTCGTTCATGACGGGGACGAAGGCACGGTCGCCTGCGACCACTACCGGCGCTATCTCGACGACGTCGACCTGATGGGTCGATTGGGCCTCAAGGCCTATCGCTTCAGCGTCGCCTGGGGTCGCGTACTGCCGCAGGGTCGGGGACAGGTCAATCCGGCCGGGCTCGACTTCTATGACAGGCTCGTCGACCGCTTGTTGGAGCGCGGCATCGAGCCGTTCGCGACCCTGTATCACTGGGACCTGCCGGCGGCGCTCGACGACCGCGGCGGCTGGCTCAATCCGGACATGGCAGAGTGGTTCGCGGAGTACGCGGCGGTCGTGTTTCGCAAACTCGACGGCCGGGTGAAACGGTGGTCGACGCTCAATGAACCCTGGGTCGTCGCCGATTGCGGCTACCTGCGCGGCACGCACGCGCCGGGGCATCGCAACCGCTTCGAAGCGCCGATCGCAACACATCAGCTGCTGCGCGCCCATGGGGCGGCCGTGCAAGCCTACCGGGCGGAGGGCGGACACCAAATCGGCTTGGTCGT
>JAJXYR010000148.1:0-3690 GCA_021780475.1 Pseudomonadota bacterium
ACAGGACACGAATGCGCTCATCAGGCCATCATTCAGCGCGGCTCCGGATCCCACGGTGACGCGCAAGGCGCCCGATTTGCCGCCTTGCGTCCCCGACGGGGAAGACTGCGGGACGGGACCTACGATGTGCACCTGCGGAAGGAAGTGCTGTACCAACAGACGCAGGAATTTGGTCGGCGAGACCGGGCCCTATAGCGGCAGGCATCCACTCGCGGCCTTAAGGCCCGGGTTGCCGGTGTCCCAGGTCCAACCATAACTTTGCAACGCCTGGGCGCTCATCTTGCCGTCGGCGGAATGGATCCGGAACACCGGGTATTTGGCCTGCGAAACATGACAGGAATCGACCGCCACGATCCCGTGGCCCGCCCAGCCCGCCGGAATGGCCATCTGACCGGCGGCCATGCCGCCAAGCGCTGGATCCGTGAGTGTGATAACGCCGAACCCGGCGGCCATGCTGCGGCCGCTGACGAGCACTGCGAAAGCCAGACTGGCGAGCCCGGTAATTTTACGGAATTGGTGTTCACTGACATTATCCCCGGGCTCTTGGTCGCTCTACCGGGGTTCGCGTCAATGCCGGATCGAATGACTCACTGACGCATTTTCGGGCCGCTGACGCGACCCTTCTTGATGACCGTGTGGTCCAACGGAGGGACCAAGGATCGGGTGGCCGGCACGGTCATTTCCATCCGCCGCCAATGGGAAGCGATGAAACCGCGGGCATCGACCCGCAACCGCGGTGCGCCAGTGGCGGCCTGCGTGCCCGCGCAGCGCCAAGCATAAATCGTGTCGTGTCCGGTCAGGTACATCGGGATGAAGGACGATCCCGGGTGGCGAGCACACCAGGCGGACGCCGCTGGTAGGTCGCGGCGGGCATTGGCCTTGCCGCAGGACAAATTGGCGCCCTCGTTGCACAGCAGCACACGATGATCGAAACAACGGAAGACGGTTGATCGCTCGATCTGCACGGCGGGCATCGCACCGAGTCTGAAGATTCGCATTGCCGCTGGCACGAGCGCCGCCGGAAGAACGCGCAGCCGGTCGCTCGTTCCGAGGCGAACGCACAGCGCCGCCGGCGAGGCGGCATGCGCGGAAAAGCCGGCCGCCAGTACGGCGATGACGCCGATTGACGCGGTCATTGGACGGATGCGCATCGTGGCGGTTATCAGTGGGAGACCACGTGAACACTCCGCGCCACGTAGGCAATCTCGAAGCCATGGTCGAAGATCTGCACGAGCCTCGACGGCCCGAACGGCGCGTGGCGGCCGGAGTGAGAGCGAGCGGCACTCGTGTATTCCTGGTCGAGCACGATCTCGCTCAGGTTGGCGACGGGTCCATAGGGCGTGAGGTTGATCCAGTTCGCGCCGGAGCGCAGTTGCACGTCGAGGCGGCCATCACGGCCTTCCGCGATCGCCTTCCAGTTCCGCGGAATCTGAACGGAGAATCGGCCCTGCGGGTCGCGATACACCCGGCCAGGCGGCGCGGCGACGGTACTGGGCTTGTTTGCGCGTCCCAGCATCAGGCCGAGTCGTCTTGCGCATCTTACCTGCGTGAAAGCGGCCACGGCGCAGGCTTTTTTGAGGTCGCTCAGCGCCCGTGATTCGGCTCCGCCGGTGGTGGTCGGCGCGTACCCGGTTCCCGTCACGTGCACGCTGTTGCGAATGCCGTCCAACGCCGGCAGGAATTGGTAGTACAGGGTGCGCGACGCAATCACCGTACTGCCGACCAGGAACCCGCTCGCCGTGAACGTGGACTCGGTCTCCGCGACACCGTGAGACTTCGGGTCGTCGCAGGTGACGAGTGCATAGACGTCCCGCGCTCCTGCTAGTTCGAGCGCGCCGCTTTGGCGTTGGCGGAGGGTCGGGCGCTGGCGCCGATACTCCCGGGCCGTGACCGCGCCGAGCTGTGCGCCCGTCATTGCGTTGCTCTCGTTCCGAGGGGTCACCTTGACGATGGGCTGCACCGTCCCACGGCGCACGATGATCTGATGCTCAGCCTTCGAAATGGTCATACGAAAATCGCCTGACTAACTGCCTTTCACTTGGTACGCGCCAAACGCCCGGGTCACGCTTCACATGGGCACGCGCTGCGACGTCACTCGATGACCTACAACGCGCGCGTATGGGGTGCGGATTCGTCGAACACAGCGTGTGACCCTGCATACGCGAAGTGTGTCCTACCCATACCCATGACCGCCTCTTTCGACGATGCTCGACTTGGTTTTTCTCGCATGGCAATTGAATGCCGGCTTCTTTACTTTGGAAGTCTGGAGTCTGATGCGCAGGTTTCTACAGGAGAACGCGGAGCATTGTCATCCAGAGCGCAATTTTCGAGGAATCGGGGACTATATGAGAGCCCCGTGCCCAACTGGCCAACTCCCGATCGCACCTGCGATTCCGTCGATTCCCGCCGCCGACTTGGCGGACTCCTGAACCACTATCACCCCGCTGCAACCCGACGAGTCGAAAACTGGAACATTACGTGCCGCAGGGTCGCGCATAATTCGGCAGAACATTACAGGGGATAGCCATGCACCGCCGTTATGGACTCTTGATGCTGCTTACGGTCGCCGTCGTGCTGGCGGTCACGTACGCCGGTGTCCGGACGTTCAATCCCTCGGGTATGCCGTTCTCGGTCGATTTCGTGGATGCCCATACCGCGGTGATCGTGCCGATTCCCGGCATTGGGCTGCCGAAGGCGCTGCGGCCAGGCGATCGGGTGGATCTCGCGGCGACACCGCCCGCGACCCGGATTGCGATCGGTCGATTTGCGCAATTCAATGACAGCCTGCCCGTCAACCGTACCTACGCGTTTGCGATTCGCCGCGAGCATGCCAACTTCACCGTACCGGTCACGAATGTCGACACCAGCGCTGGAACCGGCGAGCAATGGTCGGAGTGGGCATTCCTTTTTTTCGTCGTGCTTCTCGGCGGGATTGCGCTGCTCGCCGCGTGGCGCGGGCACGATCGAGCCGCCGCCGGCTTGGCACTCTGGGCGATCGCTTTTGTGGTTGGTGTCGCAGCGGGTGCCGTACCACTCGACGGCGGGCTCGGACTGAGTACGCAACTGACCATCGATTTCTTGTACCTGCTCGCGCGGGGCGGCTTCTACCTGATGGTCGAAACCATGGTTGGCACCGCACTGAGCGCACGGGGTCGAACGCTCTGGCGCGCAAGTTTTCTGCTCCTCCTCGGTGCGGGAGCTCTCGTCACGCCGGGCGGTCTCCTGATTTTTGTCGCCACGGGTTGGGCGGAGTTCCTGCGGCCGCAGTACGGCTTTGTATTCACCGCCAGCTATTTCGTTCCGGTTGCCCTGCTCTTCGCCAATTATCGACATGCGGACGGAAAGCATAGGCTGCGACTGCGCTGGATGCTGTGGAGCAGCGTGCTGCTCGTGACCTCGGTGTTCCTGGACAACACGCCGTTACTGGGTTTTTTCACTTCGGAAATTACCAACACCCTGATGCTGCCGATCGCCATGGCCGGCTTCCTGTACGCGGTGCTGCGTCATCGCGTGGTGGATATCGCGGTGGTCCTCAACCGTGGCTTGGTATATGCGGCCACCACGAGCTTGGTGCTGGGGTTGTTTGCCCTGTTCGAGAGCCTGATCGAGCGCGCTGCGCTCGGCCGTGACGCCAGCCTCGCTCTCGAGTTCGCCGTGCCGTTGGGGCTCGGCGTCGTCTTGAGCACGGTG
>JAJXYR010000148.1:3700-4628 GCA_021780475.1 Pseudomonadota bacterium
CGCATCGATGGCCTCGTCGAGCGCTTCCTGTTCCGCCGCCAGTATCGCGCCGACACCGCCCTGCGCCGCTTCGCTGACGACTGTGCCTTCGTCACCGAACCGCATAACCTGCTCGATCTCGCTGTTGAGCAGATCGTGCGGCATGCCGCCGCACCGCGAGTCGCATTCTACGAATACACGTTCGATGCCTATGTTTGCATCCGCCAGCAGGGCGAGCCGGCGCTGCCCGCACGGATCGCCACCGATGATCTCGCGTTCGTCAACTTGCGGGCGCGCGCGGCCGTACTCGATCTCAGTGACACGCCAAGCGAACTTGGTCGGGATGGCTACGCCTTTCCGCTGATGGTGCGCGGGAACCTTCTCGGCGCCCTCGTGGTCGGCGAGCGTCCCGGCGAGCACTACGCCGCGGACGAGCGCGAACTCTTGTTCCATGTCGCCCACGAGATTGGCATGGCACTGTTTGCATTGCGCGCACAAGAAAGCGAAGCGCGAGCGCAGACCATTCAGGAACAACTGCTGGCAAGCGAGTCACAGGCCCGAGCACGCGAATCGGCCCTATTGGACGCTTTGCGTGCAGTGGGGTCCGCGGGGTCCGGGTAATACGAGAGTCTCATTTTGCCTGCGGCCAGCCGCTGCCTTGGACCGGACGCGTGCACTGACAGCTGTCCAGCCGGGGAGTGATCGCTTCGAGTCAATTCAGAGGCGTCGGGGCCGTCTGTACCAGACGACGGAAGGGTTCCGGAGGAGACAGAGGTGCGGGTTTGCTCCGTCGACAGCGCATCATTTCGTGCTCAACACAAAGGACTGGTGCGGGGGCGCACATGAATGCCCTCGCGGCGTTGACCTTTGGGTCACATGCCAATGTTTTCAGCCAGATCCCCATGGTCGAGACGCTGCGTGCTTCGAGACGCTGCGTGAGCGCGTGTGG
>JAJXYR010000148.1:4638-8120 GCA_021780475.1 Pseudomonadota bacterium
CTAATACGACCACGCGCGACTGAATCAATTGCGCGCTGTCCAATGCGACCGAGCGCTTGCTCTCGGGTCTGCTATCCGCCGGTATCGTAGCCGTCGATGTCCGGCCAACCCATACTGGAGACTCGACCGTCCGTCCTGCGCGAGACGTCATTCGAATGCGCCGCCGATCATACGAGGGATTAAAGGTTTTTTCCCAGTGGTGAGACGCCGAACCGTATCCAGTACTGTTTGGTCCACGAACTCTTTGGGTTGGAGCGGAACCGGAGGGCCTTGCACGGCGTCTTGGATGGCTCCTCGATGTCTCTGTTTCAGGCGTCGTCTCGACAGCGAGCTTTGGTGGCTGTGGAATGGCGTCTTCTCAACATGGCAGCGAATCCCTTCTACTGATGGTCACGCGGAATAGTCTTCTTCCACGTCCGGCTGATGACGACCTTGCCATCCTCGAGGAGCGTTCGCGTGTAGCGGTAAAAGAAATCATGCAGGTCACTGCGCACCGAAAGATGACCATGCCATTCCAGGGTATGGGCGCCGACGTGCTGGATATTGGTGATGTCACCGACATCACGGGCATCCGCCGGGTGCGCATCGTCGATGGTATAGGTCAATTTCTCGGCGTCATGGAAGGTACCCCACGGATAGTGGACCGAGTACCCGCCTTGCCAGCGGACGCGGGCTTGTCCATTCTCATTACGCATGACCTGGTACGAGCCCGGCCAGTCGAATCCGCCACCGCTGATGTCGGCCGGCCGCTCGACTGGAGTCGGCGGTAGAAGCAGCGATTTCGGCGGCGCGTTTCCGGTGAGTGGCACTCGAGGAAGATCGAGCCAGGAGGCGCGCTGTCCACCAAGCTTCACCGTCGTATCCATGGCATAAGGGGTCGGCCAGAGCGTCGGCCACATGGCATTCGAGATCGCGAGGCGGATGCGGTGCCCCTTGGGAAACACGTATGACGCGAGGTGCAGATCGAAAGACAACCGGTACAGCTTCCCGGGCTTCAGCGACTTGGGGTGCGCCCGCGACTTACGCTGCGCACCGTTCAAGGCGGCGCCCGTCACGAGCGTGACTCGGCCGTCGGGGCCCACGTCCTCTACTCGAGCGACCCAATCCGCGAGCGGCGCGTCGGCCGCCGCGTAGAGGGTCACGCGCGGTAGGCCCATGATCGCCGTGTCGCTGGACAACGGCCGGGTATCGTAGACCAGACTGTAGGCATCGAACGGGCGCATGTCCGGCTGCAGATCGCCCCACCAGAAAATACCGGCTTCCGCGCCGGCCGATGGCACATACCGAAGTTCGTCCCGACCCGATTTGGAAGCGGCGCCCCGCAGTGCATGATCGGGCTGCAGATACAACCGCTCCCGGCGTGTACCGCGAGGCGGCCAATGATCATAGGCGCGCCATACGCCCGGTATGGTTTGATCCTGCGGACCCGGCGGGTATCCGTGCTGCAGATAGATCATCAGCCTGGGGTCGGCCATAACGCCCGTGTTCCGCCCCTTCAGCCAGTAATCGAACCATCGGACCGCCTGGCTGCGCCAGTCGTATAACGGCCCGTAGTCGCTATCGCTCGGCCAGCCATGGTTCCAGGGGCCAATCCATGCCTTGACCGGAGCATGCACCCGCTCGAGCATGCGGGGAATGCTGTCGCGATAGCCGTCGTGCAGGCCACCGATCAGGAAGCAAGGCACGTGAATGGAGGACAGCGGCCGCTCGGGTCGGTGCCAGAATGCGCCATCACGCTGGTGTTCGAGGTAAGTCAACGACCAGGGCTTGGAATTCATGCGGGGCGCGATGATATCGGGGGCCAGCGAATAATCCGGCGCCCCGCTGCGGCCCTGGCCGAGATCCATGGTCAGTTCGAACTCATCGATGTGCACGATTCCGTCGATGTAGTGAACGTCCTCGCGGTACAGCCTTTCAGTCGCCGCCACCGCCAGAATCGCCTTTAGCGCCGGGGGATTGCGCATCGCCATCTGGATGGAATTGAAGCCGCCCCAGGAGATCCCGAGCATGCCCACCTTGCCATTCGACCATGGCTGCCGCGCCAGCCACGCGATGACTTGCTCACCGTCGTGGCGCTCTTCGGCAGAGTATTCGCGGTCGGGCGGCGCCCCGCTGCTGGCACCGAAGCCGCGAATGTCGACTGCGGCGCCCACGAACCCACGACGCGCGAAGTAGCTGAACATCCCGTACTGGCTCTGGGCCTCGTCGTCGTCCTTCCGATAAGGCAGATAATTGAGCAGCGCAGGAAAATGCGTGCCGCGTGGCGCCCCCCGCGGCATGTAGAGCGTCACCGCAAGCGTGATGCCGTCGCGCATGGGAATGCGCTCGCGCACAACCGCGAAGGTGTACCGCGGGGGCGAGGGGCTTTCAAAGGCATGCGCCTGCGCGGATGCGGCTGAAAACACCAGAAGCAACAAAGCAGCGCTTGGTTTGCCTATCATTCGGACTCTCCAGTGCGCTCGCGGCTCCAATCGACCGATACCGGCGCAGGCGGCACGCGGCCAAGTCCCTGGGGTGCGTTTTCCACGATCATAGCGTGAGGCTCTGGATACCGGCAGTCTTTCGTCAAATTGCGGAATCTATGGCTGACTTTCCGCGGCCGTTCCTGGCGACGCGCCCCGCCGCTGAGGGAAATTGGGGGATCGACCATTTGCAAACCACGTTGATGTATCGTCGAGTCGAGCGCCTCGACATGGTTCAGTCGGAGGTGCTACGAACCCTCACCGCCAGCGGAAATCCGGTATTCACTGCGGGACGCTGATTCGGACTCGGGTCGTCCGACGCGCACTAATGACCGTCGTCTTGATCGATTCGACGATCGCCCGAGGTATCGAGTCGACATGCGCGCGCGGCGTCCTTCAACGAGTTTTGCGCGATCGACATCCGCTTCCGCCGACTTGGCACTCCCAAGCACGGTGCGCATCTTTTCCAGCCGGCTCACGCGTTCCCGGCCGCGCAGGTCGAAGCGAACCGTAAGAGCGCTGACAATCGCTTCAACCAATGCGAGACACGGGACGAGCGAGTCGAAGGGAGACAGGCACTCGACGTCGCTAGTCAACACATGCTCGGCGAACTCCGCTATGGGAGACATCCATGGGTCGGTCAGCAGGACGGCTTTTGTTCCCTGGGCATGCACTAGTTTTGCAAATGCGATGATGTCAGGTTGATAACGTCGCACATCGAAGACGATTAGCACGTCGCCGCGACCCATCTCCAGCGCCGCGGGTTCGAATCCAATGCTCCAGGGCTGGACCAGGTGCACATCCTTGCGAAGTTGCCATAGATGTGCCCACAAAATCTCCGCGATCAATCGGGTGAAGCGGCCGCCCAAAAGGTGCAGACGTCTGTTGTCACGCCGTAGAAGATCGACGACCGAGTCGAATTCGGCGGCTTGATCCGCATGAAGGGTCGCATTGAGACCGCGTGCAAAGTCATCCTTTGCAGCCTGAAGCGCCGGGGCGCCCATGTCGGCTGGTTCCTTG
>JAJXYR010000244.1 GCA_021780475.1 Pseudomonadota bacterium
GACGCGGGCGCCCAGGCTCATCGCCCGCGCGTTCGCCGCCGGCGCGGTAGCCGGCCAGGAACGCGTCCCAGGCCGCCTCCAGCGCGCCGCCGCCGCCGGCCGCCGCGATTTTCTGAAGCGAGCGGCGTAGACGCCGCAAATTTCCCGGTTTCCATGCCCCGTCGGCGCGGATCCGGCTGCGGTCGAAGTCGATGAAACTGACGCTGCCACGGCCGTCCAGCAGAATGTTGTGGGCGTTCAGGTCCGCATGATCAACTCCCGCCCGATGCAGGTTCGCGACCGCCGCGCCGACGGCGCTCCACGGGGGTGGCGGCTCGGACGGGGACCAGGCGCTCAAGGGCCGCGCACCGCTGATGCGGCGGGTGATCAGGTCACAGCGGTACACGAGGCCCCGCCGCAGGTAGCGTGCGGCGATCGGGACCGGAACCGGCAGGCCCCGCGCCGACAAATCCGCGAGCAGCCGCCATTCGGCGAACGTCCGCACACGCCGCTCGCCGCTCCACAGGTAGCGGTCGCGCGCGAAGCGCGCAACGAGCCCGCCGCGCCGGCCATGGCGCAGCACCCAGTCGCGCGCCTCGTCGCCGACGAACCACGCCGATCCACGGCCGCGATCGGCCGGTTCGAGCCGGCCGCGGCCGCGCCAATACTCCGGTTCGAACAGGGCCGCGGCGTCGGCGTCGAATGACCCGATTTCATCGGTGCGCGCGAGCACCGCGCCCCGATCGATCGCGATGCGCCGGCCGGCGATTCCCGTCATGCTGATCGCAACCCCCTTCGCAATGGCGACCGCCGCGAGTCTATCATCTCCGCTCCGGCGCGCCCGAACACCCCGGGGATCGGCGCGCGGGATCCGCTAAACTAATGCCCTCGCGGCCGCCGGCCTGATGGAGCGTCAATGAATGAAATTTCGGTGCCCGTGTCGCCGGGCGAATTGATCGACAAGATCACCATTTTGGAGATCAAGGCGCTGCGCATCGCGGATGCCGCCAAGGTCGCGAACGTCCGCCGCGAACTCGAGGCCCTGAGCGGCACCTGGGCCGCGTCCGCCTACTCGGCCGCGAATATCGAGGCCGACAGGGCCGCGCTGCGCGCGGTCAACGAGCGCTTGTGGAAGATCGAGGATGACATCCGCGACAAGGAGCGCGCCGGGTGCTTCGACGCCGAGTTCATCCGCCTGGCGCGCGCGGTCTATTTCGAGAACGACGAGCGGGCCGCGATCAAGCGGCGCATCAACACCAGCCTCGGATCGGCGTTGATCGAGGAGAAGTCTTACAGCGACTATCGCAAGACCGCGCAGCCGTAGCGGCGCCCGCGCCGCCCCTAGGCCGGGGCTTTCTCCAGCGAGTACTCGGCGCCGCAATAAGGGCATTTCGCCCAACCGGTCGATTCGATCGCCAGGTATACGCGCGGGTGCGAATTCCACAGGTACATGTCCGGCATCGGACAGGCGAGCGGCAGGTCCGCGGGCGTCACGACGTAGCGGTGCTCCGCATTCGGCTGAATCAGCTTGCGCTTCGAATCCACTGCGACGATCGCCGACATCAGTCCATCTCCCGCATGATCAAACCATGATTTTGCCCGCCGCCGCCGCGATCCGCAATGAACACCGGCGCAAGCCGCGGAGTCAGCGTGTGGACTCGAACGTCCGGCCCCAGACCGTCTCGACCAGCGCGCGTTCGGCCGTGAAGCTCGCGTCCTCGACGACGCGGGCATCCCCACCCTCCAGCGACAAGCGGTGCAGCACGGCGCGGTAGCCGCGATACGCGTCCGCCAAGGCCGTGGCGGTCGCCTCCTCGATCACACCGCGGCGCGCCAGGGCCTCGACCTGCCGGATGTTGTCGGTGTGGGTGAGCAGATCGGGAAACTCGGCCGCCGAGGCGAGCACCCAGTACTGCACCAGAAACTCGATGTCGGCGATGCCGCCCGCGTCCTGCTTGATGTCGAACTGCCCGGCCTCGGCCCGGGACAGCTCGCGCCGCATCCGGGCGCGCATCTCCGCGACGTCGGCGCGCAGCGTGTCGCGGCGCACGGCGTCGGTGAGCACGCGCCGGCGCACCGCCTCGAATCGGGCGCACAAGGCGTCGTCGCCCGCGACCGCGCGGGCGCGCAGCAGCGCCTGGTGTTCCCAGGTCCAGGCTTCCCGCAGCTGATAGCGCTCGAACGCGTCGATCCCCGTCATCAGGAACCCGCCCTTTCCGTTCGGGCGCAGCCGCATGTCCACTTCGTACAGGCGGCCCGCGGCCGAGTGCATGGTCAGCAGGTGCACGATCCGCTGCGCGAGGCGCAGGAAAAACACGCCGTTGTCGACGGGCTTCGCGCCCTGAGTGCGTTGAATTTCGCCGGCCGAGTCGTGCAGGAACACGAGATCCAGGTCCGACCCGTAGCCGAGTTCGAGTCCGCCGAGCTTGCCGTAGCCCACGACCGCGATCGCAGCCGGCCGCAGCCGCGCCTCCGAATCGCCGCAAACCGGCGCGCCGTGCGGCGCCGTGATCTGCTGCCACGCGAGTTCCATGCAGCGCTGCACGATCAGCTCGGCGATGTCGGTGAGCCGGTCGCTGACCTTCATCAACGGCAGGCGGCCGGTCAAGTCGGCGAGCGCGACCGAGAAGATCGAGGCCTTCTGAAACTGGCGCAGGCCTTCGACCTGGCGCTCCGGATCATCGGCCGCCAGGTGCGCGGTGCGCGCGGCCAGCTCCTGCGCGAACCCGGCGCGCGACGGCAATTGTTCGAACAGCTTCGGGTCGATCAGCTCATCGAGCAGCAGCGGAAATTCGGCCACCTGTCGCGCGAGAAAGCCGCTGATCGCGCAGATATCCACCAGACGTGCGAGCGCCTGCGGCTGTTCGTTCAGCAGCGCAAGGTACGAGGAGCGCGCGCCGACGGCCTCGACGATGCGCAGCACCCGCTCGATCAGGATCGCCGGCCGCTCCCGCGCCGCGGCGACGCCGACCAGGCGGCCGAGGATCGCGTGCAGCCGCCGTCGCGCCGCCTCGTCGAGCTTGCGGTAAGCGGGGGATCCGCGGTAGGACTCGAGGACGCCGGCGACCGCGGCGAGTTCGGCGGCGGGAAAGCCCTTGACGGCGAGCTCCTCGTCAAGGTTCGGCGCATCGAACAGGAAGGGCGCCGGCCCCGCGTCGGCGTCGGCGCGTTGCGCGCGCGCGCCCCCGAACACCAGGGCGTCGAATTGCGCCGCCGCCTCACGCCGCGCGCGGTCGATGCAGGCGAGCGTCGCCTCCCAGTCGCCGTGGCCCAGATGCAGCGCCAGGCGGGCCCGATCGACCGTGTCCCGGGGCAGCAGATGCGTCTGTTCGTCGCGCATCATCTGCACCGCATTCTCGGCGCGGCGCAGCGTCAGATACGCCTCGCGCAGCGCCGTGACCGCCGCGGGCGGCAGCAGCTTCGTCCCGGCCAGGGCCGGCAGCACCTCGAGCAGCGCCGCGCCCTGGAGCCTGGGGTCGCTGCCGCCGCGCACGAGTTGGAACGACTGCGCGATGAATTCGATCTCGCGTATGCCGCCGGTGCCGAGTTTCAGATCCTCCTCGCGGTCGCGCCGCGCGACTTCGCGCGCGATCAAGGCCTTCATCTCGCGCAGCGACTCGAACACGCCGAAGTCGAGGTAGCGGCGATACACGAACGGCCGCACACAGTTCCGATAAGTCTCCGCGTAGGCGTCCGCGCCGACGATCGCGCGCGCCTTGACCCACGCATAGCGCTCCCAGTCGCGGCCGTGCTGCTGCAGATACTCCTCGAGTCCGGCCAGGCTGACCACGAGCGGCCCGCTGTCGCCGAACGGCCGCAGCCGCATGTCGACGCGGAACACGAAGCCCTCCTCGGTGCGCGCGTCGAGCAGCCGGATGAACTCGCGCCCGAGGCGCTGAAAGTACTCCTGGTTGTCGATGACCCGCGGACCGGCGGTCTCGCCTTCGGCCCCGTAGAGCAGCACGAGATCCACATCCGAGGAGAAGTTGAGCTCCCGCCCGCCCAGTTTCCCCATGCCGACGACGATCATCGGCACCGGCGCGCCATCCGCGGCGCGCGGCCGCCCGAAGCTGCTCTCGAGCGCCGACGCGGCGGCCGCGGCGGCGGCGCGGATCGCGCCGTCCGCGAGGTCGGAAACCGCCGCCAGGGTCGTCGTGACGCTCGCGCGGCCGGCAACCGCGTGCCAGACGATGCGCATCATCTCGCGGCGCCTCCAGGTGCGCAGCAGGGACAACGCCTGTTCGGTGCCCGCCGCGGCCGCCGCCGCCCGTTCGGCTTCGACGTTCGCCGCGGCGGCGGCCGCGTCATCCTCGTGGCGCTCGAGCCAGTCGAGCGCCGCCGGATCGGCGATGAGGCCGTTGCCGACGAACTCGCTGCAGGCGATCACGCGGACGAGTTCCCCGCCATGCCGCTCCGACAGGCGCGCGTCGGCCGCGGCGAACCACGGCTGCGAGCGCGCCCGATCCAGCCATAAATCGAACGCGGCCCGCAGCCGCGGATCCAGGGCCTCGAGCGCGCGCGCTTGCGCGTCCCGGCTCACCCGCGGGGCTCCTCGTGCGGCACGTACAGGGTCGCCGTGGTGCCGCTCGACTCGCCCCGCCGGATCGAGAATCCGCCGCGCAGGACGCCGAGGCGCTCACGAATGGCGACGAGCCCGAGCGAGCCCGGCTTCTCGAGTGCGGCGTCGTGGATGCCGACGCCATCGTCGCTGATTTCGACGCTGACCGTGCCGGCGTCGGCGCGCAACACGATGCGCACGCTGCGTGCGCTCGCATGCCTGGCCACGTTGGTCAGAACCTCCTGCGCGGCGCGGAACAGGATCAGCCGGACCGGCTCCTCGAGCCGGGGCAGCGGCGTGAGCTCGGCGACATCGATCTGGAGTCCGGATGCCCTGCCGAATTCGTCGGCGTGCCGGCTCAGGATTTGCGCGAGCGATTGGTGCGCAATCGCGACGGGATGCAGTTCGTTGGCGATCTGGCGCAAGTCTTCCATGCATTGGTCGACGGCGCGCAGCACCTCTTCGCCCGCCCGCGCGTGCTCAGGATCCCGGCCGATCCGATGCAGCAGATTCGCAACGCCCAGCTTCGCGGCGAACAGATCCTGGGCGATGCCCTCGTGCAGGGACAAGGCGACGTCGCGGCGCTCCTCGGCGCGCACCACCTCGAGCCGCTGCGCCAGTTCCCGGATGCGCTCGTACGAACTGCGCAGCTCCGTGACGTCGAAGAACGTGGAAATGACGGCCGCCGGCGTCGCCTGCCGATCGTCCACGATCGGCGTGGAATTGATGCTGATCCAGCGCACGCCGCGCTCCGCCGAGCGCAGGCCCATGATCTGATGGCGCTGCGCGCGGCCGGTGCGCAGCGTCACCATCGCCGGATGTTCTTCGCCCGGAAACGGCGTGCCGTTCGCGTGGATCGCCTGCCAGTGCGGATCGTGCGACGTCCGGCCGAACAGCCGCTCGCGGCCGACTCCGAGGATGTCGATCGCGGCCGGATTGGCATCGATGATGGCGCCGTCGCGGTCCTGCACCACCAGCCCCTCGGTCATCGTCTCGAAAATCCGCCGCAGGCGCTCTTCGCTCGCGCGCAGCTGCGCGTCGCCCGCGCCGCGGGCCGCGTTCGCGCGGCGCAGGCGTTCCAGTAGAAACCAGATCGAGACGCCGCAGATCCCGACCAGCACGACGAGGGCGGTGACGGCGATCCCCGGATGCGCATGGGCGGCGGGAAGCGCGGCGGCCGCGTAAACCGCGGTCGATCGCCGCACCTGCCCGCCCGCGGGGCAGGTGCCGCTCGACGATCGATGAATCAAGGCTTTTCGCCGCACCGGGCCATATCGAAACAATTATACGCCGCCGGCGCGTTGCCGGTCGCCGCGGCGTCGCAGCCATCCTCATCCTCGCGGTTCGGACGGGCCGGGGTCCTCGTCGACGGGCAGCAGCCGGTAACCCACGCCGGGTTCGGTGATCAGGTATTGGGGCCGGCGCGGGTCCGGCTCGAGTTTCTGGCGCAGCATCTTGACATAAGTGCGCAACCCGCGGCTGTCGCCGGCGCGCTCCGCGCCCCAGGCTTCGCGCAGCAGTTCGGCCTGGGTGACGATCATGCCGGCGTGCCGCGCGAGACAGTCGAGCACGCGATATTCGAGCGGAGTCAGGTGCAGGGGTCCCGCCGGACCGTGGGCCGTACGGGCGGCGAGATCGACGCGCACCGGACCGAAACACAACGAGGGCAGCCGTTCGCCGCTCGAGACCCGGCGCCGCAGCGCGGCCCGCACCCGCGCCATCAGCTCCGGCGTGCTGAACGGCTTGCTGACGTAGTCATCGGCGCCGGCGTCGAGCGCGGCGATCTTGTCGGCCTCGGCGGTGCGCGCCGACAGCACCAGAATCGGGGTCGCCGCGAAGCGGCGGATGTCCCGGATCAGGGACAGGCCGTCGCGGTCGGGCAGCCCCAGATCGACGATGACGAGATCCGGCCGGTGGTTGCGCGCCTCGATCACGCCCCTGGCGGCGTTTTCCGCGGCGACCACGCGGTAATGTTGTGCGCCGAGCAGGGTTTCCAGCATGCCGCGGATGCCGGCGTCGTCCTCGACGACGAGCACCAAGAACATCGCCTTGGTCACGCGGCGCTCGCGCGCACCGGCAGCGTGAACTGGAATCGGGCGCCGCCCCCCGGACGCGGCAACGCCTCGATCCGCCCGCCATGGGCGTTGATTATCGCGCGGCAGATCGCGAGACCAAGGCCCGCGCCGCCCGCGTTGCTCTCCTCGCGGCCGCGCTTGAATTTCGCGAACAGCTCCTCCGGATCGCCCGGCGGCAGCCCCGGCCCGTCGTCGTCGACGGCCACCCGGACCGCGTCCCCGTCGCGCTCGGCCGTCACCGCGATCCGCGTTCCCGGCGGCGTATGCTTGATCGCATTGTCGAGGAGATTGACGAGCACCTGGGTGACCAGCGGCGCATCGATGTGCACCGGCGGCAGGTCGGCCGGCAGCGCCACATCCACCGGCCGGTCGCCGAAGCGGCCGTCGAGGCGCGCAAGCGCCGCGCCGGCCAGGTCCTCGATGCTCTCCCAGTCGCGCCGCAGGCGCACTTCGCCCGCATCGAAGCGCATCAGATCGAGCAGATTCGAGATCAACTCCGACATCTCCTGCGCCTTGCCGTCGATCGACCTTGCCAGCTTCGCGCGGGCCTGGGGGTCCAGATCCAGGCCCGGATCGTTGAGCGCGCTGCTCGCCCCCGCGATCACCGCGAGCGGCGTGCGCAGGTCGTGTGAGATGGAAGCGAGCAGCGTGCTGCGCATGCTCTCCGCCTCCATGGCGACGTGCGCGCGCTCCGCTTCGTCCGCGAGCTGCGCGCGCTCCACCGCGAGCGCGATCTGGCCGGCGAAGGTCTCGAGCAGGTGGCGCTGCTCCGGCAGCAACAGCCGGCGCCGATGGATCGGCAGCACCGCGAGCACGCCGAGCGTGCGGCCGGTGCCGGCGAGCGGCAGGTATTGCGCGGGCGCCGCGGGCAGCGTGTCGGTGCCGAAGCCCGCCGGCCGGCCATGATCGAACACCCATTGCGCGACCGAGAGGTCGGCGCTCTGCAGCAGGCCCGCGATCGCCGTCCCGTCCTGTTGCCGCAGGCGGCCGGCGCGGTCGGGCATCAGCACGGCGGCGCGGCTCGCAAAGGTCTCGGCGACATGCCTGACCGCGATCCGCGCGAGATCGTCGAAACGCGGCGTCGCCGCCAGCTCCCGGCTCATCGCGTAGAGCAGCGACGTGCGCCGTTCGCGCGCGGCGGCGACCCGGTTCTGCGCGCGCACGTTGGCGACGAGATTGGCGATGACCAGCGCCATCACCAGCATCACGGCGAAGGTCACGAGGTATTGCGCGTCGCTGACCGCGAACGTGAATCGCGGCGGCACGAAGCAGAAATCGAACAGCGCGACGTTGGCGACGGCCGCGACGCTCGCCGGGCCGCGCCCGAGCCTCGCCGCCGCGAAGGTCGCGCCGAGCAGGTAGACCATCACGAGGTTGGTCAGCTCGAAATACGGGAACATCAGCGCCGCCGCGCCGGTGCACAGCGCCGAGATCGCCAGCGCCTGCGCGTAGCGGTCCCAGCGCACCGCGGCCGGGCCGCCCGCCGGCGGGTCGCGGCGCCTGCG
>JAJXYR010000196.1 GCA_021780475.1 Pseudomonadota bacterium
GCCGAGGGCACGCCCGGCGGCGCATCGGCGCCGCGCGCGGAGCCGGGCGGCCGGCGCGAGGCCTTCGCCGAGCGGGAGACATTCCGCATCGAAGTGGGGGCGGCGCACGGCGTCAAGCCGGGAAACATCGTCGGCGCGATCGCCAACGAGGCCGGCATAGACGGCGCGCACATCGGTCGGATCGACATCCGCGAGGATCACAGCTTCGTCGATCTGCCGTCCGGCATGCCGGCGCAGATATTCAAGCGGCTGCAATCGGTGCGCATCGGCGCGCGGGAACTGAGGATCGCGCGCGTCGCCGAAAAGCCGCCGAAGGCGCGCCGCGACCCGGCCGGCCGCCACGACCGGCCGAAAGTCGCGCACCGCCGCAAGCCCTAGCTGGCGGCGCGGCGACCGCTCAGACGACGCGCCCCAGGCGGCCGCCGTTCTGAAAGTCGCGCACGTTCGCGGCCATCATGTCGATGCACCGTTGGCGCGCTTCCCGCGCCGACCAGGCCACGTGCGGGGTGACCAGGAGGTTCGGTATCGAGGGATCGAGCAGCGGGTCGCCGCCCGCCGGCGGTTCCACCGGCAACACGTCGATGCCCGCGCCGCCCAGTCTGCCCGCGCGCAGCGCCGCGGCGAGCGCGTTCCCGTCGATCAGCGCGCCGCGCGCGCAGTTGATCAGCAGCGCGTCGGGTTTCATCGTCGCGAGTTCCGCCGCGCCGATCAGGCCGCGCGTCGCCGGCGTCAGCGGGCAGTGCAGGGAGACGATGTCGGCGTTCGCGAGCAGGTGAGCCAGGTCCACGCGTCCGGCGCACGGTGCGCCGCCGGGCCGGTTCGCGATCAGCACGCGCATGCCGAATCCGTCGGCGACTCGCGCCACCGCGGCGCCGAGCTCACCCCAGCCGACGATGCCGAGCGTGCGGCCCGCGAGTTCCCGGATCGGCTCCGCGAGCATCGTGAACTGCGCGCTGCCCGCCCAGGCGCCGTCCACCGCGAGGCGTCCGTACTCGCGCAGCCGCTGCGTCAGGCACAGGATCAGGCTCCACGTGTGCTGCACGACCGAGGCGGTGCAGTATCCGCGGACATTGCAGACACCGATGCCGCGCTCGCGCGCGGCGGCAAGGTCGACGTTGTCGGTGCCGGTCGCCGCGAGCGCGATCAGCCGCAGACCGCCGGCGCGCTCGAGCTGCGCGCGGCCGAGATGCAGCTTGTTCAGCAGAACGACCTGCGCCCCGGCGATGGCGGCGTCGACGTCGGTGTCGGCCGTCGCCCCGCGCAGCTGCAGTTCCGGCATCACCGCGAGCAGACTCCGCGGATCGAGGTCGCCGTGGGAAACCGTATCATAGTCGAGAAATATCGCGCGCATGGCGCGCTAGAATACCTGGGTCGTGCAGAAAGCCAAGGCGCCCGTCACCAAATGAAATTCACCGCCGTCAAAGCCCTGATCACCGCGAACGTCGCGGTCTACGTGCTGCAGCTGTATTCTCACGGCGCGTTCGATCTGTGGTTCGCGTTGTGGCCGCTCCAGCCGCTCGACGGCGTGCGGTATTTTCACGCGTGGCAGATCGTGACCTATGCGTTCCTGCACAGCACCGATCACATCACGCATCTGTTGTTCAACATGCTCGGTCTGTGGATGTTCGGCGCCGAAATCGAGCGCTACATCGGCGCGCGCCGGCTGCTCGCGGTCTATTTCGCGTCCTTGGTGACCGCGGGTCTGACCCAGCTGATCGTGCCGGCGATGTTCGGCGCCGCGCCGGAACCGACGATCGGCGCGTCGGGCGGGGTGTTCGGGCTGCTGCTGGCGTATGCGTTTCTGTTCCCACGGCGCAAGGTGATCCCGTTGATCCCGCCGATTCCGATGCCGGCATGGCTGTTCGCGACGATGTACGCGGTCCTCGAACTCGTTCTCGGCGTCACCGGAACCGAGGCCGGAGTGGCTCACTTCGCGCATCTCGGCGGCATGATCGGCAGCGCGCTCGTGATCCTGAGCTGGCGGGTGGGCGCGGCCTGAGGCTCGGCCCGATGCGCCGCGCGGTCCGGCCGGTCCCGCTCAGTCGCGAAAATTATTGAACTGCAGCGGAATGCCGAGTTCCGCCCGGCGCAGCAAGGCGATCGCCTCCTGCAGGTCGTCGCGCTTCTTGCCGATGACGCGCACCTTGTCGCCCTGAATCTGCGCCTGCACCTTGAGGCGCGAGTCCTTGATCAGGCGCGACACCTTCCTGCCGGTATCCGCGTCGATGCCGTGCTTGAGCACGACCTTCTGCGCGGCGCGCGCCAGGTTGACTTCGGGCTTCTCCGCGTCGAGGCAGGCGACGTCGATTCCGCGCTTGGCCACCTTGAGCCGCAGGATCTCGAGCATTTGTTTCAATTGAAATTCGACCGGCGCGGTCATCGTCACGGTCGTCTCCAGCAATTCGAACCCCGCCTCCACGCCCTTGAAGTCGAAGCGCTGCGTCAACTCGCGCACGGCCTGATCGACCGCGTTGGTCAGCTCGTGCAGATCGATCTCGGAAACCACGTCGAAAGATGGCATGCCGCCCCTCCGGAAAATCGCTCAACGATACCCGCGTGCCTGCAGCGTGAACAGCTTCGCATAGCGGCCGTCCTTCGCCATCAGCGTCTCGTGGCTGCCGCGTTCCACGATGCGCCCCTCGTCGAGCACCAGGATCTGGTCCGCCATGCGCACCGTCGAGAACCGGTGGGAAATCACGATCGCGATGCGCGTCTTGGTCAGTTCCCGAAAGTGCGCGAACACCTGCGCCTCCGCGCCCGCATCGATCGACGCCGTCGGTTCGTCGAGCACGAGGATGTCCGCGTCCTTTCGCATGAACGCCCGTGACAGGGCGATCTTCTGCCATTGGCCGCCGGAAAGCTCGCGCCCATCCTGGAACCATTTGCCGAGCTGCGTACGGTAACCGGAGGGCAGATTGGCGACGAAATCCGCGGCCAGCCCCTGGGTCGCGGCGCTGCGCCAGCGATCCTCGTCGTCGAACGCGCGCTCGTCGCCGGCGCCGATGTTCTCCCCGACCAGCATTTGATAGCGGGCGAAATCCTGAAAAATCACGCCGATGCGCCGGCGCAGCACCTCCTCGTCCCACTCGTTCAAATCGAGTCCGTCGAGCAGCACCCGGCCGCGAGTCGGCCGGTACAGTCGTGTCAGAAGTTTGATCAGCGTGGTCTTGCCGGAACCGTTCTCGCCGACCAGCGCCAGACTCTCGCCGGGCCGCACGTGCAGGTCGACGCGCGACAACGCCGGGACGGAGGCGCCCGGATAAGTGAACTCCACGTCCTCGAAGCGGATCCCGTCGCCAGGCGCCGTGCCCGCGCGCGCCGCCCCGCCCGCTCTGCCGACCGGCTGCTCCAGATATTCGAACAGATTCGACAAGTACAAGTTGTCCTCGTACATGCCGCCGATCGCGGTCAATGCGGCGCTGACCGCGGCCTGGCCCTGGCGGAAGAGCATCAAATACATGGTCATCTGGCCGAGCGTGATCGCGCCCGCGACGGTCTCGGCCGCGATCCACCCATACCCGCCGTACAGCGTCGCCGTGCCGAGGAGTCCCAATCCGAGTCCCCAGGCGTCGCGTCGGATGGAGAGGTCGCGGTCTTCCCGATAGAGGCGCACGAAGATGTCGCGGTAGCGCCCGAGCAGCCGCGGACCGAGCGCGAACAGCTTGACTTCCTTGGCATGATCCTCGCGCGCGAGCACCGATTCCAGGTACATCTGCATGCGCGATTCGGGCGCGCGCCAGCGGAACAGCCGGAACGCCTCGCCGGAGAACTTGGTTTCCGCGAAGAAGGCGGGCAGACCGGCCGCGGCGAGCACCAGCACCGCCCATGGTGAGAACTTGACCAGCAGTCCGCCGAACGAGACCAGTGAGATCGCATTCTGGATCAAGCCGAACGTGCGGATCACCAGACTGAGCGGCCGGCTGGATGCCTCGCGTCGCGCGCGGGAGAGCTTGTCGTAGAATTCCGAGTCCTCGAACTGGGTCAGCTCGAGGGTCAGCGCCTTGTCGAGGATCATGACGTTGACCCTCTGGCCGAGCTGCGCGCGCAACAGGGACTGCGCGAGCGAAATGCCGCGCGCGGCGGCCGCGGAGCCCGCGACGGCGAGCGCCTCGAGTCCGACCAGGGTCCAGACCTGTGCCAGCGGCAGGGAGCCGGTGCGGCGGTGAATCTCGGCCGCGTGGACGACAGCATCCACGATCAAGGCGCCGACATAGGCTACCGCCGCCGGCAGCACGCCGGCGACCACCGTCAAGCACGCGAGCCCGATCGACAGCCGCTTGTCGGTCGTCCAGACCAGCGCGAGCGCGCGCCGGCTGTAGGCGAAGACGCCGAGGAAGCCGCGCTGCAATGACCCATCGGCGGCGTCGTCCGCCTTCGCATGTTTCGTCTTGATTGAAATCCTGTGGTCCTCGGGGCGCGGAAAATCGCCGTGGCCGGACTATAATATCGGCACGAGTGGTCCGTATGGTGGAGTGCCGGTGAAATTCAAGCCCTTGCTCGATCGCTGGAAGAAGGAATCGGCGCCCACGTTGACCGTGAAGGAATACGCAGTGCGCCTGCCGCTCGACGATGCGGCGAGGCTGCATGCGCTGGCGCAATTGTTTCCCGGAGCGGCGCTCGAGCGGATCATCACGGATCTGCTGCACGCGGCGCTCGACGAAGTGGCCGCGTCGATGCCCTACGAGGCCGGTCCCCGGGTGATATCGCGCGACGACCAGGGCGATCCGGTCTACGAGGACGCGGGCCTGACGCCGCGATTCGTCGAGGCGGCCCGGAGAATCAAGAAGGAACTCGAGGCGGCAGGCGGGAAATAGCGCGGCTTGACGTTGACCTCGGATCACGGCGATACTCGAGACCATGACGATCTTGACCGCATGCCGCATCGCCGGCCGTTGGTGGCGCCTCCCGGATTAACGGAGCGGGGCGCTGGCTGATTTCGTCCGACTATTCTCTTCGATTACCAGAACCCATCTCCGAGGCGAAGCCGGCGATGGGTTTTTTGTTGTCCGTAACTTCGGTGTATCGATCGCATGATGAAACCGCCTTTCGACATTGCCGCCGATCTCGACACGCCGGTGTCGGCTTATTTGAAGCTCGCGCCGTTCAAGCCGCGGTTCCTGCTGGAAAGCGTGGAGGGAGGGGAGCGCCTGGCGCGCTACTCGTTCATCGGCTTCGGCGAATGCCTGGAGGTGCGGCTGGACGCGTCCGGTCTGCAGATCGGCGCCGCGCGCTCGCCCCGGCCCGCCTCACGCGAGGCCTTCCTGGATGCGCTGCGCGGCGCGCTGGCGCTGGCCCCGCAGCCCTTGCCGGCCCTGCCCGGGGTGCCGCTGCTAGGCGGCCTGGTCGGCTACACCTCGTACGATGCGGTGCGCTATTTCGAGCGACTGCCGGCGCGCAGCCTCGAGCTGACCGAGGCACCCCACGCGCATTACCTGGCACCTCGGTCGCTGCTCGTGTTCGACCATCTGACCCGGGGCGTCGCGCTGCTGCACGACGGCTCCGAGGCGGAGCGCCAGGCCTTGCGGCGGGAGGTGATCCGGGCGTTGCGCGGGCCGGTGCCGGCGGCGCTCGCCACCGGGTCGTTCTCCGCCGCCGCGCCCTCGTTGTCGGAGGAGGCGCATGCGGCCCGCGTGCGCCGCGCGCAGGAATACATCGCCTCCGGCGACGTCTACCAGTTGGTGCTCGCCTCGCGCTTCGAAGGGCTCCATGCACTCGCCCCGTTCGAGGTCTATCGGGCACTGCGCCTGCTGAATCCGTCGCCGTACATGTTCTTCTGCGAATTGGGGGACATCACGGTGGTCGGATCCTCGCCGGAGGCCCTGGTCAAACTGCACGCCGGCCGCGCGCAACTGCGCCCGATCGCCGGGTCGCGGCCGCGCGGCGTCGATCCGGCCGCGGATGCGGCGCTGGAGGCCGAATTGCTCGCCGATCCGAAGGAGAACGCCGAGCACGTGATGCTCGTCGATCTGGCCCGCAATGATCTCGGTCGGGTCGCCGTGGCCGGTTCCGTGGCCGTCGACCCCTACCGGGTCATCGAGCGCTACAGCCATATCATGCACATCGTCAGCGGCGTGAACGGCCGGCTGGCGCCCGGCCGCGACGCCTTCGATTTGTTCGCGGCGACGTTTCCGGCCGGCACCCTCGTCGGCGCGCCGAAGGTGCGGGCGATGCAGATCATCGATGAGCTCGAGCCGGCGGGCCGGCAGTTGTATGGGGGAACGGTCGGTTATTTCGGCCGGCAGGGCGACATGGATCAGGCGATCACGATCCGGACGCTGGTCTTCCGCGGCGACCAGTACAGCTACCAGGCGGGCGGCGGTATCGTCGCCGACAGCTCGCCGCGCGCCGAATATGCCGAGCTCATGGCGAAGAGCGCCGTATTGAGGCGCGCCCTCGCGCTCGCCGCCGAGGGTTTGTGACATGGCCGCACCGAAGCTCTTGTTGATCGACAACTACGACTCCTTCACCTACAACCTGGTACAGGCGTTCCTCGTGCTCGGCGCCGAGGTCGAGGTGTTCCGCAACGATGAAATCGACGTCGCGCAAGCCGTGGCGATGGATCACAGCCACCTGGTGATATCCCCCGGACCCGGCACGCCGCGGGACGCGGGCGTGTCGCTGGCGATGATCCAGGCGTTCGCCGGCCGCAAGCCCATATTCGGCGTGTGTCTGGGCCACCAGGCGCTGGTCGAGGCATTCGGCGGCCAGGTGGTGCGGGCCGGGCGGCTGATGCACGGCAAGGTGTCCCCGGTCACGCACGACGGCCGGGGCGTGTTCGCCGGCATTGCGCAGCCCTTCGCGGCCGGCCGCTACCACTCGCTGATCGCCGACCCGGCCTCCATGCCGTCGGTGCTCGAGGTGACGGCGCGCACGGCGGAGGGGGAAATCATGGGGGTACGTCATCGCGAATTGCCGATCGAAGGCGTGCAATTCCATCCGGAGAGCGTGCTGACGCCGGACGGCCCCCAACTGATGGCGAATTTTCTCGGGCTGTAGACGATGCCAACGCCCCGGCAAACCCTGGAACATCTGCTCGAGCGGCGCGACCTGACCGAGGAGAGCGCGGCCGAGCTGCTCGGCGTGCTCGCCGCCGCCGACACGGCGCCGGCGTTCGCCGGTGCAATCCTCGCCGCCTTGCGCGCCAAGGGCTTGACCGCCGGCGAGGTGCGCGGCTTCGCGGGGGCGATGCGCACCCTCGCGCGCAAGCCCAATCTCCCGGCGCCGGTGGACGCGATCGACATCGTCGGCACGGGCGGCGACGCGTCGGGCAGCCTGAATCTTTCGACCGGCGCCGCGTTGCTGACGGCCGCCGCCGGCATGCCCGTCGTCAAACACGGCAATCGCTCCATTTCGAGCCGTTGCGGCAGCGCCGATTTGATCGAGGAACTCGGATTGAGGCTGCCGCTCGACGAGGAGACGGCCGCAAGATGCCTGCAGGCGACCGGCTTCACGTTCCTGTTCGCGCCGTATTTTCATCCGGCGATGAAGGCGATTGCGCCGGTGCGCGCGGCGCTCGGCGTGCGCACCGTGTTCAATCTTCTCGGTCCGTTGACGAACCCGGCGTCGCCGCGATTCCGGCTGATCGGCGCCTATGACGCCGCGAGCGCGCGGCTGATCGCCGACGCCATCGCGGGCACGGACAGCGAGCACGCCTGGGTCGTGCACGGCGCCGCCGGCTGGGACGAGGCGACGCCGATCGGTCCGTTCCTGGCCTACGACGTCACCCCCGGGCGCGTCCAGGAGCGCTCGATCGACCCGCGCGATCTGGGCATGCGTGCCTGTGCGGCGTCCGAATTGTCCGGCGGCGATGCGCCCGCCAATGCGGCGGCGCTGCGTGCGGTGTTCGAGCGGCGCGATCGCGGCGCGCATCTGGAGGCGTTGGTGCTGCAGAGCGGCCTCGCGCTGCACATCGCCGGCCGGGCCGCCGACGTGGCGGCAGGCATCCGCGCGGCGCGCGAGACCGTCGCGAGCGGCCGCGCGGCGGCCTGGCTCGCGCAGTTCGAACGCTGCGCCGCCGGGCTTGCGGCCGGCGCGACCG
>JAJXYR010000088.1 GCA_021780475.1 Pseudomonadota bacterium
CCTACAGCTTCCTCCCGACCCCACCTCACGGTGACGCCGTTGCTGTTCAGCTAACATTTCCCCTTGCCGGGTATGTAAAGGACTTTCACCTCCAGGTGAGTGCGCCATGCCGGGCGCACAGAGGGGGACTACTCGGCGCTGCGCGCCTCGTCCCCGAGGGGGCGCTGCCGGCAAGACCGGCGGCGCTCGACTTGGAGTGCGTCCCCTTACCCGATCAGCTTCCACCGCAGCTGCAGCCGAATCCGCGTTCTCGCACATTACGGGGCCGGCAATTCGAATGTCACCCCGCGCCACCCAGCCCTCGTGAGGGCCATCGAGCGGCCGTTGCGCGCTCTTATCGATAACACCGCTGCATCCATAGGCGCTTGCGCTACGTACAACTCCAGGTAACACCTAATCGCCGAGGGAGAGATTCATGTCGCGCAAGAAGCTATTAACATACGCCACCGTCCTGCTCGCCACGCTTGGCAGCGCCGCGGCTTTCGCATCAAGTCATCGCGAAGCGCCATTCACCGCCGCCAATCCGACGATCGACGGCACAGATTTCTATATGTTCAAGGACTACAGCTCCGGAGCGGCCTCGCCGGACGATGTCGTGCTGATCGCCAATTACAATCCGCTGCAGGACCCGTATGGCGGTCCGAATTACTTCTCGTTGAACCAAAATGGTCTGTATGGAATCGAGATCGACAACAACGGCGACGCCAAGCCGGATATCAGCTTCCAATTTCAGTTCAAAAATGTCTACAAGGGAACGGCGTTGCCCACCGGCGCCGCCGCCAATGTCGCCATCCCGCTGATCATATCCGGCCAGGTGAAGAACAGCGGCGACAACGCCGCCGATCCGAGCGTCAACGCCTACGAAACCTATTCCGTGACCATGGTCCGCGGGGGCGGTCACACCGGCACTCTGCTGAAGAACCCCCTCGACGGTACGACGACGTTCCAAAGACCCCTGGACAACATCGGCGGGAAGACTTTCCCCAATGGCTATGCGGCCTACGCCGGCAATTTCATCTACGACAACGTCAGTTTCGGCGCGTGCGGCACCGGCAAGATATTCGTCGGGCAGCGCAAGGACGGCTTCGTCGTGAATCTCGGGGAAATATTCGATCTGGTCAACATCGACGGCGCGGCCAACGGCAATGCCGGCAACCCGCTCGGCAATCGCGACGCCACCGAGGACACGCTCGCGGGGAAGAACATCACCACCATCGCGATGGAAGTGCCGACCGCCTGCCTGACCAAGGACGGCGCGACGAGCGTCGCCACCAAGGATCCGGTCCTGGGTGCGTGGACTACCGCATATCTGCGCCAGGCGCGCGTGCTCAATCCCGCCCCGAAATCCACCAACGATGCCGAAGTCGAGGGCGGCGCCTGGACCCAGGTATCGCGCCTCGGCAATCCTCTGGTCAACGAGGTCGTGATCGGCCTTCCGGACAAGGACCGGTTCAACGACAGCGAGCCCAAGGACGATGTGCAGTTCGCCACCTATGTCACCAACCCGACGCTGCCGGTGCTGGTCAACGCATTGTTCGGCGTGCCCGTGCCGAAGGCGCCGCGCACCGATCTGGTTGCGGCATTCCTGACCGGCCTCAGCCTGAAATCTTCGTCCGGTGCGCTGATCTTCAGCAATGACCCGAGCGACTATGGGGACCCCGTACAGGCGTCTGAAATGTTGCGTCTGAATACGGCGGTGGCACCGGTCGCGGCGGCCGCGCAGAACAATCTCGGGCTGCTCGCCTGTGACGTCGCCGGATTTCCAAACGGCCGCCGACCCGCGGACGACGTGGTCGACATCGAATTGACCGCGGCCGAGGGTGCAATTTATCCGGGAGATCCCAACAAGCTGCAGACCTGCGACGTCAGCAGCGGTACGCCGGTCGTCGTCAATGCGGGCGCCGTGGTCAACGACGGTGCCGAAGCGGCCGCCACGGATCCGAATTACTACCAGAGTACGTTTCCGTTCCTGACCACCCCGGTGGCCGGCTCCAACAACGCGGCGCGCGCCGCGGGGGCCGACAACGCCACCACGACCGGCACAACGGCCGGCGGCGACATCAAATAGCGCCCAAAAGGAGAAAGCGATCATGACAATGCGACGATGGACGATTATCGCAGGGGCGGGCCTCGCGCTCACCGCGTGCGGGGGAAACGGGGGCGGTGGGAGTCCGGCGGCGAGTAACGCGCCCAGCGACTTCACGGCTTTCGTGAGCGCGCAAATCGGAGTGACTTCGGCGGACGCTATGCCGGTGCAGACCGACAGCCTCACAAACCTTGGTCTCGATAATCCGCAGGCGTTCTCCATGGTGCAATTCACCGGCGGCGACATGCTCATGGCCGGCGTCTATTCCGCCGCCGCGGCGTGTGTTGATGCCGGAGCCGGCGCTTGCCACCCTGGCCTCGATTGATTCGATGAATTGAAGCGCCGACGGCCCCGCGTCCGCGGGGCCGTCATCCAGTAACACACTTCACACCCGAGATCGCACCCTGGGCGATGACCGGGCCGGCCGGCTCGCCGGTGGGCGAGCCACCGATCGGCTCATCCGGCACGGCGAACGCGGCGGCAGGACTCAGGCGTGCGACCAGGCCTTGTTCAAGCGCAATCGTGACGGGCTGGGCGCGGCCGGCACCACGATCAAGCGGGCGATGCATCCGGCAACCGCCCTGCTCCGTACATAAGGACATGTACCGATCGTTCGTCTTTGCCGCCCTGTTCGTCCTCGCACCCGGTCTCGCCGGTGCGGACACGCCCTACATACCCGCACACGCCTCCCTCGTCTTGCAGCGCGTGCCATCCATCGGCGATCCGCGCGTGCGCGCGTTTTCAGCCTTGCGCACCAACCAACGGAGACATCCCGACGACCTGACCGCGGCGGTCGATCTGTCCGAGGCCTATCTCGACTATGGCCGCGACACGGGCGATGCGCGCTATCTCGGCCGCGCCGCCGCCGTGATCGCGCCGTGGATGCGCAGCCGCCCGCCGCCGATTCCCGTGCTGTTGGTGCACGCCACCATCCTGCAAAGCAAGCACCATTTCTCGGCCGCGCGGGCTCAACTGCTGCAGATTCTCGCGCGGCAGCCACACAATGGCCAAGCATGGCTGACTCTGGCCACCGTGGCACAGGTCCAGGGCGATACGGTCGTCGCGCGGCGCGCGTGCGCGCACCTTCTAGGGTCGTCGGACCCGTTGATACCCGGCGCATGCCTGTCTTCGCTGAACGCCGTCACGGGCCGCGCCCGCGACGCGTACCGGACGTTGAAGTTCTTGGAGCCGCAAGCCGCGGCGGAACCCGTCGCCGTGCAGTCCTGGTTCCAGGGCATCCTCGCGGACACCGCCAACTACCTGGGCGATGATGCCGCGGCGGATCGGCATTTCCGCGCCGGACTGCAACTGACGCCCGGCGACAATTTCCTGCTCGCCGATTATGGCGACTTCTTGCTCGACCAGGGACGGCCCGCCGCGGCGCTTGCGCTCGTCAAGGATTACTCGCCATCCGACACCTCGTTCCTGCGCCAGGTATATGCGGAAGTCGCGCTCGGCCTGCCGCAGGCTGAGGCGGACATCGGGAATATGCGCCGCCGCTTTGCTGCACTGGAACTGCGCGGCACGCGCGCGTATCGACGGGAGGAGGCCGGCTTCGTGCTGCACATTGAACACGATCCACAGCGAGCGCTGCGTCTTGCGCAGGAGAACTGGACGGTGCAACGGGGCCCGAAAGACATGCGGGTGCTGCTCGAAGCCGCGCTCGCAGCGGGCGACCCACGGGCGGCGCAGCCGGCGCTCGATCAGCTGGCCAGAACGCGCTTCGAATGGCCGGTCATCGGGCGCCTCGCCGCCGCGGCGGCACCTCGATGAGAGCGGCTTTACCCTGGGTGCTGCTCATCCTTGGGCTCGCGGTCTGCGTACCCGGCGCGGCGCTCGCACACAAGGAGAGCGACGCTTACGTCGATCTGCGCACCGACCCCGGCAATCCAAACAACATCGACGGACAATGGGACATCGCGCTGCGCGACCTGAATTTCGCAATTGGCATCGACAGCAATCACGATGGTGCCATCACCTGGGGTGAGGTCAAGGCGCACCGTACCGCCATCGAACGATACGTGCTTCCGTCATTGAGTATCAGAGGCGACGGCCTCACCTGCGCAATCAGGCCGCGGGCGCAGATGATCGACACGCACAGCGACGGTGCCTACGATGTGATCTTGTTCAGGGCCGTCTGCGACAAGGAGGTGCCCGACCGGATCACTCTGACTTATCGGCTGTTTGCGGACATTGATCCGTATCACCGCGGAATCATCACCGTGCAAGCTCACGGCAACACCGCGGGCGCGGTTCTCGGCCCCAAGGATCCGACGACCACGCTCGACATCAACAAGCCCAATCGCCGGCGCCAGTTCGAGAGCTTCGTCATCGACGGCCTTTGGCATATCTGGACCGGGCCCGATCACCTTCTGTTCATCCTGTCGCTGCTGCTGCCGGCGGTGTTGATCCGCAGGCAAAAGACACCCGCGCCGAGCGACGCCGCGCAATGGCAACCGGTCGACCGATTCTGGCCGGCCGCCGTCGAACTGATCAAGGTGGTCTCCGGATTCACCGTGTCGCACTCGGTGACCTTGACCTTGTCAGTACTCGGCTATATCGACTTGCCGAGCCGGCTGGTCGAGTCCGGCATCGCCCTGTCCGTCATCGTCGCCGCGTTCAACAACATTCACCCCCTGTTCACCCGGCGCGCCTGGCTGGTTGCCTTCGCGTTCGGCTTCATCCACGGCCTCGGTTTCGCGAGCGCGCTCGCCGGCTTGAGCCTGCCGCCGGTCGCAATGGCGGTCTCCCTCGGCGGATTCAACGTGGGCGTCGAACTCGGCCAGGAGTCGGTCGTGTTGCCGCTCCTCGCGCTCGCGTTCCTCGTCCGCAATACCCGCTTCTATCGCGTCGGCGTGATGCGCGTGGGCTCATGGCTGATCGTCGCGGTCGCGACGCTTTGGCTGATCGAGCGTGCCTTCGACGTACTGATCCCCGGGCTTGGATTTCTGACACCGGCCTAATGCCGTCCGCGGTGGCGGTCCATTGAAAGCACACGCGCCACCGGTCGTTGATGCGAACGCTATGCTGCCCGGCGCGATCGCCTGACAAAGGATCCAAGCGGTTGCCAGGCGGCGAGCTCACGAATTCCAGTGTTTCCGCCGCATCTAATTGAGCCAGCTTGCGCGTAGCGACCTTCACGATTGAACCAAATCGCTTAGACCGCCCGGGTTCGAAAAGCTTCTGGGTCTCGGCGCTCCGGAAGCTCCTTATCATCTGCGCATGGTCTACCGATTACCGGTAAACAGCAAAGCGGTTGCGGGGTTTGGGCGTGAGAACGTCAGGTTGACGCGCCTTCGATGACCGCTTTGAAGGATTCCAGATTCTGTACCAAGAGGCGGCTTTTGGCCGATTTGAGACCGCCGTGCAGTCGTAACGCCGCTTCGTCTCTCACCCGCCATGGGAGCGCGCCAAGGCCGGCACCAGAAGCAGCATCGTTCCGTCCAAGATGGCGTGCATGAGCATGCAGACAGGCAGGTTTCGGCGCCAAACGTACAGTACTGTCAGTGCGCCGCCGAGGGTCGCCGGAATCACAAGCGCGACGGTAAATCCGTATAACCAGGCATGCGGGACCACGAACAAGACCAACGATATGCCGGCGCCGGCGGCCCGCGATCCCGTCCATTCGCCGATCTGCTCAATGATAAAACCGCGGAAGATGAATTCCTCGCAGACGCCCGCCGTAAGCACGAGACCCACTCGCACAGCGAAAGGGATGCCGGCGAAATCGAATTTCGGAATAGATCGGAGCGAGCTCTGTACGAGAGGAAGGCTGTTCACAAGGGCCGTGAGAATTGCAGCCGCAACCAGAACGAGGAGCATGCTGCGCAAATCGCGCCGACTCGGCACACGTAACCCGAAGAAGCCAGCAGCGCGCTTCTGACCCGCGAAGCCAATCACGGCCAGCACCGCGACGAGCGTCCAGTCCTTGCCGATGGCCTGCAGGTCTCCTCGAACGCTCTGGAGCGAGACGTTACGATGGATCAGGGGGGTGATGCAGTACACGAGGATCAGGGCCATGCCGAGCAGGGTCCATATCCGTGTAAGTCCACCGTTCTGCGAATACCCTCCGGTGGTCGCGCCTTGAGTCATGGGTCACCGTTCCTTCGAGGATATGCTGGCGCGCGACGATCGGCGAGTCACCCAAGACCATCCGGACGGCCGCGGCCGCTTCGTCGAGCAGGGCTCTCGAGTCGGGTACAAATTATGTGTAAAAAACTATTCACAATAAAGTTTCGCTGATAGGATCGAAACGCGGTCATCCGAAGAGCCGCCTCGGTCGCGATGGATGCGGCACGAGTCGCAAGATCAGGGAGTCCAAGATGGCGTCGTATCGGAAGGCCTCGAGCAATGCAGGAATCGCCTCTCCGGACGCTAGGTCCCGCAGGCTGCGGATCGTGCTCGTAGGCCTCGTCGCGACCGTTGTGGTCGCAGGTTGCGGCGGCGGTGGTGGCGGAAGCGGATCCCCCGCACCGCCACCCGCCCAGGCGAGCCTCTCGCTTTCGCCCGCCCAGATCAACGTATCGGCGGCGCCTACCGACCCGGCGCCGACGGCGGTCATACAGGCATCGATCACCGCGAGCGCCTCGGGTTCGTTCTATATCGACGGTACCGAGACGACCAACGGGATCCAGTCAGTGAGTGGTTCGGCGGTCGGAGCGGTCGAGAACGTCACCGTGACGTTCAAGAGCCCCGCGTCGCTCGCGATCGGGACCTACTCCGACACCATCACGATCCGAGGCTGTTACGATAAGGCGTGCGCGCGGCAGGTCTCGAACAGCCCGCAGACGGTCGCGGTCACCTATACAATCAGTAACTCGACCAGTACCTCGCCACCGTCGATTACAAGCTTGAGTCCGGCGACCGCGGTCGCGGGCGGCGCAGCGTTCACGTTGACGGTAAATGGCAGCAACTTCGTGCCGCAGTCGGTAGTGCTGTGGGGCGGAACCGCGGAGCCGACTACATACCTTTCCGCGAACACGCTCACGGCCCAGATCCCGGCCGCGGCGATCGCCGCGGCCGGCAGCGTTCCAGTGGTCGTGCAGGATCAGTCGGGCGGCCCCACATCGAACGGGGCCACGTTCACGATTCAGCCGGGCGCGGCACTCGCCTTGAATTCGCTGTCACCGGCTGTCGTAACGGCTGGCGGGAGTCCCTTCATGTTGACGGCCCTTGGTACGGGATTCACGACATCCTCCGCCGTCAGTTGGAACGGATCGACGCTGCCGACCACTTATGTCTCGTCCACCGAATTGACCGCATCGGTCGGGGCGTCCCTGATCGCTGCGACCGGCTCGGCGTCGATCGCGGTGGTCAACCCGGCCGGGCAGGGTGGTACCTCCTCGACCTTGATATTGACCATCGCGGCGCCGTCGATCGATGCCGTTTCCTATCAGATCGACGCCGCCCATACCGGCGCAATCACCTTCAAGTCGGTCACGTTCCCGAGCGCAAGCAACTGGTCCGTCAACGTCGGCGGCACGGCGTCTTATGCGATCATCGTCGGCGGCAAGGTCTTCGTGACGGTCAGTACGACGACCGGCGGGCAGTTGCTCGCCCTCGATGCCAAGACCGGCGCGCCCCTTTGGGGGCCGATAGCTTTTGCGGGGACGGCTAACGCAACCTACGACGGCAGTGCGTTGTTCGTCGTCAGTGGAGCGGACACCACCTCGCAGATCGTCACCGCGGTCGACCCGGCGACAGGCAGTTCGAAGTGGAGCGCGACCGTTCCGGGGAGTTGGTTCCCTCAACCTCCGGTCGCCGGCGGTGGCATCGTCTATACCAACAACGGCGGCCTGGTGGCGGCCTTCGACGAGCTGACCGGCGCAATGCTGTGGCAGTCGTACGTTGGTGGCACAGAGGGCACAGTGGCGGTTTCGGTCGACGGTGTATATGCGTCGTCGCCGTGCACGACCAATGACCTACGGCCGTTCGACGGCTCACTCATCT
>JAJXYR010000215.1 GCA_021780475.1 Pseudomonadota bacterium
CGCCTCGGTCGTCAGCCAGGCCGCCTCATCGGCCCGCGCGGCGAAGCGGCGCCCGGCCGCGGGCACGGCGCCCGCCGCGACGGTGCCGCCCGATGCGACCCAGGCGGCGAATCCACCGTCGAGCACCGCGGCGCGCCGATGTCCCAGCCAGCGCAGCATCCACCACAAGCGCGCGGCGAACGCGCCGTTCGCGGCATCGTAGGCGACGACCTGCGTGTCGTTGTCCACCCCCAGCGCGCCGAGCGTTCGCGCGAATTGCGCAGGTGTCGGCAGCGGGTGCCGGCCGGTTCCCGGCGCGACGGCCGCGGACAGATCCGCATCGAGACTCGCGTAGCGCGCGCCGGGAATATGCGCGGCGAGATACGCGGCCCTGCCCGCCTCGGGGTGCGCGAGGTCGAAGCGGCAATCGATCACGGCGATCCGGGGATCGGACAGAAGCGGGGCGAGCGTCGCGGCGTCGATCAAGGTGTCGTGCTGCATCGGGCGAGCTTAGCGCGATGCCGGCGCGAGTTCATCCCTTGCAACCGGCGTCACGCTACAATCGGCGCCATGGGATTGACACTATATTGGGGGAGCGGCAGCCCGTTCTCGTGGCGCGTGCTGCTCGCGCTCGAGCACAAGGGACTGGCGTACGAATCGCAACTGCTGCATTTCGACAAGCAGGAGCACCAGTCGCCGCAGATGTTGAAGATGAATCCACGGGGCCGGCTGCCGGTGCTGAAGGACGGCGATTACGTGGTCTTCGAGTCCCTCGCGATGCTCTATTACCTCGACACCAAGTACCCCGGCCGGCCGATATTCGGGCGCAGCGCCGAGGAAGCCGGCGTCATCATGCGGGTCATCTGCGAGTTCCAGGCGTACGCGGAACCTTCGGTCCTGCAGATCGTCTCGGCGGTCTTCTCCGGCGCCGCCGACTCGGGCCCTACCCTGCCTACCGACGCGATGCACGTCGTCGCGCGCGAGGCACGCACGCTCGAGGGCCGGCTCAGCAAGGAATCCTGGATCGTCGGCGACGGCTATTCGGCCGCCGACATGGTGATATTTCCGTGGCTCAAGGTGCTGCTGCGGGCGCTCGGTCGCAGCGCCGCGGCCGAGTTGGGATCTCGTTTTCTGCCGCTCGAGCGCAATTATCCGGCGCTCGCCCGCTGGATCGGCCGCATCGAATCGCTGCCTGGATACGAGAAGACCTATCCGCCTCATTGGCGCGACGCTTGAGAATCCCCCGTCCCGACAGGTAGTCTGGTCGCCGAACGGCGCCGGGGGGCGCCCAACGCGGGACTCGAAATCACGAAAACACAGGACGGGATCATTATGGGTCGGAAATCATGAGCGCGACGGCGTCGCCGGTAAAATTCGCGGGAAAAATCGTATTCGTCGGCTTCGGCAGCATCGGTCAGGGGGTGTTGCCGCTGATCTTGCGCCATATCGGCATCACCTCCGATCGCATCACGATCGTCACCGCCGAAAATCGCGGCCAGGTCGAGGCGCGGCAATACGGCGTCCGCTTCGTCGAGCGTGCGCTCACGCCGGACAATTACCGCGGCACGCTGAAGCCGCTGCTCGCCGCGGGCGATTTTCTGTTGAATCTGTCCGTGGACGTATCCAGCGTCGCGTTGATCAAGCTCGCGCGCGAATGCGGCGCCCTGTATCTCGACACCTGCGTCGAACCCTGGGCCGGCGGGTATTCCGATCCGAACCTCACCGTCGAGAGCCGCAGCAACTACGCGATGCGGCTCGAGGCGCTCGCGCTGCGCGACGATGCGGCCGATGCGCCCACCGCCGTGATCACCCACGGCGCCAATCCGGGCATGGTCTCGCACCTGGTCAAACAGGCGCTGCTGAACATCGCCGCCGACACCGGAATCCCGGCGGCGCCGCCGCAGAGCCGCGCCGGGTGGGCGAAGCTCGCGCAAACGCTCGGCATCAAGGTCATTCACATCGCGGAGCGCGACACCCAGGTCGCGGTGAGACCAAAGGCCGCGAACGAGTTCGTCAACACCTGGTCGGTGGACGGCTTCGTCAGCGAAGGTTCGCAGCCGGCCGAACTCGGCTGGGGCACGCACGAACGGCATTTCCCCCCGGACGGCGGACGGCATGCCGCCGGCTCCGGCTGCGCGATCTATTTGAACCGACCCGGCGCGAGCACCCGCGTGCGCACCTGGACTCCCGAGGCCGGCAGCTTTCATGGCTTTCTGATCACGCACTCCGAGGCGATCGCGCTCGCCGACTACTACTCGGTCGTCGAGGACGGACGTGTCGTCTACCGTCCGACGTCGCACTATGCCTATCATCCCTGCAACGATGCGGTGTTGTCGGTGCACGAACTCGCGGGACGCAACTGGCACATCCAGGCGTCGAAGCGCATCTTGATGGACGAGATCACCGAGGGCATCGACGAACTCGGCGTGCTGCTCGCCGGTCACTCCCGCAACGCCTATTGGTACGGCTCGCAACTGTCGATCGGCGAGGCGCGGACCCTGGCCCCGTTCAACAGCGCGACCAGCCTGCAGGTCACCTCCGCCGCGCTCGCCGGCATGATCTGGGCGATCGAAAATCCGAGACGCGGGCTGGTGGAGCCGGACGACATCGATTTCGAGCGCGCGCTCGCGATCTGCCGGCCGTATCTCGGCACCTTGGTCGGCAAGTACACCGACTGGACACCGCTCGAGCGGCGCGCCGAGCTGTTCGCAGAGGATCTCGATACCGCCGATCCCTGGCAGTTCAAGAACGTGCGCGTCGTCTGAGGCGCGCCGCTACGGCGCCTCGGGGCGGGCGCCATAGCGGACCTCGACGATGGTCAGGACCCTCGGGCCGGCCGGAAGGTCGAGGACCAGTTCGTCGCCCTGCGCCCGGCGCAGCAGGGCGCGTCCGAGCGGTGAATCCATGCTGAGGTAGTCGTCTGCCATGTCGAATTCGTCGGGCCCGACGATGCGGTGCCAGCGGCGCGCGCCCGCCGCGTCTTCGATCAGCACCCAGGCGCCGAAGTACACGCGCCGCGTGTCGCGCCGCGCCCCCGGCGCGTGCGCATCGACGATCGTCATGCCCTCGAGCCGTTTTCGCAGGAATCGCACCCGCCGCAGGATCTCGTGCAGGCGTTTCTTGCCGTAAGTGTACTCGGCGTTTTCGGATCGGTCGCCCTGGGCGGCCGCCGCGGCCACCGCCAGGGTGACCTGCGGCCGCTCGACCTGCCACAGCTGGTGCAATTCCTGCTGCAGGCGCGCCGCACCCTCGGGCGTGATGTATTTCGAGGCCGGCGCGGCCGGCGGGCGATAGCGTGACACGGTGCAATATCCGCCTGGTTCACGAACTCGTGATCGGCTTCCCAGCGTTTGGCAATAAGTTGAGCAATCGATCACAGCGCCGGCGGCCGGCGAATCCTAAGCTTTCGCCTATGGGTATCAAATATTACACCCACTTCATCGCGCAGCAGGACGGCGCGGTCGAGTTCAGCGAGTACCGGGGCGTCGTCGAATTGCTCGGGCGCGCCGGCCTCGTCAACGGCGACCGCGAGGTCACGCGGGTCTTGGCGCGAAGCTTCGATCTGGAAGAGTCCGACATCCAAGTCCTGCAATGGCACGAACTGCACTGAATCCCCTGGCGGGCTTTACTTCCCTTCAATGAAGTCCGCACTTCACAGCCCCCGCCGATGAGACGGGGGCTTTTTTTTGGTGCGCCCGGGGCTCCCGAATCCCGATGATAGAATCCCCGCTTGACCGCGCGTACGCGGCGCTGCGGGAGAGGGATTCATGGCAATGCGTTGGGGTCGGTTCCCCGTGGCGCTGCTGACGGCCGGCTTGCTGGCCCTGACGGCCGCGCGCGCCGAGATCGCCGTGCCGCCTCCGGCCGCGCGCGTCATCGATTTGACCGGCACGTTGTCCGGGGCGACGGTCGCCCGGATCGAGGCCAAACTCGCGGCGCTGGAATCACGCCAGGGCGATCGCCTCGCGGTGTTGATGGTGCCGTCGACCGGGACGGAGGACTTGGCGCAATTCGGCAACCGGGTCGCCGCGGCTTGGGGGCAGGGTCGCCCGGGCGGCACCGACGGCGCGATCCTGGTCATCGCCAAGGACGATCGGCGTGTTCGCATCGAAATCGGTCCGGGCCTTGCAGCCAAGCTGCCGCAGGCGAGCGCGAGCCGCATCGTCACCGAGACCGTCACGCCGTACTTTCGCGCCGGCGATTACGACGGCGGGGTGGAGTCGGGCGTGGATCGGATGATCGCCGTGGTCGACGGCGAGCCCCTGCCGGCACCGGTCGGACGCTGGAATCGCGGTCCGGGGTGGCAATTCCTGTACCCGCTGTTGTTCGCCTTGGTCTTCGCCGCGAGCGGCGTGCTGCAGGCGCTTTGCGGCCGTCTGGCCGGATCCCTCGTGATCGGCGGGCTCGCCGGGGCGATCGCCGGGGCCTCGAGCCAGGCGCTTCCGATCGGCTTCGCGTCGGGCTTGGTGGCGTTCGGCGTGGCGATCACCCACGGCGCGATGCGCGAGAGCCGCGCGGCCGGCGACGGCGGCGTGTTCAGCTGCGGCGGCGCGTCGGGTCGGTGGTGATGCCCGCGCTGCGATTCCTGCGCCATATGGCGTCGATCCCGTGGCATACCCGGCTGCTGTTCGGGCGCGATACGCAGGAGGCGCTCGAACAGGCCGTTGCGCGCGCGCGGCGGACCCATCGCGGACAGATCCGTGTCGCGATCGAGGGGGCGCTCAACCCGCGCCAGCTGTGGCAGGGTATGTCGGCGCGCGCCCGGGCGTTGCAGGTATTTGCGGCGTTGCAGGTATGGGACACGGAACAGAACAACGGCGTGCTGGTCTATATATTGCTGGCCGACCGAGCGGTCGAGATCATTGCCGATCGCGGTTTGCGCGAGCGCGTGCGAACCGCCGAATGGTCGGCCGTCGTGGAATTGATCACAGACCACTTTCGCGAGCGGCGATTTCGCGACGGCGGGATCGCCGGCATCGAGGCGGTAAGCGTGCTGCTCGCGCGGCATTTTCCGCGCGGATCGGCCGTCGAGGGACCGGCGGGGAACGCGGATGCGGACCGGCCGACGTTGCTGTAGCGTTGATTTACTGCAATAGTTAGAGTTTTTCGACCGGCCGCCCAGGATACTGCGACACAGCAAACCATGATGACCAAGGTCAAGCGATCCCCATCGATTCAGCGCGCGCTCATCGCGGTGCTCGCGGGCCTAGGCGTCGGCGCGTGCTCGCTGTTGCGGCCGCCGGCGCCGCCTGCCCAGGCCGCCGCCGTCAAACCCGCGCCGCCGCCGGCGCCCGTATTGCCGACCCCGGTTGCGCTCGATCGGTTCGTGCTGAACAAGCCGCAGGACGACGTCGTCGGCTATGTGCAACGTACGACGATCGGCAAGGAAGACACCCTTTCGGACATCGCGCGGCGTTTCGACGTCGGCTACGATGAAATCGTCATGGCCAATCCCGGCGTCGATCCGTGGTTGCCGGGCGTCGGCCGCGTCGTCGTGGTGCCGACCCGGTTCGTGCTGCCCGAAGCGCCGCATCAAGGTGTCGTGATCAACCTCGCGGCGATGCGCATCTTCTACTTTCCGCCGCACAAGCGGCATCAGCCGCAAATCGTCTACACGCACCCGATCGGCATCGGCCGCATCGGCTGGAAGACGCCGGAGGGCAGCACGCGCATCATCGGCCGGCAGAAGGATCCGGTGTGGATCGTGCCGAAATCGATCCGCAAGGAACACGCGGCGGAGGGCGATGTCCTGCCCCCCGTCGTGCCGGCGGGTCCGGACAACCCACTCGGCCAGTACCTGTTCCGTCTCGGCTGGCCCGGCTATCTGATCCATGGGACCAACAAGCCCTACGGCGTCGGCATGCGCGTGAGCCACGGCTGCATGCACCTCTACCCCGAAGACATCAAACAATTCTTCGAGATGATTCCGGTGGGCACGAAAGTGACGGTCGTCAATCAACCCTACGTGTTCGGTTGGCAGGACGGCACGCTCTATGTGCAGGCTTACCACGTTCTCAAAGACGACAAGCACGATTGGACGAAGGACCGGAAAGTGCTGCTCGAACGGCTGCTGCATCCGAAATTTCGCAAGAACATCCGCGAGCACCAGAATGAAATCGACTGGGCCCGGCTGGTCGCGCTCGCGCACGAGCCGCGCGGCATCCCCGTGCCCATCACGAGCGGCAAACCCGGAATCGATGCCGTCGTGGCGAACGCCCCGCTGGTCGCCGACACGCTGCCGAAGGGTTCGAACTGGAGCGGCGTGAATGAGCTGTCGATCAACGTCAAAACCTTCGACCAACTGGTCGGCGCCAGAGTCAAGCCGGTCGCGGACGCGGTGACGCCGGCATCGTCACCCTGAATCCACGCGCCTGCGCCGCGGCGCTCGCCGCGGCATCGCTTGCGCTCGCGCACGCCGCCTGCGCCGCCGCCGGCGCGCATTCTTATGCGAACGACGGCGAGTTCCGGGTCACCCACGTCGATCTGAATCTGTCGGTCGAGTTTCCGTGGGACGAGCTGCGCGGCGAGGCGATCCTGACGGTGCGCCGGCTCGATGCGCGCGCGACTCGTCTGGTCCTCGACACCCGCGGCCTCGATGTCAGCGGTGTCGAACAGTTCACCCGTGACTTTCTCGGTGCGACCGAGGTGATGGCGCCGATCTGGGTCAGCCGCCCGTTTCATCCCGGCGACGGCGACCCCGTCGACGGAACGCCGCTCATCATCGAATTGCCGCCGTCGACGGCGCACGAGGAGATGATCCGCATTCATTATGAGACGTCGCCGCACGCCGAGGGTCTGCACTGGAGCAGCACCGGCGAGGGCGGCGGCCGGCAGCCGTTCTTCTACACCACATCGTCGCCGATCGATGCGCGCAGCTGGATCCCGACCCAGGACGGCACCGGCGCGCGCGCGAGTTATCGCGTGCACGTCGAAACGCCGCCGAACATGGTCGCGCTGTTCAGCGTCGGCGCCGGTGCCGATGCGAAGCGGCCCGGCGCACCGACGCCGAACCGCGGCCACGATCATTGGTTCGTCGTGCCGCGACCCGTTGCGGCCGACCGGCTCGACCTGGTCGTCGGCGACCTGAAGTTCAAGGCGCTGGCGCCCGACGTGGGCGTCTACGGCCAGGGCTGGTCGACCCGCCGTGACGCGCGGGCGCTGCGGGAGGCCGTGGCGGTGCGCCGCGCGAGCCTGCGTCTGCCGGGCGGCGACGCCTGGTCGCGGCGCGACTACGTCGTGATGCCCGCCGACTTTCCGTTCGCGTTCCGGTCGAGCGCCAAGCTCACGCTGCTTTCGCCGACGCTCATCGGCGGCCTGCCGCGGCTCATTCCGCTAGCCGCGCGGCTGCCCGATGCGGCGGTCGCCTCGCGCATCCGCTCCGCCGGCTGGGGTGATCGTTGGATCGCTCCGGCGCTCGCCGGTTACCTGCAAAGCCGTCTGGTCGAGTCGCTCTACGGCGCGCCGCTCGCCGCGCTGTCCGACACGCTGTCGTGGCTGCGTCTGCGCGACGCGCTCCACGGCGCGCCGCCGGCGGCGCAAGTGCTGGCCGCGGACCCCGTCGGCGGGTTCGAGGGTCCCGGCGCGGCGGCGATTCCGGTGGACAAGGGTAGGCTGTTCCTGAGCTTTCTCGACGCGAGCTTCGGACGCACGGCGTTCGATGCGTTTCTGTCGGCCTGTTTTGCACGCCCTGCCGACCAGCCCATGACGAGCGCGGATTTCGTCGACCTCGCCGAACGGAACCTGCTCGCGCCCCATCCGGGCGTCGTGCGTCCCCGGCAGATCGACGCCTGGATCAATGATGCCGGCATTCCAGCGGCCGCGGCGCTGCCCGCCGCCGACGAATTGCGGCCGGTGGACGCGGCGCGCGAGGCCTGGCTCGCGCGCCGCGCGACCGCGGCCGTGCTCGGTGCGCAAGCCTGGCCGGCGGAGAACTGGCTGTATTTTCTCGGCAGCCTGCCGCAGGGGCTCGACGCGGCGCGGCTCGCGGAACTGGATGCGGCCTATCACCCGATGAAATCCGGCGACGC
>JAJXYR010000178.1 GCA_021780475.1 Pseudomonadota bacterium
GCGCGCGCGCCTCGCCGACCTCGTCGATCAGGCGGCGCAGCGCCGCGTCGGGCGCGGCCGTGGCGGCGGCGCGGCTCAAAACCGCGCGAGCTCAGGATGGGGCAACAGGCCGCGATGCACGTGCATCCTGCCGTACTCGGCGCAGCGCGCGAGCGTCGGGATCACCTTGCCGGGATTGAGCAGGCCGCGCGGATCGAACGCGCGCTTGACGGCGAAGAATCGCTCGCGCTCGGACTCGGAGAACTGAACACACATGGAGTTGAGCTTCTCGACGCCGACGCCGTGCTCGCCGCTGACGGTGCCGCCGATACGCACGCTGGTCTCGAGAATGTCCGCGCCGAAGGCCTCGGCGCGGCGCATCTGGTCCGGTTCGGCCGCATCGTACAGGATCAGCGGATGCAGGTTGCCGTCGCCTGCGTGAAACACGTTCACGCAGGCGAGGCCGTACTTCGATTCCATCGCCTGGATCTCGAGAAGCATGTCGGCGAGGCGCCGGCGCGGGATCGTCGAGTCCATACAAAGGTAATCCGGGCTGATCGCGCCCGAGGCCGGAAACGCGTTCTTGCGGCCGCTCCAGAAGCGCAGCCGCTGCGCTTCGTCGCGGCTCGCGTCGATGCGCACGGCGCCGTTCGCCTCGAGCACAGCGCTGATTTCAGCGATCTCCTCGTCGACCTCGGCCGCGGTGCCGTCGCTCTCGCACAGGAGTATCGCCGCGGCGTCGAGATCGTAGCCGGCGTGCACGTAGGCCTCCGCCGCCGCCGTCATGCGCCGGTCCATGAGTTCGAGCCCGGCCGGCACGATGCCGGCGGCGATCACCGCGGCGACCGCCCGTCCCGCCGCGCCGATGTCGGCGAAGCTCGCGAGGATGCAGCGCGCCGTCTCGGGCCGCGGCAGCAGCCGCACCGTCACCTCGGTGATCACCGCGAGCATGCCCTCGCTGCCGACGACGAGCGCCAGAAGATCGAGGCCCGGCGCGTCGAGGCACGCCGAACCGAATTCGACCGGGCTGCCGTCCGCGGTGAAGCCGCGCGCCGCGAGCACGTTGTGCAGCGTCAGGCCGTATTTCAAGCAATGCACGCCGCCCGCGTTCTCGGCGACGTTGCCGCCGATCGTGCAGGCGATCTGGCTGCTGGGGTCGGGCGCGTAGAACAGCCCGTGGGGCGCCGCCGCCTCGCTGATCGCGAGATTCCGCACGCCGGACTGCACGGTCGCGGTGCAGGCGAGCGGATCGACCGCGATGATCCCGGTGAACCTGGCGAGCGACAATGTCACGCCGCGCGGATTCGGCAGCGCGCCGCCCGACAGGCCCGTGCCCGCGCCGCGCGCGACGACCGGCACCGAGGCGGCGTGACAGACACGCAGCACCGCCGCGACCTCGGCCTCGCTGGACGGGATCGCGACGCAAAGCGGCGCGGCGCGGTACGCCGTCAACCCGTCGCATTCGTACGGCGCGGTCGCCTCGCGGTCGGAAAGCAGCGCCTCGGGAGGCAGGATCGCGCCGAGTTCCGCGACGACCCCGCGCCGCAGCCGCGCGATCTCGTCCGCATCGGGTCCCGGCGTCAGCGCCACTTGATCGAACAGCCGATGCCCGCGCGCTGGTCCGCGGGTCCGTGGCCGGATTCGGCGACCAGACGCATCGCCTCGAACAGCTCGCGCCGCGCGCCGGGCGGCGCGGGCGCGCGCCCCGACGCATCGAGGCGGCCGCGATAGCGCAGTTCGAGCTTGGCGTCGTAGCCGAAGAAGTCCGGGGTACAAACGGCGCCATAGGCGCGCGCGACCGCCTGCGACTCGTCGTGCAGATACGGAAACGGCAGCGACGGGGCGATCTCGACCATGCGTTGAAAGCTGTCCTCGGGGTAGGCCTCGGCGTCGTTGGCGTTGATCGCGACGACGTTGACGCCGATCGATGCGAGTTCGCGCGCGTCGCGCGCCAGGCGCGGCAGGATCGCCTGGACGTAGGGACAGTGATTGCAGATGAACGCGATGACGGTGCCGCGCGCGCCCGCGAGGTCCCGCAGGCGGTGCAGGAGCCCGTCGGTCCCGGGCAGTTCGAAATCCGGCGCGCGGGTGCCGATTTCGGCCGGTGGAGCTTCGGCGGCCATCTAGTTCCCTCCAAGCAGAAGCGACGGCAGCTCGCCGAGCGACTCGATGAAGGCGTCGCAGGGCAGGCTGCGCGGGTCGCGCCCTTCATTATAACCGTATGGCACACAGATGACGGGCATCCCGGCTGCGCGCGCCGCCTGCACGTCGTTGATCGAATCGCCGACCATCAAGGCCGCCGTCGGCGGCGTGGCGAGTCTGGCGCAGGCGTACAACAAGGGTGCGGCGTCGGGCTTGCGCTGCGCACAAGTGTCGCCGCCGACCACCAGCTCGACCCAGGCGTCGAGTCCCAGGCTGCGTACGAGCGCGGCGGCGAAGCGATGCTGCTTGTTCGTCACCACCGCGATCCGCAGTCCGGCGGCGCGCAGCCCGGCGAGCGCCTGCAGCGCGCCGTCATACGGCGCCGCCGCGCTTTCGGCGTGTTCCTCGATGCGCTCGCTGTGGTGGTAGAAGCCCTCGAGCAGCAGCGCCTGCAGCGCCTCGTCCGGCGCGAGGCCAAGATGGGCGCAGGCACGACGCACCAGCATGGGCGCGCCACGACCGATCATCGCGCGCACCTCGCCGGTCGGAATCGGCGCCAGGCCGTGTTCGCCGAGCGCCCGGTTGAGCGCGAGCGCGATGTCGCCGACGGTGTCGAGCAGCGTGCCGTCCAGATCGAACAGCACCGCTCCAAGCGCCTCGCCGCGCCATCGCGCCCGCGATCCGCGCACTGCGTCGGTGGAAATCATCGGAGGATTATGCCCGGGCGGCTCACATTTTGTAGGTCGACAACAGCAGGCTGGTCTCGGTGCGCGCGATGCTCTCCACCGAGCGGATGTGGTTGATGACCTGATCCAGCGCCTCCAGGCTGTCGGCGCGCAACATCGCCACCAGGTCCCAGCGGCCGTTGGTCGAATGCAGTGCTTCGACCGCCGGATCCCCGCGCAGCGTCCGCACCACCTTCTCCAGGTGGTTGCCCTCGACCGCGATGGTCATGACGCCGGTGATGCGATGCATGTCGGTCTGGGGCTTCAGGCGCACCGTGTAGCCGGCGATCGTGCCGTCGGCTTCGAGCTTCGCGAGCCGGTTCTGCACGGTGCCGCGCGCCACCCCCAGGTCCTTCGCGAGCGCCATGACCGTCGTACGCGCGTCGGCGCGCAATAGCGCGATCAAGCGGCGATCGAGGTCATCCATCGGGATTAGCCATATTGTCACTTGATATCATCATATTGGTCATTATATATGATTTTCTGATCAGTTTTGTGGCTTCCTGTTGGCCGCGAATCGCGGAATCATGTCGTTTTAGTTGGGGAGCGAAGACCATGGTCGACTACATCGGCGTCGCCGACGTCACGCGTCTGATTCAATCCGTCGGTCCGGGCGAGTTCATCCTGCGCCTCGCCGACGAGATCCTCGCCGACTACCGCCGCTGGAGCGAATTCGAGAAGTCCGCGCGCCTCGCGAGCCATTCGCCCGTCGGGGTCATCGAATTGATGCCGACCAGCGACGGACGGCTGTTCTCGTTCAAGTATGTCAACGGCCATCCCAAGAACACGGCCGCCGGCCTGCTCACCGTGACCGCCTTCGGCGTGCTCGCCGACGTCGCCACCGGCTACCCGCTGCTGCTGTCCGAGTTGACCGTGACGACGGCGTTGCGCACCGCGGCGATGTCGGCGCTCGCCGCGCGCCTGCTCGCGCGCCCCGACAGCCGCAGCATGGCCTTGATCGGCAACGGCGCGCAGAGCGAATTCCAGGCGATCGCCTTCCATCGGATGCTCGGCATCCGCGAATTGCGCCTGTATGACGTGGACGCGGGCGCGACCGCGAAACTCGAGCGCAACTTGCACGCCATTGCGGAACTTGGCGACCTACGCGTGGTGCGCACGGGGAGCGCGGCCGAGGCCTGCCGCGGCGCGGACATCGTCACCACGGTGACCGCCGACAAGCGCAACGCCGTCATCCTGACCCCGCCGATGGTGGCGCCCGGAATGCACTTGAACGCGGTCGGCGGCGACTGTCCCGGCAAGACCGAACTGCACGCGGACGTGCTGCGCATGCCGGAAGCGCGGGTGATCGTCGAGTACGAGCCCCAGTCGCGCATCGAGGGCGAGATCCAGCAGATGCCGCCCGACTTTCCGGTGACGGAGTTCGCGGCGGTGGCGTCCGGAACGGCCCCGGGACGCACGAGCGCCCGCGACATCACGATCTTCGACTCGGTCGGCTTCGCGCTCGAGGATTTCTCGGCGCTGCGCTTCCTGTACACGCTGCTCGAGGAGCGCCGGATCGAACGGCGGCCCATCGACCTCGTGCCGCGGCTCGAGGATCCGAAGGATCTGTTCGGCGGCACGCTCGGCGCCGGCACGCCGATGCGGCGCCTGCGCAAGAGCGCCTGAAGCCGTGGGCCCGCGGGTCTCGCTGATCGGCGCGCCGACCGACATCGGCGCCGGCACACGCGGCGCCTCGATGGGCCCGGAGGCGCTGCGCGTCGCCGGTTTGCGGCCGACGCTCGAAGCACAGGGCGCCGAAGTGGAGGACCGCGGCGACCTCGCCGGACCGGCCAATCCGCAGCGCGCGCCAAGCGCCGGCTACCGCCACCTCGACGAGGTGCTGCAATGGAATCGCGCCGTGCACGACGCGGTCGCCGCCGAACTCGAGCGGGACCGGCTGCCGATCCTGCTCGGCGGCGATCATTCCTTGAGCGTCGGCTCGATCAGCGCGGTCGCGCGCCACTGCCGCCGCACCGGGCGCCCGCTGCGCATTCTCTGGCTCGATGCTCACGCGGACTTCAACACGAGCCTGCTGACGCCGAGCGGCAATCTGCACGGCATGCCGGTCGCCTGCCTCTGCGGCTTCGGCCCCGACGCGCTGGTCGACCTGGGCGGCCGGCGGCCGGCGATCGACCCCGGCGAGATCCGCCAGATCGGCATCCGCAGCGTCGACCAGGGCGAGAAGCGCCTCGTGCACGAAGTGGGTCTCGAAGTGTACGACATGCGCTACGTCGACGAGGTCGGCATGCGGCGCACGCTGGAAATAGCGCTCGCGGATCTCGCCCGCGACGCGCACGTGCACGTGAGCTTCGACGTCGATTTTCTCGATCCGGACATCGCGCCCGGCGTCGGCACCACGGTGCCCGGCGGGCCGTCCTATCGCGAGGCGCAGCTTTGCATGGAGATGATCGCGGACACCGGACGCATGGGCTCGCTCGACATCATGGAATTGAACCCCGCGCTCGATCTGAAGAACCGCACCGCCGAGGTCGCGGTGGATCTCGCGGCGTCGCTGTTCGGCAAGAGCACCCTGATGCGCCGCTGAGGCGGCGTCGGCGGGCGGGACCGTCGGGCGGGCGGGCCGCAACCCGCCTCGCCGACGATCCCACCCGACGCGTCCATCCAGACGACGTGTCGGGGTGGATCAGAACTTCGCGGTGATGTTCACCTGGTAGCTGCGTCCGGGCACCGCGAACAACAGGTAATCGCCGTTCGCGGTCTGGCCGTTGTCGGCATAGATCGTGTGGCGGTCCGCGAGGTTCTGCGCGGTCACGCCGACCTGCAGATCCGTGAGCCCGGCCAGGGCATCGCCGAAGTCGTAGCTCAATGCTCCATCGAGCGTCGCATAGCTGGCGAACGGCAGGGTGTTGCCCGAGTCGCCGTAACGACGGCCGACGTACTTGGCCATCAGCGAGCCCTGCCACGCCATATGACGGTAGAGCATGCCGAGTCCCGCGGTCCGGTCCGGCGTGTTCGGCACCCAGGTCTGGTCCGAGGTCAGCTTGGCGCTGTTCACCGACGCATTCGCATAGGCCGTGAAGCCCATGCCGATGTTATACGAGCCCTCGAGTTCCACACCGTGGTACTTCACGCCGCCGAGGTTGTAGAAATACTTGTTCACACCGCCGCCCTTCGACGCGATCTCGTTGTTGAAATCGATCTTGTAGACGTCGGCGGACACGGTCACACGATGACCGACCCAGGTCGTGCCCACCTGCACGTTGGTCGTGCTCTGCGGCGAAACGCTGTTCTTGCTCGGGTCGGCCACGTAGAACACGTTCAAGTTCGGCGCGAGGAAGCCCTGCGCCCACTGCGCGTACACCGACCAGTTCGCCATGATCTTGTAATGCGCGTCGAACGAGGCGAGGTTGCGCGACCAGGTCTGATCGTAGGCCAGGCTGCCGCCGACCGGACCCTGGTTGTTGGTCGCATTCAGCACGCGCTCGAAGCTCACGTGCTTGACGCCGCCGGTGAGATCGAGACCGTCGATCGCGTGCCAGACGTACTGGCCGTAGTACTCGCGGGTGAACAGGTAGTCGTTCATCAAGCGATCCACCGAGTTCGCCAGCGTCGGCGCGCACGTCAGGCTGGTCGCCGAACACCCGGGTCCGTTGATCGGATTGTAGGCGTTGTTGTTGGTCGCATCGATCTCGAACTGCGCGCGCGAGTTCGTCTGATGGTCGAACCATACGCCCGCCTGCGCCTCGCCCGGTCCGATCACCTTCGCGACGCGGAAGAAGTCGCCGACCGAACGGTAGTACATGTGCATCTGCTGGCCCGGCACGTTGTTCGGACCGTAGACCGTGCCGTTCGGCACGCCATTCGGCAGGATGCTGCCATCGGGCGCCTGGCCCATCGGATCCTCGCCGTTCCATCCGTCATGGAAATAGCCGTAGGTGTAGACCTTGTTGTCGAAGGTCCAGCCCGAGAAGTGCGAGTACGCGCCGAGGTACTCGTAGTCGGTCGTGATCTTGTCGAGGTTGTACTGATAGTACGACTGGCTGTTCGGGTTCGTGTTCAAACCGTAGCTCGGACCGAAGGCCTGGATCTGCGCGAGGGTCGCACCGAACGGCGTGTACTGGTGCACCTTGTTGAGATTGGACACGAAGCTCAGGTTGGTGAAGTCGTTGATCGGCTGGATGATCTTCAGGAACACGTCGTTGCGATCGAGCTTCGCGTTCGACAGATAGCCGTTGGACGAGAGCGACTTGGCGCTGATGAACGCGCTCGCGCCGTTCCAGCGCGCGACGGTGCCCGTGTCGTATCGCAAGCCGAGGAGCTTGGTCTTGAAGCTGCCGTAGGACGCCCACGCGGTCGCGCCCTGATCCTTGTGCGGGTTGTCGGTCTCGACGTAGACGGTGCCGCCGAAGGTCGCGTCGCCCAGGGTCGCGGCGTTGCCGGGACCGCGGTCGACGATCACGTTGCCGATGTCCTGGGGCATGAAATAGCTCGTCGAGTGATGCGTGAAGTCGTTCGAGTCGCCCCAGGGGATGCCGTCGAAGGTCACGTTGAACTGTCCGTCCTGGAAGCCGCGGATCGAGGTGCCGAGGTTCTCCGACAGGCCCGGGCCGTTCGGATCGACGGTGAACACGCTCGGCGTGAACTTGATGATGTCGGTGTAGTTCGACGCCGGCGAATCATTCAAGTGAATGTAGGCCTTGTTGACGATCGATTGTGGCTGGGTCGCGACAAGCGAACCCTGGGACGGTGCGTCCTGCGGTCCTTTGAGCATCTGCGCGGTGACGAGCACCGGATCGAGCATGCGTCCCACCGAGGTGTCGGCGGTCGAATCGGCACGCGCGAGGCCGGCGGCGGCGATCAGCGAGCCGCTGATGGCAACCTTGAGTAACAGGGACTTACGCAAATCCTGGGGACCATTCATGGGATAAACCTTTGCTCATGTCGAGCGAGTGACGCGCCTCGGGCGCTGATGGCGTGCGCATGGTGACGCCCCGACATGACGGTTTCTTTACGGCTGAGTTTCGATTGGATGACGTGATGCGCGCCGACGACAGCGGCACCCGCACCGCGCCGCGGCGCGATCAGCGG
>JAJXYR010000219.1 GCA_021780475.1 Pseudomonadota bacterium
CCTTCGGGGGCTCCCGTCCCGCCGCGTCGAGCAGTTCGAAGTCGATCTGGCGCAGCGCCAGATCGACGCGGCTCAGCCGCACCGCGACCGCGTCGCCCATCTTGAAGCGCCGGCCGGTGCTGCGGCCGACGAGTCCGAGACCGCCATCGTCGAGCTCCCAATAATCGCCGGGAATCGCCGAAATATGCACGAGACCGTCGATCGGCATCTCTTTGAGCTGGACGAACAGTCCGAACTCGAGCGCGCTGGTGATGGTCGCCTCGAACGACTCGCCGACCCGCGGCTGCAGGTACAGGCATTTGAGATAGCCCATCACGTCGCGCGCCGCTTCATCGGCGCGGCGCTCGCGCTGCGAACTCTCCTGTCCGAGCGCCTGCAATTCGGCCGTGCTGTAGCGATGTCCCGAGGCGCAGGACGGCAGCGTCGCGGCCTTGATCGCGCGATGCACGAGCAGATCCGGATAGCGGCGGATCGGCGACGTGAAGTGCGCGTACTCCTCCAGCGCGAGCCCGAAGTGGCCGATGTTGGTCTGCTGATAGACCGCTTGCGCGAGCGCCCGGATCACCAATCCTTCGAGCAGGATGCCGTCGGGACGGTCGATCAGGCGTTCGATCAGCTGTCGGAATTCGCGCGCCGTGGGTCGCTCCGAGAAGGTCGCGCCGACCTTCAGCGCGGTCATGATGCGCTGCAATTCGGTGACCCGTTTGTCCTCCGGCTGGCCGTGCACGCGGTACAGACTGCCCGCTTTCGCGAGCCGCAGCGCCGCCGCCGCCTGCACGTTCGCCGCGATCATGCACTCCTCGATCAGCCGGTGGGCGTCGTTGCGCACGACCGCGTGGAAGCCCTCGATCCGCCCGTCGGCGCCGATGCCCGCCTTGACCTCGCCGCCGCGGAAATCGAGCGCGCCGCGGACGTCGCGCTCGCGCTTCAGCGCGGTGTAAACCGCGTGCAGTGTGCGCAGCGACTCCTTGACCTGCGGCGAAAGCGCGGCGCCCGCGCCCTCATGCTCCAGGAAGGCCCAGGCCTCGGCATAGGTGAGGCGGGCGTGCGAACGGATCACCGCCTCGTAGAATCGCGCCTTGCCGAGCGCCCCGCTCTTGCCGATGCGCATGTCGCAGACGAACGCCAGGCGGTCCACCCGCGGCATCAGCGAACACAGTTGATTGGACAGGTTCTCCGGCAACATCGGCAGCACGCGGTCCGGAAAATACACCGAGGTCGCGCGCGCGCGCGCCTCGTGGTCGATCGCGCTGCCGACACGCACGTAGTGGCTGACGTCGGCGATCGCCACGACCAGGCGCCAGCCGCCGCCTCGCACCGGCTCGGCGTAGACGGCGTCGTCGAAGTCCCGCGCATCCTCGCCATCGACGGTCACGAGCGGCAGATCGCGCAGATCCTCGCGGCCTTCGATGTCCGCCGGCTGCACCTGCGGCGCGAAGCGATTCGCGGCTTGCGCGACTTCGGGCGGAAACTCCTCCGGCAGATCGTGCCTGAGGATCGCAAACCGGGCCGCCAGGTCCGACGGCCGCAAATCCCGCAACACCTCCACGACACGCCCGTGCGCGCTCACCTCCCCCAAGGGGCGCTTGGTGATCTCGACGATGACGTAGTCGTCGTCCTGGGCGTCCAGGCGGTCGCGCAGCGGCACTTCGACCGCATACCAATGGCCCGGATCCTCCGGCGACACCCGGCCATGACCCGGCCCGGTATGCCAGATGCCGCCGATGCGCGTCGGCGCGTCGCCGACGCGGCGGATCAGCCGCGCGAGCCGCCGGCCCCGGTCGTTGATCCCGACGGCCCGCACTTCGACCACGTCGTTGTGCATCAGCCCGGCGGTGTCGGCGCGGGCGAGCACGAGCGGGGAACCCCCTTCGTCCGGCAGAATCAAGACCTCCCCGCTCGCGCGTCCGCGGACGCGGCCGGTGATGCGCTCGGCCTCCCCGACGGCCGAATAGCCATCCGGCCCGAACACCGCCTGGCCGTCGCGCACCATCGCGCCGAGCCGCTTCTCCAGGGCGTGGCGCTGCGCGTCCGTGACGAGCCCCAGGCGCTTCGCGATGCGCTGCGCGGAAAGCGGCTCCGGAGCCTCCGTGAGGTGGCGCAGCAACAACTCACGGCTGGCGATGGGATCGGCGTAGCGCGTCTGTTCCAGCTCGAGATTCGGATCGACGGCGCGCCAATCGTCGGTCGCTGCGGTGCCGCCGTGCCCTGGGCTTGCGCGTCCGCGTTTGGAGGTCGGCTTCCCCGCCCCGCCTTTGGTATTCATGTTGATAGGTTTCGCCATAATGGGAGTTGATTGACAAGCCTTGGGTGTGTGCGTACATTTCGCCGCCTGCGCCCCTGGCGCGGCCCCTCCTGCCCAGGTGGCGGAACTGGTAGACGCGCTGGTTTCAGGTACCAGTGGAGAAATTCGTGGAGGTTCGAGTCCTCTCCTGGGCACCATCGCCGAGCTTGCACCCCTCGGCGTACGCGGCAGATTAACACAGGGCGGCCGGCGGGGCTCCGCGCCGCGCGATCATCCCCGCCGGATCAAGCTGTCCGGGCCTGCGGCGCGGCGGTGATCGGCGACGCGCACGAGATTGCGCCCCTGATCCTTGGCTTCGTAGAGCGCCGTGTCGGCGCGGGCGATCAGTTCGTCGAGCGTCCGGGTGTGCGCGTCGAGCGTCGCCAACCCCGCGCTCATGCTGACGTGCAGACCGTGGCCCGATGCCGGCAGCTCGATCGCGAGCAGCGCGGCGCGCAGCCGTTCGAGCACCACGAGCGCCGCGTCCAGCGTGGTGTCCGGCATCACCAGCAGAAACTCTTCACCGCCCCAGCGGCCGAGCACGTCGCCGGTGCGCAGCACCGCCACGCTCGCACGCGCGACCTCGCGCAGCACATGATCGCCCGCCGCGTGACCGCAGCGGTCGTTGATCTGCTTGAAATGATCCAGATCGATGATCGCGAGCGTGAGCGGCCGCGGCACCGCAAGCGCCGACTGCAGCGCCTGCGCGGCGAGTTCGGCGGTGCGCCGCCGGTTCGGCAGTTCGGTCAGCCCGTCGAGCGTGGCGAGGCGCAGCAGCGCGCGTCGATGCCGCAGCGTGAAGTACGAGACGTACACGAGCATCGCGATGACCATCAATCCCGACATGAAGATGACCGCGTTGCGCTTCAATTCCGCCTGTTGACGCTGTGAACGTTCGCGCGCGAGCGCGAGTTCGCGCTGCAAGGATGCGTTGCGCTCGACGGCCCGGTCCGTCTCGAAACGCGCGCGCATCGCCGCGGCCTGGCGCGCACGGTCCGCGTCATAGTCCGCCCGCGTGCGCCGGACGTATTCGGACAGGTCGGCGTACGCGCCGCGGTAGTGATGCAGCGCGGCGTTGGCGCGGGCGCGCCATCGATACAGCACGGCGGCCCGCCGCGGCGGCAGATCCTCCCCGCCCCGGTCGAGAACGCCGTCGAGGGTCGAGAGCGCCCGCGCCGGGCGGTTTCGGCCGAGGTCGATCCGCGCGAGCACCGCCCGGGTCTCCTTGATCACGTCGGTGGAGCCCGCGGCGACGAAGGTCGGCAGGGCCCGCGCGCACTCGCGTTTCGCCCGGTCGTAGTCTTGCAGCTGCACACGCGTCTCGCAGATGCGCAGATTCTCGAAGGCGATTCCCTGGGTGTCGTGCAGCGACAGGGAGAGATCGCGGCTTTGCGCGAAGGCGCCGATCGCCCCCTGATAATCGCCCATGAGCTTGAGCACCGTGCCGCGCACGTACTGCGACACCGACAGGCTCAATCGGGCATCATGCGCGATGTCCCAGGCGATGACCTCGCCGTTCAACTCGAGAGCCTGCGCATAGTCGCCCATGCTGCGCATGACGGCCGTGAGCGCGTCCGCGGCCAGCATCCGCACCTGGTCGAATCGCGCCGCACCGCTGGCGCGGTACGCACGTGTCAACGTCACTATCGCCAGGTCCGACCGATCCATCCGATATTCGAGCAGCCCCCGCGTGATCGCGAGGCAGATACCCGTGCGCGATCCGCGCTCCTGCGCAGCCTCGGCGGCACGGATCGTCGCCAGCGCCGCGCGGATGCCGGCGGCGTCGTAGACATTCTCCGCGTAGGAGGTGAGCAGACCCACCCGCACCGGATCGCGTGGATCGGCGACCAGCGCGAGACCCGCCTGCGCCGCCGCCCGCGCATCCGCGTCCAGTTCGAGCCGGCTGTAGCTTTGTGCGAGCACGGCGTCCAGCGCGGCGATCAGGTGGGTGTCGGGGTGGGCGCCGCTCGACGCGGTCGCGAGCCGGGCCCGCACCCGCTCCACCGCCTGCACGGGATCGGCCGCGTCCAACAGCTGCAGCGCCTGGATCGAGGGGTCCGATGCCCCGACGCAATCGGCATGCGCAGTCCAGGGCCGGATCAGACAAAGCGCCGCCAAGCCGATCCACGACGCGACCGAAGGCGCCGATCGACGGGCCGGGCGGTCCGCGTGACTTGGTTTTTCCATGCGAAGCAGCAGGCTACGTCGCACGGAAGAGACAATCCGCCCCGGCCGTCACGTTTTCCCGCCGCCCCGGCGTGACGCTTCCGCCATTTCCGCGAACAGGCGGCCTTTAGTGTGAGCCCAATCGCGTTTTTTAGGCGGCGCCGGAGGCCACACCCGACTGGAAGTAGAACCGTTGTGCGCCCTGCGCGCCGGAATGCAGGATTTCGTAGCTGGCGGAGTCCATCCGCACGCGCAACTCGGCGAAGTCCGCGCCCCGGTTCCAGCGCATCGCCAGTTCGCCCGGCGCCGAATCGAGCAGACTGAAGGCGCCGCCGAACGCAGGGTGCTCGTTGCGGAACCGGATCAGCGCCAGCAAGTCGAGCACGACGGGCTGGCGCAGCGCCGCGGTGATCTGGGCGCCGGAGTAATACCGGCGGTTGATGTCCCGGCCCACGCCGGTGCGCGCGAGTAATTCCATGTCGTTGCGGCCTCCGAGCAGGCCCACGTAGTAGACCTGCGGGATTCCGGGAAGGAAGAACTGTATCGCGCGGGCGAGGAGGTAGCGCCGCTCGTCGCCGCCCAGCGCGTCGAGGTACGTACAATTGACCTGGTACAGGTCGAGATTCGACGCGGCCGCGCCGGTGGCCCGGCGGCTCTCGCCGCCGCTGCGCTCGTGTATCGCGTCGACCAGCCGGTCGATGTGCTCGCCCGGCACCAGGCCGGGACGCGACGATCGGTCGGCCGGATCGGCGCCGATGTCGACGATGCCGATGCCGTCGTGCGTGTCGAGCACCGTTATCGCATTTTGCGGCCGGATCCGGATCCACTCCTTGAGCCTGTCGGCGCTGCGGAATTCGAACGCATGCAGCACGAGCGGCGGCAGCGCGAAATCGTAGACCCAGTCGACGCGCGCCGCGATTTCGATCTGCCGCCGATAGTGGGAGTGGACTTCGACCAGCACCTCGATCCCCAGCTCCCGGCCGCGCGCCGCGAACTCGCCGATGAAGTCGAAGGTCTCGGGCAGCATGAAGCAGCTGGTGCCCGCCTTCTTGATCGCGTACCCGACCGCGTCGAGACGCACCATGCCGACGCCGTTGGCGGCGACCGTGGTCATGATCTTGTCCAGGTACGCCCGGCCGCGGGGATGACGCACGTCGATGTCCAGTTGCTGGGGCGTGAATGTCGTCCACAGCGTGCGCCGCCCGCCATCGGCCAGCGTGACTTCGCGAAACGGCCGGCAAGGGCGCGGCCGGTAGATCTTGTCGATGTCGCTCGTTGCGGGGTCGGCGCCGAACACCGCGTCGCGCGTCAGGAACATACCGTCGAATTCCGACGCGGATCCGCGGGCGAGATAGTCGAGAAATTGCGGCGAGCGGTCCGATATGTGATTGACGATGACGTCGGCGATCACCCCCGTCCGGCGCGACAGCGCGGCGATGTCGCCCCAGTCGCCGAGCCGTGGGTCGACCCGCGTGTGATCGATCGGGTCGAAACCCGCGTCCGCGCCGTCGATCGGCTCGTAGAACGGCAGCAAATGCACGGCGCCGAACAAACCGGCGAGCTCGCCGCCGAGCAGACGGTCGAGGTCGCGAATTCCGGCGCCGCCGAGCCGATCGACATAGGTGATCAGCTGCACTTTATTGGATTTCGTGACGTTTATTTTTCGCTCCCGCCGCAGCCGTCGGTGCCGCTGCAATCGATTGCAATATCGGTCATTTCGGCGGCCTTGGCAAGCCCGACGCATCCGCCGATGCCGATGCCGGATCTTTGTGGCAGACTTGCGCCGATGAATGCATGCGAGAGTGGCGGACCGCAATCAAACGCGGTTTCGACGAAGCCACCGATGTATACGTATGCGAAGCCGGCGGCGCCGCGCCGTGAGTGAATTCGCGTGGTGGCACGGCGCCGTCATCTACCAGATTTATCCGCGCAGCTTCCTCGACACGAACGGCGACGGCGTGGGCGACCTGCGCGGCATTCGCGCCCGCCTCCCTTACATCGAGAGCCTCGGTGTCGACGCGATCTGGATTTCGCCATTCTTCAAGTCGCCGATGGCGGACTTCGGCTACGACATAGCCGACTACCGGTCCGTCGACCCCATGTTCGGCACCCTCGCGGACTTCGACGACCTGCTCGCCGAGGCGCACCGCCTCGGGCTCAAGGTCATGATCGATCAAGTGCTGAGCCACACGTCGATCGAGCACGAATGGTTTTGCGAAAGCCGCCAGAGCCGCGACAATCCCCGCGCCGATTGGTACGTGTGGGCGGACCCGCGCCCCGACGGCGGCCCGCCGAACAACTGGCTGTCGATATTCGGTGGTGTCGCGTGGGCATGGGAACCGCGGCGCGCACAATACTATCTCCACAATTTCCTCGCAGCCCAGCCGGACCTGAATTTCCACTCGTCCGCGGTGCGCGCCGCGATGCTCGACAACGTGAAATTCTGGCTGGATCGCGGCGTCGACGGGCTGCGCCTCGATGCGATCAATTTCTGCTATCACGATGCCGGGCTGCGCGACAATCCGCCGAAGCCCGCGGAGCTGCGCCTCGGCCGCGGGTTCCGCGCCGACAATCCCTACGCCTACCAGTTCCACGTTCACGACAACACCCAGCCGCAGAACCTGGAATTCATCGGCGAACTGCGCGCCTTGCTCGACCGCTACCCGGGCACGGTCGCGCTCGGCGAAATCTCCTCGGAAAATTCCCCGGCGACGATGGCCGAGTACACGCAGCCCGGCCGGCTGCACATGGCGTACAGCTTCGAATTGCTCGGGGACGACGGGTCGCCACGGCACATCCGCGAAACCGTCGAAAAGGCGCTCCCCCCCGGCGGCGCGGGCTGGCCGTGCTGGGCGATTTCGAACCATGACGTGGAGCGAGTCGTCAGCCGTTGGGGCGACACGCAATCGCCGGCGCATTTCGCGACTCAATTGACGGCGCTGGTGTGTTCGCTGCGCGGCTCGGTCTGTGTCTATCAAGGCGAGGAGCTCGGACTCGAGGAAGCGTCGGTCCCGTACGAATTGCTGCGCGACCCCTACGGCATCGCGTTTTGGCCGAGCTTCAAGGGACGGGACGGCTGCCGCACGCCGATGCCATGGACGTCCGACGCGGGGGCCGGTTTCAGCGACGGCACGCCGTGGCTGCCGCTGCCGTCCAGCCACGTCGTACGGGCCGTCGACGTGCAGGAGCGCGACCCTCAGTCGACGCTCAACTCGTTCCGACGCTTCCTCGCATGGCGCAAGCGGCATCCGGCGCTGCTCGACGGAGACATCGAGTTTCTGATCGCCGACGGCGCGGTGCTCGCGTTTCTGCGCCGGTTGCACGGCGAAACCCTGATTGCGGCGTTCAACCTGTCGAATGAAACGGTCGTGTTGGAG
>JAJXYR010000029.1 GCA_021780475.1 Pseudomonadota bacterium
AGCTCGCCCGCGCCCCGGGTGAGCCCGCCCACCGGGCGGCTCACCCGGGCCCGCCGCCGGTCCCGGACGGCGGCGGCACGTCTTCCTTGTGGTACGGCAGCCAGGCGTAGATTTCCGGCGACGTCTGCGGATAGGTCAGGAAGTTCTCGTGGGTCTCGACGACGCGGTCCAGCTTGCGCCGCGTCAGCCGCCAGATGGCGAACGCGGTGAACAGCGCCGTTAGCGCGAACGCATAGACGAAAAATGCGCCCGGCGCGATCAATTGGATCGCGAACGTGCCGGTCGTCGGGCCGATCGACGCCCCGAGCGCCCAAACGAACAGCAAGGTCGAGGACAGCGCGACGTAGTCGGTCATCACGGCGCGATCGTTCGCGTGCGCCACACCGATCGCATAGAGACTTTCGGCGAAACCGCCAAAGGCCGCGAACAACAGCGCGAGCAGCGGGAACGGCGTGCGATGACTCACCGTCGCCAGCACCGCGGAGATGCACAAGGTCGCGGCGCCCAGCCCGATCAGCGCATACAGCCGGTCGAATTTGTCCGACAGGTAGCCGATCGGCCATTGCAGGAACAAGCTGCCGAGAGAAACGCAGGCCATCAAAATGACGATGTGGCGCTGGTCGAAGCCGATGCGCTGACCGAACAAGGGGCCGGCGGTCATGAACGCGGTCAGGATCAGGCCGTTCAACAGGCACGCGAGCACGCTCACCGGCGAGGTCCGCAGCGCCTTCAGGATCTCGAGCGTAACCCGGTGAGGCAGCGCGGGTGCGCGCACGTCGATCGCGACCATCGGCACGAGCGCGAGGGTCGTGGAAATACCGGCAATGAACAGCAGTTCCGGGCCGCGCACGTTCAAATCCTGGCCGAGGAGCTGGCCCAGCCCGAAAAAGAGCCCATAGACCAGCACGTACACCGTCAACACCCGGCCGCGCTGTTCATTGGGGGCGAGCGCGTTCAGCCAGCTCTCGACCACCACCGCGAGGCCGGCGGCGTTCGCTCCGATCACGAACCGCAGCGCCGCGATCGTCGGCACCGCCCCCGCGAAGTGCAGACTCAGGATCGCCACCGACTTCAAGCCGGCGAATGCCGCGTACGCCCGCTCCAGCCCCACCGGCGCGATGATACGATGCGCGTACAGGCAGCCGGCCAGGAATCCCAGAGCTTCGGCCGTCGCCAGCAGGCCGATGACACCCGCTGACATTCCCATGGCCGAGAACCGCAGCGGCAACAAGGAACCGAGCACCCCCGCACCGAGCATGATCAACGCGGTGCTGGTGAGCGGCAGCGCGACCCGCCAAGGAACGACGCCGGCGCGAGGATGAAGCGTGGCGTTCGGTGTGGAAATCATGGCAGTCTTCTCGTCGGGTCTATCGCGTGTGGGGGAAAAGTGGCGCTGATCATACCGTCAGATTCGACTGCCGACGTCCCCGACGCGGACAGGTATCGCGGGTTCGCCGATCTGGCGAGCAGCCAGACGCTGGGCCGGGACTACGACATCCTGGTCCGCCGGTGCGGCGATTCGCGTGTCGCGGTGATCGCACCGCACGCAGGAGAGATCGAGGATGGAACCTCCGAGATCGCCCGCGCGATCGCCGGCGACGATTTCAATCTGTATTTGTTCGAAGGCCGGCGGCCGGCGCACAACTACCGGGCCCTGCACCTGACCAGTCATCTGTTCGATGAACCGCAATGCCTCGCGCTGATCGCCGGCTGCACGACCGTCATAGCCGTGCACGGCTGCGCCGGTGCGGAACACACCCTGCTGCTGGGGGGCCGCGATCGCAGCCTGCGCGACCGTCTGGCCGCCGGACTGCGGGCGACCGGCGTGGCCGCGAGCACCCAGGGCCATCCGTTTCCGGCCGTGCACCCGCACAACATCTGCAACCGCGGCGCGACCGGCCGTGGCGTGCAGATCGAGTTTCCGAATCCATTGCGCAAGCCGATCCCCGCGCGGTTCGTCGCCGCCGTGGTCCGCCGGGTGCTGGCGACCGTCGCAACGCCTTGCGGCGACGCGATCGACCCATTACGCTCCGGGACCCACGCCTGAACGAGGATTCAACATGGCGCGAAATCCGCGCTTCGATGCGCTGTTCGAACCCGTACGCATCGGGCCGGTGACGGCGCCGAATCGCTTCTATCAGGTGCCTCACGCAAGCGGCATGACCAATGCACTGCCGCGGGTGCGCGCCGCGTTCCGGGAAACCAAGGCCGAGGGAGGCTGGGGAGTAGTCTGCACCGGCGCCGTATCGATTCATCCGAGTTCGGACGATTCGCCTCTGCCGTTTGCGACGCTGTGGGATGACCGGGATATTCGCGCCCATGCCCTGATGACCGAGGCGGTCCATCGCCATGGCGCGCTCGCGGGCGTGGAGTTGTGGCACGGCGGGGCCTGCTCGCTGAACCGCACGAGTCGCATCGCGCCCTTGTCGCCGTCCGGCATGCCCTGGTTGTCGACCCACGTCGGATTCATGGGGAACCTGCGGCCGCGGGCGATGGACCGCGCCGACATCACGGCGCTGCTCGGCTGGCAGGCCGATGGTGCGCGCCGGGCTCGCGCGGCCGGCTTCGACATCGTCTACGTCTACGCCGGCATGGGCTACCTGCCCTACGAGTTTCTGCTGCCGGAATACAATCGCCGCAGCGACGAGTACGGCGGGTCGATCGAAAATCGCACACGGCTGGTGCGTGAACTGATCGAAGTCACGCGCGAGGCGGTCGGAGATCGCTGCGCGGTGGCGCTGCGCATCAGCTTGGAGGAATTGCGCGCCAAGCCCGGCCGGAATGCGCCCTCCGAGGCGCATGAGGTCGTCGCGCTGCTCGCGGATTTGCCGGACTTGTGGGATGTGAAGATGGACTCGAGTCCGACGGACTGCGCGCCGTCACGCTTCGCCGCGGAGGGCAGCCACGAACCGATCATCGATTTCGTGAAGAAGCTGACCCGCAAGCCCGTCGTCGGCGTCGGACGCTTCACGTCGCCGGATTTCATGGTCTCGCAGATCAAGCGCGGCGTGCTCGATCTGATCGGCGGCGCGCGGCCATCGATTGCGGATCCTTTCCTGCCGAAGAAGATCGACGAAGGGCGGGAGCACGAAATCCGCGAGTGCATCGGCTGCAACATCTGCATCTCCAGCTGGCACGACGGCGTGCCGGTGCGCTGCACGCAGAATCCGACCGCCGGCGAGGAGTGGCGCCGCGGCTGGCATCCCGAGCGCTTCGCGCCGGCGGCGAGCTCCGATGGCGTGCTGATCGTCGGCGGAGGACCCTCGGGCCTCGAGTGCGCGGTGACGCTCGCGCGCCGCGGCTACCGCGTGACGGTCGCCGACGGCGCGCCCGAGTTCGGCGGCCGCCTGCGCTTCGAGACGCGCCTGCCGGGCCTCAAGACCTGGGGGCGCGTCGCCGACTGGCGCCTCGGCCAATTGCGAGGGCGTGCGAATGTGAGCCTTTATCCGGGCAGCGAAATGGGCGTCGATGACGTCCTCATGTCGGAGCACGCGCACGTCGTCGTGGCGACCGGGGCCCGATGGTCGCGAATGCTGTATTCGACGATCGAATTCCCCGCCGAGGAACTCGCCGGTGCGCGGGTCTACACGCCCGACGACCTCGCGGCCGGCGTCGAACCGGAGGGCCCGGTCGTCGTGTTCGATTTCGACAACTATTACCTCGCCGGCGCGATCGCGGAGGATCTCGCCCGGCGTGGTCGGGTCGATTACGTGACGACCGCGGGCAACGCCTCCGCCTGGACGTTCATGACCAACGAACTGCCGCTGGTGCACCGCGCGCTCGGCAAGGCGGGCGTCGCCATCCACACGCTGCAGCGGGTCACGGCATTCGACGGCGCGGAAGTCGTGCTCGGCGATGTATTCACCGGCGCCGAGAAGCGCCTCGCGTGCAGGTCGCTGGTGATCGTGGGCGTGCGCACGCCCCGGGACGACCTGTATCGAAGCCTGGAAGCGCGCGGGGCGGAACTCGAGGCGGCGGGAATCCGCTCCATCACGCGCATCGGCGATGCCGACGCGCCGGGTGCGATCGTGCACGCGGTGCATAGCGGCCACCGCTTCGCGCGCGAGTTCGAATCCGGCGGGGCGACCGGTTCCTATACGCGCGACTTCCCGATTTGACCCGGCGGCCGTCACTTCAGGCGAGGACTCGTCATGTCTGATTCCACCACCTGCGATGTGGTCATCATCGGCGGCGGCCACAACGGTCTCGTCTGCGCCGCGTATCTGGCGGCCGCCGGCCTGCGGGTCACGGTGCTCGAGCGCCGCGACGTCGTCGGCGGCGCCGCGGTCACCGAGGAATTCTTCCCCGGCTTCCGTAATTCCGTCGCCGCGTACACCGTTTCGCTGCTCAATCCGAAAATCATCGCCGACCTGGAACTGGGCCGGCATGGACTGCGCATCGTCGAGCGGCAGCTGTCGAATTTCCTGCCGCTCGGGGAATCAGGGTATTTGAAGGTCGGCGCAGGCAAGACCGCGCAGGAGGTGGCCAAGTTCTCCGCATCCGACGCCGGCCGCCTCGACGACTATGCGCTGCGGCTGGATCGGATCGCGGACGTGCTGCGCGACCTGGTTTTGCAGACGCCGCCGAACGTGACGGACGGCGGCTGGCTCGAGGCGCTGCCGGAATTGCTGCGCGCCGCGCGCGTCGGCCGCGGAATGGGTCGGCTGGATCTGCCGATGCGTCGCGAACTGTTGGATCTCTTCGTCAAGTCGGCGGGCGACTACCTCGACGGCTGGTTCGAGAGCGCGCCGATCAAGGCCGCCTACGGCTTCGACGGCATCGTCGGCAATTACGCAAGTCCGTACGCGGCCGGATCGGCCTATGTGCTGCTGCACCACGTGTTCGGCGAGGTCAACGGCAAGAAGGGCGCCTGGGGCCACGCGATCGGCGGCATGGGCGCGATCACGCAGGCGATGGCGAAGGCGGCACGGCTGCGGGGCGTGGACATCCAGGTGGGCAGTGCCGTGCGCGAAGTGGTGCTCTCGGGGGGCCGCGCGGTCGGCGTGTCGACGGAGGCGGGCGGGATGATCCGCGCACGCTGCGTGGTGTCCAATCTCAATCCCAAGCTGCTGTTCGGCTCCATGATCGACCGCGGCGCCCTGGACCGCGATTTCGTAGAGCGTATGGACCGCTGGCGCTGCGGCTCCGGAACGTTCCGCATGAACGTCGCCCTGTCGTCGCTGCCCGATTTCACGGTGCTGCCCGGACAGGCCTGCGCCGAGCATCACACCTCCGGCATCATCATGGCGCCGTCGCTGCAGTACATGGATCAGGCCTATCTGGACGCCAAGGCGCACGGCTGGTCGAAGCGTCCGATCGTCGAGATGCTGATCCCATCGACGCTGGACGACAGTCTCGCGCCCGCCGGGTGCCACGTGGCCAGCCTGTTCTGTCAGCACGTGGCGCCGACGCTTCCGGGCGGCGCCTCCTGGGACGCGCACCGCGAGGAAGTCGCCGATTTGATGATCGACCTGGTCGATTCCCATGCGCCGAACTTCAAGGCGTCCGTGCTCGGACGCCAGATCATGAGTCCGCTCGACTTGGAACGGACCTTCGGCCTGATCGGCGGCGACATCTTCCACGGCGCCTTGAGCCTGGATCAATTGTTCTCCGCGCGGCCGACGCTCGGACACGCGGATTATCGCGGGCCGGTGCCCGGATTGTACCTATGCGGCTCCGGCACTCATCCCGGCGGCGGCGTCACCGGCGCGCCCGGCCACAACGCCGCGCGCGAGATCCTCAAGGATTTTCGCCGTGGCCGCTTGAAGCGCATTTAATCCCGGGAAGACCGGTGCGGTCAGCCGAGCGGCGAAACGCCGAACAGGCGTAGATGCGCCCAGGCGACGAAGAATCCGTACAAGCCGAGGCCGAGCACGATCGCGGCCGCGTCGTACCAGGCCGAGGGCGCGCCGCGTCGCGAGGACGGCGCCACGGGCCGGCGCTTCAACGAGATCCGATCGACGACCGCCCAGGCGAGAAACCCGCCGAACAGCAGCACGTCGGCCAGCCGTCCATTCATCAATAGATGCGCGACCGCCCAGAACTTCACCGCCGCGAGCATCGGATGCTTGACCGCCGCCTTGATGTGCCCGGGCAGGTACGCCGACAACAAAAGCGGAAAGACCGGCACCATGAACAGGAACGTGACGTGTCGCATCCACGGCGGCGGTGTGTACAGGACCACCGGCGCGGCGCGCGCGATCTCGAAACCCCGCACGATCAGCACGAAACCGATCAGCGCGACCGCGCCGTATAGCGCCTTCCAGCCCCCTTCGCCGAGACGTTCGCGCATGCGCGATCGCCACGCCGGCGCGGCGATCGCGATCGAGTGGACGCCGAGAAACAAACACAAGCCCAGAACGAGAATGTTCATGACGATGCCCTCAACGACGGCGCGCACGCGCGGCTGCGCGGCGACCGGTCAACTTGCGCGACTTGGCCGCACGCTGCCGCACCACGACGCGCTTCTTCTTCGCGGCGGATTTGGTGGCGACGGAACGTTTCTTGCGCACCGCGGACTTCTTGCTCCCGGCGCGCTTCTTGATCACCGCGTACTTCTTGCCCGCCGCGCGCTTCTTGGCCGCCGCGCGCTTCTTGGCCGCGGCGCGGCTCTTCTTCGCCTTCACAGCCGGCTTGCGCGCGGCGGCTCGGGCGCGCGGCCGTTTGACCCGCGACGCGGCGGCTGCTGCGTCCGCGTCCCCCCGCAATTGCTCCAGGATCGCGGGATTTTCGAGCGTGGAAACGTCCTGGGATATGGTCTCGCCGCGCGCAATCGACCGCAACAGGCGGCGCATGATCTTGCCGGAGCGCGTTTTGGGCAGGTTGTCGGTCAGCCGGATCTCGTCGGGCTTCGCGATCGGACTCAGCTGGTCGGCGACCCAGGCGCGCAGTTCCGTGACCAGCGCTTGCGCGGCGGCCCCGGCCGGTCGCGCTCCGTTCACCACGACGAATGCGAACACCGACTCGCCCTTGATTTCGTGTTGCCGGCCGACGACGGCGGCCTCGGCGACCCGCGGATGCGCGACGAGCGCCGACTCGATTTCCATCGTGCCGAGGCGATGGCCGGCGACGTTGAGCACATCGTCTATGCGGCCCATGATCCAGAAGTAACCGTCCGCATCCCGATGCGCCGAATCGCCGGCGACATAGTATTTATTTTGGAATTTTTCCCAATAGGTGCTCAGGTAGCGCTCGTTGTCGCCCCAGATCGTGCGCAGCATCGACGGCCATGGCCTCCGGATCACCAGATAGCCTCCGGCATCGGGTTTCCTGACCGAACGACCCTCGTCATCGACGATGTCCATGAAAATCCCGGGCAGGGGCCTGGCGCAGGAGCCGGGCTTGGTCGCGGTCACGCCCGGTACCGGCGACATCATGGTCGACCCGGTTTCTGTCTGCCACCAGGTGTCGACGATCGGGCAGCGCGCCCGGCCGATGACGCGGTGATACCAGATCCACGCCTCCGGATTGATCGGCTCACCCACACTGCCGAGCAGGCGGAGTTTGGACAGGTCGTAACGGCGCGGAATTTCATCGCCCAATTTCATCAGCGCGCGGATCGCCGTGGGCGCCGTATAGAAAATCGTCACCCCGTGGGTCTGACAGATGTCCCAGAACCGCCCGCCGTCCGGAAACGTCGGAGCGCCCTCGTACATGACGAGCGTCGCGCCGGCTGCGAGCGGGCCGTAGGCGACGTAGGTATGGCCGGTGATCCAGCCTACATCGGCCGTACACCAGAACACGTCCGAATCCTTCAAATCGAACACCCAACGGGTCGTCAGCTTCGCGGCCAGCAGGTAGCCGGCGGTCGCGTGTTGTATGCCCTTCGGCTTGCCGGTCGAGCCCGAGGTGTAGAGCAGGAACAGAGGATCCTCCGCACCGACCCATTCCGGTTCGCAATGCGTACCCTGCCCCGCCAGCACGTCGTGCCACCAATGATCGCGGCCCCGCTGCATGTCGCATTCGCCGCCGATGCGCGCATGAACGATGACGCTTTGCACCGAACGACAGCCCTCTTCGAGCGCCTTGTCGACCGCCCGCTTGAGTTCCACGCGATTTCCGCCCCGCCAGCCGCCGTCCGCGGTGATGACCATCTTGGCCCCCGCATCCTCGATGCGATCCTTGACGGCGTTGGCCGAGAAGCCGCCGAAGACCACCGAATGCAGCGCGCCGACGCGAGCGCATGCCTGCATCGCGATCACCGCCTCGGGGATCAGGGGCATGTAGATGACGACGCGGTCGCCCTTGCGGATGCCGTGCAGCTTCAGGGCATTGGCGAACCGGCACACTTCGACGTGCAGTTCGCGGTAACTGAGCTTGCGGACATCGCCGGGCTCCCCTTCGAAGATGATCGCGATCTTGTCGGGCCGCTCGACCAGATGCACGTCCAGGCAGTTGTACGAAGCGTTCAGCGTGCCGTCGGCGAACCAGCGGTAGTTGGGCGCATCGGAATCGTCCAGCGGCACGGTGAACGGCGTCCGCCAGTCCAGCTCCCGGACCGCGAGGTCAGCCCAGAAGCCGACGTAGTCCTCCGCGGCCCGCGCATGCAGCGCCTCGAGCGCATCGGCGTCGATCGCGGCCCGCTTCGCGAAGGCGGCCGGCGGCTCGAACAACCTTTCTTCATGGAGAACGGATTGAATGTTTTTTTGCGCCACGGCCAGGACTCCCGAATCCGATGGGGTTCATTCTACGCGTAGATTCCATCCGTGCGCTGCGCGATGCGCTCGGCCTGCCGGCGCAGACCGCCGCCGAATCCCTGCGCATCGAGAAAGTCGCGCAACGCCGGAACGTCCGGGCCGCGGGGTCGCAGATCGTCGGGCCGCTCGGCGAGCGGCGCGTCGCAGATGATGCCGGTCAGGCGCCGCGACAAATAAGCGCCCGCCTTGTGGGCCGCGAGTTTGGCCGCGACGCCCGCCGCGCCGCGCATTTTCAGGAACGCGACCCGGTCCAGATTCGCGTAGAGATCGTCCAGGGATCCGAACGCTGCGACCAGGCACGAGGCGGTCTTGAGGCCGACGCCGGGCACGCCCGGAATGTTGTCGACCGCATCGCCGGCCAGCGCGAGAAGATCGGCCATCCGCTCCGGCGCGGCGCCGAAGCGCGCCTCGATGTCGTGATAATGATAGCGCATGCGCCCTGGCAGGTCCCAGAAGACATCGCCGTCGCGGATCAACTGGGACAGGTCCTTGTCCTTGGTCAGCAGGACATTGCGCAACCCCGCCGCGCGCGCGCGCGCCGCCATCGTGCCGATGAGATCGTCCGCCTCGTAGCGCGCGCTCGCGAATTCGGTGATACCCATGCACCGGCAGAATTCGCGGCAGAGTTCGAACTGCCGGGCGAGGTCCGGAGGCGGCGGTTCGCGATGGGCTTTGTAGGCGGGATAGATGGCGGTTCTGAACGAGGCCTCGGCGCCCGCCTCCAGATCGAAGGCGACGCCGATGCGTTCGGGGCGTTCCTGCTCGATCAAATCGGCGAGGAAGCGCGCGAAGCCGTACACGGCCTGGGTGGCGCGTCCGCCGGGGTCGACCAGGTCGCGCGGCATGGAGTGGTAGGCGCGGAAAATGAAATAACTGGCATCGACGTGATAAACAATGCCGGAACGATCCGGCGCGCTCACATCGGCCAGCGTTGAATACGCGCGTGCAGGGGGCTCGAACGCGGAAAATGCGCGAGCAGGTATTCCATCTGGTCCGCCAGCACGCGGCGGCCTTTCAGGTAGATGTACTCGGCATAGGTCGGCGTGAACGGCACCGCCAAAAGCTGCATGCCGGCCTGTTCCGGCGTGCGCGATGCCTTGGCATTGTTGCACCGGCGGCAGGCGGTGACGACGTTGCCCCAGATGTCGTGGCCGCCGCGGCTGAACGGGGTCACGTGGTCGCGCGACAGCAAGCCGTAGGGGAAGCGTGCCCCGCAGTACAGGCATAAATAGGCGTCGCGGCGGAACAGGGTCTGATTGTTGAGCGGCGGCGTATAGGCGGCGCCGCGCAGATTCCCCGGGTTGCCGGTATGGCCGAGCGTCGCGATGATCGAATTCACATCGACGATCGTCCGCAATCCGGTGCGCGCAGAGGTCCCGCCGTACAGCCGGTACAGCGTCGTGCCGCAGGTATAGGCCACCTGTCCGGTGTGGTACAGGCGGGCGGCCTCGCGGTAATCGACCCACTCGAGCGGCATCCCCGACACATCGGTACGCAGGATCTGCTGCGACAATGGTTGGACGCCGGCGTCCTCCCGGACGTCCTCGAAGTGACAACCCATGCCTGTCGCGGACTCCATACAGCGGTAAAGATAGTCGACTCCTGTGCCATAATTCAACGTATGAGGGAGAAGTTCATATGACCGTCATCGTTGGTGTGCTCGCGGAGACCGCCGCGAACGAAACGCGGGTCGCGGTGGTTCCTGAGGTGGCGGCCAAGCTCAAGGGTCTCGGCGCCTCGGTGCTGATGCAGAGCGGCGCCGGCGTCGCCGCCCATTTCCCGGACGCCCTCTACGCGGGCGTCGAGTTTGCCGGGCCGGAGACCATCCTGGCGCGGGCGGACGTCCTGCTGAAAGTCCAGCCGCCGACCCTGGCCGAGATCAAGGGTTTGAAGCCCGGAGCCGTCGCGATCGGCTTCATGCAGGCGTACGCGCGGGCCGACCTGGTGCGGGCGCTGCGCGACCAGCGAACCACCAGCTTTGCGATGGAACTCGTGCCCCGCATTTCACGCGCCCAGTCCATGGATGCGCTGTCCTCGCAGGCGGCGGTGGCCGGATACAAGGCGGTGTTGATCGGCGCCAATGCGCTGGAGAAATTCCTGCCGATGCTGACGACCGCCGCCGGGACGATCCGGCCCGCGACGGTTCTGGTAATCGGTGCCGGGGTTGCCGGGCTGCAGGCGATCGCGACCGCGAGGCGGCTCGGTGCGGTGGTCGAGGCGTACGACGTGCGCGGCGCGACCAAGGACCAGGTCAAATCGCTGGGGGCCAAATTCGTCGAGACCGGGGTGTCCGCGGACGGCGCCGGCGGGTATGCGCGCGAATTGACTGATGAGGAAAAGGCGAAGCAACAGGCGGTGCTCGACGCGCGCATCGCCGCGAGCGACATCGTGATCACCACGGCGTCGGTGCCGGGACGCGCGGCGCCCAGGATCGTCGGCGAGGCCGCCGTCGGGCGCATGAAGCCGGGCTCGGTGATAGTCGACATCGCCGCGGAACAGGGGGGCAACTGCGCTCTCACCCGCGCGGGCGAAACCGTGGTGCACCAAGGCGTCAAGATCATCGGCCCCGTGAACCTGCCGGCGACGCTGCCGTTTCACGCGAGCGAAATGTATTCGCGAAACCTGCTGAATCTGCTGAAGCCGGCTCTGGTCGACGGCACGTTGCGCATCGACTGGACGGATGAGGTGTTCGCCGGAGCGGTCCTTACGCACGAGGGTCAAATCCGGCACGAAGCCACGCGCAAGATCGTGGAAGGGTAGTGAAGACATGATTGACGGCGTCATAGCGCTCTATATTTTCATGCTGGCGGCGTTCACCGGTTACGAGGTGATTTCGCGGGTTCCCGTGATCCTGCACACGCCGCTGATGTCGGGATCGAATTTCGTGCACGGCATCGTGCTGGTCGGTGCGATGGTCGCGCTGGCGACCGCCGACACGACCCTGGTGCGCGTGATCGGCTCCATCGGGGTGTTCCTCGCGGCGGGCAACGCGGTCGGCGGCTACGTGGTGACCGAGCGCATGCTGCAGATGTTCGTCGCGGCCGGCAAGAACAGGGGCAAGGGCCGATGAACGGCGCCGTGATGTCGACCCAGACTCTGGTCCAATTGAGCTACCTGGTGGCGGCCTTCCTGTTCATTGTCGGTCTGAAGCGCATGAGTTCGCCGCTGACCGCGGTCAGCGGCGTGCGCTGGGCCGGCATCGGCATGGTGCTCGCCACGCTCGTCACGCTCGCCTTCATGGGGGCCTCGACGTTCAATTTGAGCCTGGTGATCGGCGCGGTCGTGATCGGCGGAGGTCTTGCCTGGGTCAGCGGCAAGCGCGTCGCGATGACCGACATGCCGCAGATGATCGCCCTCTACAACGGCATGGGCGGCGGTGCGGCTGCGGCGATCGCGGCCGTCGAACTCTACGGCGGCGGATCGCAAAGCACGGCCCACCTGTGCATCGCGCTGATCGGCGGCTTCATCGGTTCCGTGTCGTTCAGCGGCAGTCTGATCGCCTTCGGCAAGCTGCAGGGGCTGATCACCAAATCCATCCGCTTCGGCGGACAGAAAATCGTCAATCTGGCGATACTGGTCGGAACCGTTGCGGCCGGAGTGGCTATCGTCGCCGGCGCGCACGCGCCGGCTCCGCTGATTTCCGCATTCTTCATCCTCGCGCTGATGCTGGGCGTGGCGATGACGCTGCCGATCGGCGGCGCCGACATGCCGGTCGTCATTTCGCTTTACAACGCATTGACGGGCCTCGCGGTCGGATTCGAGGGTTTCGTGCTGGACAACGCGGCGATGATCATCGCCGGCACGGTCGTCGGCGCCGCCGGCACGCTGTTGACCCAGTTGATGGCGAAGGCCATGAACCGCTCGCTCAGCAACGTGCTGTTCTCGAACTTCGGCGAGAGCGGCGCGGCGGGCGGGACCGTGGCCGGGACGCAGAAGCCGATCGAGAGCTCCGATGCGGGCGTGATGCTGGCGTATTCCCAGAAGGTGATCGTGGTGCCCGGCTACGGCATGGCCGTCGCGCAGGCGCAGCACAAGGTTTGGGAGTTGTGCCAATTGCTGATCGAGCATGGTGTGCAGGTACGATTCGCGATTCATCCGGTCGCCGGGCGCATGCCGGGCCACATGAACGTGCTGCTCGCCGAGGCCGGGGTCCCCTACGACCTGATCTCCGATCTCGACGAAATCAATGCCGAGTTCGAGACCGCGGACGTGACCTTGATCATCGGCGCCAACGACGTCGTCAATCCCGACGCCCGCAACAACCGCCAGAGTCCGATCTTCGGCATGCCGATCTTGAACGCCGACAAGTCGAAAAACGTCATCGTCATCAAGCGCGGCCAGGGCCAGGGATTTTCCGGGATAGACAACGCGCTGTTCGGACTCGACCAGACGCGCATGCTCTACGGCGACGCCCAATCGGCCGCCGGCCAGCTGATCCAGGCGGTCAAAGCCGCCGGTTGAGACCGCCGGCCGGGCGACGGCCTGCGGTCAACGCCGCCTCGGGTGCCAGGTTCGCAGCGCATTGCGCCGCTGCTGCGGACTCATGCTGCGCCATTGGCGCTGCAATGCTCGGCGCCGCTCGATGGGCATTTGCCGGAATCTTCGAAAGGCGGCACGGATCTGCTGCCGCTTCTCCGGCGACAGGCTCTTGAAATAACGCCAGCGCTGCCGCACCAGCGCGCGCTGCGCGGGGGTCATCGCACGCCAGCGGCGGAATCCTTGCTGGGCACGTAAACGCTGCTGCGGCGACATCCGCAGCCAGCGCAGACTGCCGCGAGCGAGCGCCCGCTGGCGCGCAGGCGGCAACTGGTCCCAGCGGCCGTGGAACGCCTCGAGCAGGCGCTGTTGCGCCGGCGACAAGGTTTGCCAGGACTCTCCAACCGGCGCGGCGCCCGCGTCCGGCGACTCGGGCATCTGCGCCGCCGCCGACGCCGCCAGCGCGACCGTCAATATGAATCCGCCTAATAGCTGCCTGGTCATTGCTTCGAATCCTGTCGCGGCGGGGTTGGCGCCTCGGTCTGCGACCCCGCGCGCTTCATGAATTCCCACCATTTTTGGTCCGGTACGTCGTTGTCTCCCAAGAACTCGATGAAGGCGCTGTCCGGCAACGGTTCCGGCGGCTGCGCCTCCGCGGGGCGGGGCGACGCCGGCGGCGTTACCGGCGACGGTGGCGGCGGCACGGCGGCACCCGCCGACAGCGACGCGAGCACCCAACCGGCGAGCCAATGCGGCTTGAACCTCAATCCGCGCTCAACCGTGATCGTCGGCAGCGGTTCGATCCGCCCCCGCCGCCACCCACGCATAGAAATCCACGTCGTCGCGCATCGGATCCAGCGCATCGTCGGAACCGGAGGCGACGACGATATCCAAGTCTTCCAAACCGGCGCGGCCATCCGCTGCGCCGATCGGGGTCGACGGCGTGCCCGGCGGCCAGGTGGACCACAAGGCGACCGCGATCAAGGCGGCCGCCGCCACGCCCGCCGCCGCGGTCAGCATCGGCATGCGGTGGCGGCGCCAGCGGCTCCCCGCAACGGCGTCGAGCGCCGCGTGACGCGCGACGTTGAGCCGGGACTGGACGCGCATGTCGACCGCGGCCACGCTCGCGTCGAACAGCGCGCGGCTGCGGGTTTCCAAATCGGTGCGATTCTGCGCAGGCATCACCAAACCTCGCCCAGCTGCGCGCGCAGGCTGTGAACCGCGCGCGAGTAATGTGTTTTCACGCTGCCTTCGGAGCATCGCATCGCCAGCGCGGTTTCGGCGACGTCCAGGCCTTCGAGGTTGCGCAGCATGAACGCTTCGCGCTGCCGCGCGGGCAACGCGCGCAGCAATGCCTCCAGCCGTTCGATCGCCTCGGCCTGCATCAAACGCTGCGGCCCGTCGGGTCCGGGATCCGCGGCATCCTCCATGGGGTCCCGCGCCGTGCCCTCGGCGTCGTGCTTCGGCCCCGGAAGCCAACCCATCAAGCGCTTGCGCAGCGCGCGCCGCCGCTGTACGTCGCGAACGCCGTTCTGCAGGATGCGATAGAACAACGGCCGCCATTCCGCGCTCGGCCTGGCGGCATAGTGCCGCACGAGTTTGAGCATCGCGTCCTGCACCACATCGAGCGCGTCGTCGACGTCCCGCAATCCAAATTGCGCGATGCGGAACGCCCGGCGCTCGACATCGGCCAAAAACTTGTCCAGTTCTTTCGCGTGATCCAGAGCCGCGTCCTCGAAACCCGTGGTTGGACCTTCCCAGGTCATCGCAGCCGGCGCCAGCGTAACAAACCTCGCCATTCGCGTCCCCTCGACGTCGACGTACCGTATCGTGTGCGGGTATAAACGCGGCGCGGGCGTTGCGGTTGACGCATCTGGTGCGCGTCGGATCAGCGACTTACGCACATCGCGCGACAAGGCCGATGTAACACTTCCGCAATACATCTCCAGATGGGATCCAGAGGGGCTTGTAATATCATGATATTTAAAGAAATGCATGAATTTCGGACACTTTTTCGCCAATCTGTCCCCGACTCGAAATAGAACGGGCACTTGGGTGTGTTGATCCCGGTTTGTCAACAGACTTATCCACAGGTATTGTGGAAAACTCGCGCACCGTGATACTTCAAGTCGCACTCGATACGCCGCTGCGGCGATTGTTCGATTACCTGCCGCCGATCGAGATTTCGACGCACGCCGACGCCGGTCGATGCCTGGCCCAGCCGGGCGTGCGCGTGCGCGTTCCCTTCGGGCGGCGCGTCCGTGTCGGCGTGATCATCGCGATCGCGGCGGAATCCACGGTGGCGCCGGGGAAATTGCGGGCCGCCATCGAAGTACTCGACCGAGAGCCCTTGTTCGATCCGGTCACCTTCGAGCTGCTGCGCTGGGCGGCCGTGTACTACCACCATCCGATCGGCGAGGTCTTCGCCGCCGCCCTGCCCGCGGGAGTTCGCGCGGGCGGGTCGGCGCAGGAGCAGGCCACCAGTTGGGAGCTGACGACGGCCGGGAGCGCCGAGTTGACGTCCCCGTCGAACCTGCGTGCGCCCAAACAGCGCGCCTTGCTCGCCGCCTTGGCCGAGCGTGGCGGCGCCGCGGCCGCAGATTCAATCTCCGACTGGACGCCCGCACAACTGCGCGCCGCCGAGGCACGCGGCTGGATCCGGCGTCTGCAAGTAACCGTCGGCGCAGATGGGGACGCGGCTGCCGCTCCGCGGGCCCGGCCGTCCGAGGTGACGCTGACGCCGGCGCAGGAACGGGCGGTCGCGGCGATCGTCGAGTCCAAGGGCCGTTACACCGCCTTCCTGCTCCACGGCGTGACCGGCAGCGGCAAGACCGAGGTCTATCTAAGGGCCATCGACGCCCTGATCGCGGACGGCGGTCAGGCCTTGGTGCTCGTCCCGGAAATCTCGCTGACGCCGCAGCTGCTGGAGCGCTTCCGGCGGCGCTTCGACACCGAGCCGGCAATACTGCATTCGGCGCTCGCGGGCGCCCTGCGACGCGATGCGTGGCGCCGGGCGCGCAGCGGCGAGGCGCGGGTGATCGTCGGCACGCGATCGGCGGTTTTCGCGTCGCTGCCGCGCCTCGCGCTGATCGTCATCGACGAAGAACATGACGCCTCCTACAAACAGCACGAAGGATTTCGCTATTCCGCGCGCGATCTTGGCGTGCTGCGAGCCCGGCGCGCCGGCGTGCCGGTCGTGCTCGGATCGGCGACGCCGTCGCTGGAAACCCTGGACAACGCCGCTCACGAGCGCTATGCACGGCTGATCCTGCCTGAGAGGCCGGGAGCCGCCAGCCCGTCCCGGATGGCGCTGGTCGATCTGCGCGCGCATCCGCCGAACGACGGCATATCGCCGCCGGTGATGCGAGCCATCGCGGCACACCTCGGCGCCGGCGGGCAAGTCATCGTTTTTTTGAACCGCCGCGGCTACGCGCCAACACTCTATTGCAATGCCTGCGGCTGGATCGCGGACTGTAGGCGCTGCGATGCCCGGATGACGCTGCACCGCCGGGCCGGCCAATTGCGCTGCCATCACTGCGGTGCGCAGCGCCCGGTGGCGGCCGATTGCGAGGCCTGCGGCCGGTCGCTCCAGCCGATCGGCCAAGGCACCGAGCGCATCGAGGAAACCCTCTCCCGGCTGTTTCCGGGATCCCCGCTCGCGCGGCTCGACCGGGACACGGCAACGGCGCGCGGCGCGGTGCAGGCGGTGCTCGAACGCGTACATACCGGCGAGGCCCGCATCCTCGTTGGCACGCAGATGCTGACGAAGGGACATCACTTTCCGGACGTCAGCCTGGTGGTCATCCTCGATGCGGACCAGGGCCTGTTCGCGACCGATTACCGCGCCGCCGAGCGTCTGGCGCAGACGATCATCCAGGTCGCCGGCCGCGCGGGCCGGGCGGCGCGAGCCGGCGAGGTATTGATCCAGACGGAATTCCCGGAACATCCGCTGCTCAACCGGCTGATCACGGCCGGCTATGACTCATTTGCCGACAGTGCGCTCGAAGAGCGCCGCGCGGCACACTGGCCGCCGTATTCCCGGCTGGCGTTGCTGCGCGCCGAAGCCAAGGATGCGAGCCGGCTCGACGCCTTCCTGCGGGCGGCGGCGGACGGCGGCAGAGCGGCCGACGCGGCGCGGGCGCATGGCCAGCCGGTCCGCATCCTGGGTCCGGCGAGCGCGCTGATCGCGCGGCGAGCCGACCATTTCCGTGCCCAGGTGTTGGTGGAGGCCGACGACCGGCCCACACTGCAGCGCTTCCTCGCGTCCTGGCTACCGCGGATCGAGGCGCAAGGCGCACCGGCCGGTCTGCGCTGGTCCATCGATGTCGATCCGCTCGAGGTCGATTGACCGGTTTCGGGTAAACTGCCGACCCCTGCGGATTGGCCGAGAACGGGATCGCGTGTGAAGAAATTGATCGAAAGCCTGTTGCGCCAGGCCTTGAGTGCGCTACCGGTGAGCCGCGTGCCGCCGGATGCGCGTCCGGCGGAGGTCGACGTGGAGCGTACGCGCGACGCCGCCCACGGCGACTTCGCGAGTAATCTGGCCATGCGTCTCGCCAAGACCACGCGGCAGAATCCCCGTGCCCTCGCCGAGGCTCTGATCGACGCGCTGCCCGGACATCCGGCGGTCGCGAAAACCGAGGTCGCGGGCGCCGGCTTCATCAATTTCTTTTTGAAGGACACCGCCTATTACGACGAGGTGGCGCGCATCCTCGCCGACTCCGGTCAATACGGCCGCTCCGACCAGGGCGGCGGCCGATCGGTGCTGTTGGAATTCGTGTCGGCGAATCCAACGGGCCCGCTGCACGTCGGCCACGGCAGGCATGCCGCCTACGGCGCCACGCTCGGGAATCTGCTCGAGGCGGTCGGCTACCGGGTTACCCGCGAGTACTACGTAAACGACGCGGGACGCCAGATGGAAATCCTCGCCGTCAGCACCTGGCTGCGGTATTTGGAGCGCTGCGGCGAGACGCTCGAATTCCCGGCGAACGGCTATCGGGGCGATTACATCGCGACGATCGCCGGACAACTGCATGAAGCCGTGGGCGGGGAACTGCGGCGCGCGGCGGCCGAGGTATTCTCGGGTCTGCCGGCGGACGAACCGCGTGGCGGCGACAAGGACGCCTACATCGACGCATTGATCGCCCGCGCGCGCGCGCTGATCGGAACGGACGCGTTTCGCCGGGTCCTCTCTGTAGCCCTCGACGACATCCTGCGGGACATCCAGCAGGATCTGGGCGAGTTCGGCGTGCGCTTCGACCGCTGGTTTTCCGAGCGCAGCCTCGAGGACGACGGGTCGGTCGACCGCGCGCTCGCGGCGCTGGAGAAGGCGGGCCATGCGTATCGCCGGGACGGCGCGCTGTGGTTCAAGAGCAGCGCCTTCGGCGACGAGAAGGACCGCGTCATGGTGCGGGACAACGGCGTAAAGACCTACTTCGCGTCCGACATCGCCTACATCTTCAACAAATTGGCACGCGGTTTCGATCACCTCCTGTACGTCTGGGGTGCCGACCATCATGGCTACATCGCGCGCCTGCGCGCGGGCCTCGTGGCCCTCGGCGGCCCTGCCGGATGCTTCGAAGTGCGCCTGGTCCAATTCGTCTCCCTGTACCGGGGCGGCGAGAAGGCCCAGATGTCGACGCGCTCGGGCGAATTCGTCACGCTGCGCGATTTGCGCCGGGAGGTCGGCAACGACGCGGCGCGGCTGTTCTACGTGATGCGCAGCAACGACCAGCACCTGGATTTCGATCTTGAATTGGCCACGTCGCGATCCAACGAGAACCCGGTTTTTTACATCCAATACGCCCACGCGCGCGTCGCGAGCGTGATGCGCCAGATGCAGGGCCGCGGTCTCGAGCACGACGGCCGGCAGGGTCTCGCGCGGCTCGGCCTGCTGGTCGAACCGCAGGAAGTCGCGCTGATGAAGCGTCTATCCCAATACCCCGAAACGGTCGAGCAGGCCGCGCTGCAGCGGGCGCCGCACCTGTTGGTGCATTATCTGCGGGACCTGGCCAACGACTTCCACACCAACTACAGCGCGCACCAGCTGCTCGTGGACGATCCGGCGCTGCGCGACGCGCGCCTGACGCTGTCGCTCGCGGCGCAGACGGTCATCCGCAACGGCCTGGGGATTCTGGGCGTTTCCGCGCCAGAGTCGATGTAGCGCCCGGGCATGGCTCGCGACTACAAACCCAGGCGCGCACGGCCGGCATCCGGTCTTCCCGGATGGGCCGGCGCGCTGATCGGCCTCGTACTCGGACTCGCGGTGGCGGCCTTCGTTTACCTGAAGGATCACCGGCCGGTGCCGGCGGTCACGGCACCCGCCCAGAGCGTGAAAAAGAAGCCCCGCGTCAACCATCCGCCGGGCGCGGCGACGGGCGATGCCTCGGCGGCGGGATCGTACGACTTCTACAAGATGCTGCCGAACTTCGCGGTGGTCGTGCCGCGAACCGGCAAGGAAATCAAACCGGACATCGTGGCCGCCCCCGAGACCCGCCCCGGGACCTACGTGCTACAAGCCGGGTCGTACAAGAATTTCGCGGATGCGGACCGCATCCGCGCTCAGCTCGCGCTGCAAGGGATCGAATCGAAAGTTCAGAAAGTCTCGGTGGACAACGACACCTGGCACCGCATCCGCATCGGGCCGGTCTCGGATCTCAAGGAATTGAACCGGATGCGCGCGATCCTGCGCAAGTCGAACATCGACGTACTGGTCATCCGCGTCGGCGACTGAGCGTCCGCTCAGTCGTCGCCCAATTGACGGAAATCGACACCGAGCGCGCGCAGCTTGCGGTACAGATGGGTCCGCTCCATGCCGACCCGCTTGGCGAGCTGCCCGACCTTGCCGTTGCACAACAGCAGCTGCTGCTGCAGATACGCCCGTTCGAATTGTTCGCGCGCCTCGCGCAGCGGCAGCGCGAGCAGATCCTGCTTGACCAAGGGTTCGTCGACGGCGCTCTTCTCCGCGAGTTCGCGTTCGACCTCCTCCAGACCGATCTCCTCGCCGTTGCCGAGGATCAGCACGCGCTGGACCAGATTCTTCAATTCGACGACGTTTCCGGGCCACGGATAGTTGCGCAGCCGGTTCTGCGCCGCGACGCTGAAGCGGCGCAGCGGCAGGTGCTGATCATCGACGAGGCGGTCGACGTAATAGCGCAGCAGGTCCGGCACGTCCTCCGCGTAATCCCGCAGCGGCGGCACCTTCAAGGTGATGACGCCCAGCTGGGAATAGAGGTCGCGGCGGAACGAATCGGCGCCTGCGCGCTGATCCAGTCCCTCCTGGGCCGAACTGACCCAGCGGACATCGACCGGCAGCGCCGCGCTGCCGCCCACCCGTGAATAGCTCTGTTGTTCGATCATGCCGGCCAGCAGCCGCTGCGCCTCCGCGTTCAGATCCTCGAGCCCGTTGAGGTACAAGGTACCGCCGGCGGCGCGCTCGATCGCTCCCTCCTCGATCCGCCCGTCCTTTTCCACGCCGAAAAGCGCGGCCGCGGGATCGGAACCCAGGCTGGCGCAGACCACGACCGTGAACGGATGCGACGCACGCGCGCTGAGCGAGTGCAGATAGCGCGCATAGGCCTCGCGTCCGGAGCCCGCTTCCCCGATCAACAATACCGGCGAGTTGCTCGGCGCGACCTGTTGGATCTGCTCGCGCAGCTGCTGGGTCGCGCGCCCCTTGCCGATCGGCACCGCGAGCGAACCGCCGTGCGCGCGCATCGCGACGCGTTTGCGCCGGCCGGCGTCGAGCGCGCGTTCCACCGTGCGCAGCAGCTTGGTGAGGGACAGGGGTTTCTCGACGAAGTCGAAGGCCCCGAGCCGGGTCGCCTCGACAGCCGTTTCCACCGTGCCGTGCCCGGACATCATCACCACGGGGCAGTCGTAGCCCGGCATTGCGGACCACTCGCGCAGCAGGGTGATGCCGTCGGTGTCGGGCATCCAGATATCGAGCAGGACGAGGTCGGACACCCGTTGCGCGCGGGCCGCGCGCGCCTCCGATGCGGTTGCGGCGACGTCCACGTCGTAGCCTTCCTCTGTCAATATTTCCTGCAGCAGCTCGCGGATATCCGCCTCGTCGTCGACCACTAAAATCCTGGACGCGGTCATGCGCGTTCTCTCCTGTGTTCACCCTTGCGTGATTCCCGCGCGCCGGAGGAGCGCGCGCCATCACCCAAGGGCAGTACGATTTTTACCCGGGCCCCCCCCAGGGGCCGATTATCCGCTTCTATTCGCCCGCCGTGTTCCTCCACGATCTTTTTCACGATGGCGAGCCCAAGACCCGTGCCCTTTGGCTTGCTGGTGACATAAGGGTCGAACACCGTGCCGATCAGGTCGCGCTGGAAGCCCGGACCATTGTCGCCGACGACGATGGAGGCGATGTGCTTTGCGCCGTCCTCGGCGAGACGCGTCTCGATTTCGATGCGCGCGTCGTCATGGCCCTCGAGCGCCTCGATGGAGTTCGTGACCAGATTGTTGAGAATCTGCCTGATTCGCATCCGGTCCGCCGAAATCGGCGGGAGTTGTTCGTCCAGGTCCAGCGTCAATTCCACGTTTTGTGCCTGGGCACGGTACAGGTCGACGACCTCGGTGACCAGCTGGTTCAGATCGAAGCGCGCGAAATGCAGGTCCGGCGCCCGCGCATACTCGCTGAACGCGTTGACCATCTGCTTCATGGCATCCACCTGCGCCACGATCGTATGGGTCGCCCGTTCCAGAATCTGCGCATCCTGCGCATTCATGCTGCCCAGGAACTTGCGGCGCATGCGTTCGGCAGAGAGCTGAATGGGCGTCAGCGGATTCTTGATCTCGTGCGCAAGCCTGCGCGCGACCTCGCCCCAGGCGGCGTCGCGCTGCGCCTGCAGCAGCGTCGTGATGTCGTCGAATACCAGCACGACCCCCGGGTCTTCGCCGCCGTCGCTCGGCAGCGCGGTGCACGCGCACATCAATACGCGCTTGCCGCTGTCCGCGGACAGTTCGAGCTGTTCCCGCCAGTCGCGATCGGCTCCGCCCAGACGCGCCTTGACGGCGCTCTGGAACTGGGCAAAAAAGGGCGCGTCGCTGATCGTCTCGTCGAAGACCTTGCCGACCGCGCCCTCCAGGTCGACCCCGAGTATGGCGCTCGCCGCCTGATTCGCGGTGCGCACCCGCAGGTCCGGTTCGAGCGCGACCACACCGGTCGACAAGCGCGCCAGAATGACCGCGAGGCCGGCGCGCTCGGCCTCCACCGCCTGCTGGCTGCGGCGCGTCTCGAGGCGCGCGCGCGCCAGGCGCTTCGTCATCTCGTTGAACGATGTCACCAGGTAGCCGAGTTCGTCGCGGGAAGGCAGCGGCAGCTGCGTGTCGTAGTCGCCACGCGCGACGGCGCGGGTTCCGGCGATCAAGTCCTGAACCGGCTGCACGAGCCGCTGCGCGGCGAAGAAGGCGCCGTAGACCGCCGCGAGCAGCGACAACAGTACGACGAAGGTCAGAATCAGCGTGAACGTCGATTTCAGCGGACGACGCAGCTGCACAAGATTCGCATATTGGGTGTAGGAGCGCTGAACCGTGTCGGCAAGCTCGCTGAGTTGTTCCGGGACCGGATAGAGCGCGATCAACACCCGCGCGGCTGGATCGCCGCCGCTGTCGATCGGCGATGCCGCGCGGATCACGTAGCCGCCCGCGGAGTCCGTGTCGAGACTCGCGTAGGACCGTCCGCGTCTCACCTGCAGCATCATCTCCTTCGTCGCGGGCAGCGGCACCGAATCGATCGGCCTGTCCGAGCTCGTCGCCAGGATGCGCATCCGCGGACCGACGACCGTGAATTCCATCGCGGTGCTCTCGCGTCGCGCGCGGTCCAGGGTCGCGATCAGGTCGAAATCCGACAAGCCGGACAATGAGCGCGCGACGGCGGCGGTGTTCTGCTGAAAGTCGCGCACACGCAAATCGAGCGCCGCGCGCGACAGATTGCGCGTGTCCTTCAATCCCTGGCTGACCTCGAGCTCGAACCAGCTGTCGATGCCCCGGTTCAGGAACTGCAGCGCGAAATAGAAGACGACCAGTATCGGCCCCACGGCGAGCACGCTGAACACCGCGACGGTGCGGGCCTTGAGGCGGGAGCCCGGCGCGTGCCGGCGATATTCCCGCGCCAGGCCCAGCAGTTTTCCTACCAGCAGCACGACCAGGGTCAACAGGCCGGCGATGTTGATCAGCAGGATCCACGGCAGCCAGCGGTCGAATTTTTCCGAGTTCTGCGCGGCGGAAGCCAGCAGGAACAGCGCCACCAACCAGAGCACGACGCCGACTCCGGCGAGCGCCGTGGCGCCGTATCTTCGAACTACGGCCGCAACGTCCACGTATACCAGTCGCTCTCGCGGTGCCATTCATTGACCCAGAACATCAAGATGCGCAGCGTGAGCGGCACGGCGCCATAGTCGAGCTTCGCGCGCACGCTGACCTCGTAGCGGCGCCGCGCCGAGACCAGGGATTTGTCGAGTACCGGCAGGCCCTGGATCTGGGACAGTTGATCGATCGCCGCATCGACCGTCGGCAGGGATTCCTGCTGGCCGCTGTTGTCGTTGCGCAGGATGTAGCGCGCGCTGACCGCGTTGTACTGCAACTGATAGCGCTGGGTCAGCTCGGCGACGCCGGTGTTCGGCAGGTAGGCGCGGACGCGCTTGATCACGAGGTCGACTTCGAGTGTCAGGGGCACGCCATCGGCAAGGCCGCGCTTGACCGCATCGCCGATCGGCAGGCGCAAGCTCGCGTCCAATTGGTAGACGCCGTCTCGCAACTCCAGATCCGCGGAATGCACGTCGAATGGACCTTGCAGGCCATCCGCGACGGCGGCGGCCGCGCCCAGGCCGGTCGTCGCGAACAGCGCCACGAGCCACAGACGTGCCCACGCTCCCGTCCGGCCGGCCGCCGGCCGCGGCCGGCCGCTGTCATTGGAGAAGAAAGCGTTCATCTTTTGGTGATCGCAGCATAATAGAACCCGTCGGCACCTGCCTCCCCCGGAAGAATCTGCCGGCCGAAGGGGTCGGCGGCGCCGAGATCCGGCCACCCATCCCAGGCTTGCGCGGGCACGACCAGGGCATCCCGCGCCGTGTCGAGGAATCGTGCCAGCACGTCGCGATTCTCGCGGTGCGTAAACGTACAGGTCGCATACACCAGGCGGCCGCCCGAGGCCAGCATCGACCACGCGGCGCGCAACAAGCGTCCCTGCACGGCGTGCAATTTAGTCAAATCCGCCAGGGACTTACGCAACCGAATATCCGGATGACGACGGATCACGCCGAGCCCCGAACAGGGGGCATCGAGCAAAATGCGATCGAACGGCCGACCATCCCACCAGGCTCCAGGGTCAGCCGCGTCGGCGGCGATCAGCCGCGCACTGAACGCGCCGCGCGCGGCGTTTTCCCCAACCTTGGCGAGCCGCTTCGGATCGACATCAACGGCGACCAGCTCGCCGAGGCCGGTCTCGCGCTCGGCGATCAAGCCGGTTTTTCCTCCGGGCGCCGCACAGGCGTCGAGAACGCGCAGCCCCGGCCGCAGGTCCAGCGGAACCACGGCGCATTGCGCACCGATATCCTGCACCGACGCGAGTCCCTCGGCGAAGCCCGGCAGCGCGCGCACATCGCAGGCCTCCTCGAGCCGCACGGCATACGGTACGCGGGGTTCGACGGTCGCGCCGATGCCGGCGTCGCGCAGACGCAAAAGATAGGCGTCGGCGGTCGTGCGCCGCGCATCGACCCTGAGCCACATGGGCGCTTGCGAGTCGAGCGCCGCCAGCACGGTGGACGCCTGTTCGGGCCAATCGGCGCGTAGCAGCGCCGCGATCCACGCCGGCGCCGCGTGGCGCGCCGCGGCGTCGCGGCCCACCGTCGCGTCGATCGCGGGGCGCTCGCGCAGGTAGCGTCGCAGCACCGCATTCACGAAGCCGGCCGCACGCGCGGCGGGACCCGCTTTGGCGGCGTCGACGGCGGCGTCGACGATCGCATAAGCGGGCGTGCGGGCGTCCTCCAGTTCGAACAGCGCGACCGACAGCAACGCACGCACGAGCGGCTCCAACCGCTCCACCGGTTGGCTCGACAAGCGGCCGAGTATTGCCTCATGCCGGTAATAGCCGCGAACGGCGCCAAAGGCCAGGGAGCGGATCGCGGAGGCGCGCGCCGGATCGGAGCCCGCCACGGACTCCTGCAGGCAGATGTCGAGGCTGGACCCCTCGCCGAGGACCCGTGCCACCGCGATGGCGGCCGGCAAGCGCGCGGCGAACGCGCTGCTCATGGTCCGGTGAATCTCGCGCCGGGCAATGACTCTGCATGTGCGAAGTTCGCGGCGTCCTGCACCTTGCGGCCGGGCAATTGCAATCGCGTGATGCGCAGCGTCCCGCGCCCGCATGCCACGTCGATGCCCTCCTTGGACACCCGCCGCACCGTGCCGGGCGCGACCCCGGCACTCTGCTCCTGGGCGTCTGGCGGAGCGATCCCGGCTTCCCAAATGCGCAACTGCAGGCCACGGTGACGGGTTTCGGCGATCGGCCAGGGATTGAAGGCGCGCACCCGCCGCTCGATCGCGACGGCGTCGGCGCTCCAATCGACCAGCGCCTCCGCTTTGTCGACTTTCGCCGCGTAGCTAACCCCGTCCATGGGCTGCGGCGTCTCGACCGCCTCGCCCCGCGCGAGCGCCTCCACGGTGCGACAGACCAGCCCCGCGCCGACGGTCGCAAGCGTCGCCGTCAAGGTCTGCGCGGTGTCCTGCGGCGTGATGTCGACGCCGCGGGTCGCGAGCACCGGACCGGTGTCGAGCCCCGACTCCATGCGCATGATCGATACACCGGTGACGGCATCGCCGGCGAGCAAGGCCCGCTGGATCGGGGCGGCGCCGCGCCAGCGCGGCAACAGCGACGCGTGAATGTTGATGCAGCCAAACCGGGGGACAGTCAGCGCCACGGCGGGCAGGATCAGCCCATAGGCCGCGACGACGAACACGTCGACGTCGAGGTCGCGCAGCAGGTCGACCGCCTCGGCGGATTTGAACGTGGCTGGCTGCAGCACGGTGAGCCCGAGCTGTGCGGCGCACAATTTGACCGGACTCGGGTGTGCGACGCGGCCGCGGCCGGCGGGCCGATCCGCCTGCGTAAAAACCCCGCGGATATCGTGCCCGGCGGCGTTCAGCGCCTCGAGTGCGGGCACCGCAAACGCGGGCGTACCGGCAAAAGCCAGTCGCAAAGAACAGGCCGTGCCGCTCAAGAGCTCAAGTGACCGGCGCGGCGGAACGTGCCTCGCTGCCGACGGTGCGTTGCCGCCGCTCTTTTGCCAAGCGCCGACGGATCACCTGGCGCTTCAATTCCGACAGGTAATCGACGAACAGCCGGCCGTCCAGATGGTCCATTTCATGCTGGATGCACACCGCTGTCAGCCCCACGGCGTCCATCTCGAATGTCGCGCCCGTCCGATCCTGCGCACGCACCCTGATTTTTTGAGCGCGCGTGACGCTGGCGTAGATGCCCGGCAACGACAGGCATCCTTCCTCGCACGGCCCCGGCTCCTCGGTCGCGACGATTTCCGGATTGATCAGCACGATCGGGCGATTACGCTCTTCACTGACGTCCAAGACCAGCAAGCGCCGATGGACATCGACCTGCGTCGCGGCAAGCCCGACGCCGTTGGAGCCATACATGGTCTCCAACAAGTCATCGGCGAGTCGCCGCACCGTGGCGTCAACGGCCTCGATCGGCGCAGCCTTCGTGCGCAGGCGCGGATCGGGGTATTCGAGGATTGCCAGCTTTGTCATCGGCGTTATGAGAGCAATTTCGTGTTTTTGGCCAAAGAATGTTGCTAAAGTTCCGCTATTGCTTAACTTAATTCGAGCCGACGTGGCCACAGCCAGTGTCTCTGAAAACCTAAAACGAGTGCCATGTCCCGGTTGTCGTCGGCAGGCATGCAGTATATCAGTCAGCCCATCACCATGAACCAGGTGAGCCCAAGGGAGCAAAGCGAATGCAGCCGCAGACGATCCGGCAATTGATGATTGGACCTCAGCGGGCAGGCGCCCTACTAGTGGCCATGGCGCTGGTCGCGGCGCAAGTTGCGGCGCCGGCGACGGCCGCCCCATCGGCGACGACGGATGCGGCGGCGCAACCGAACGCCGCTGACAGCGTCGCGCTTGCGCCGAACGCACCCCAAAGCTACGTCGTGAAGCGCGGCGACACCCTGTGGGGCATCGCCAAGCTGTTTTTGCGCGATCCCTGGCATTGGCCGGAAATCTGGCAGGCAAATCCGCACATCCATAATCCGCACTTGATCTACCCGGGCGACACCCTGAGACTCGTCTACGTCGACGGACACCCGCAGCTCGTGCTGCAATCCGGCGCGGGGCGGCGGCCGCCGGTCGAGCGCGGCGGCGTCGTGCGCCTCGAGCCGCGCGTGCGCAGCGAGCCCTTGGCGGGCGCAATCACGACGATTCCATACGAGACGATCGCCGCGTTCATGTCGAAGCCGTCGGTGCTCTCGCCCGAGCAGATCCATGACGCCGCCTACATCCTCTCGTCGCTCGACGACCACTCAGCGATCGCCGCGGGCGACACCATCTACGCACGCGGCTTCAAGACGCCGGCCGCACTCGGCGCCGATTACAGCGTGATCCGGGTCGGCGATCCGTTGCGCGCGTACGGCAGCAACAAGATCATCGGCTATAACGGCATTTTCACCGGCACCGCCCACGTCACCCGCACCGGCGATCCGACGACGCTCATGATGACCGAGTCGAGCCGCGAGTCCGAGCCTGGCGACAAGGTCATGCCGAGCCATGTGGACACGCCGCTGAATTTCGCCCCCAGCGCACCCCAGCAAAAGGTCAGCGGCCGCATCATCGCGGTCAGCGACGGCGTGACGATGATCGGCCAATATCAGGTCGTCGTCATCGATCGCGGCGCGCTCGACGGACTCGTGCCCGGCAACATACTCGCGGTGTACACGGCGGGCGCGGTCGTCCGCGACGACGAGAAGAACGGGTTCTTGCAGGGCAGCTCGAAGAGCTTCGCGCCCAAGGTGCGCCTGCCCGACGAACGCAGCGGCACGTTCATGGTTTTCAAGACCTTCGACCACATCAGCTATGGGTTGATCATGGAGGCGCGCAACATCATCCGCGTCGCCGATCGCGTCGAGAATCCCTGAGCACCGGCGTGCCCGCGGCGGAATAGGTGATAATCGGCGAATGCCGATATCCGAAGAGCGATGCGCCTGGGCGGTACTCGCGCGCACTCCGGGACTCTCGCTGCCGCTGCTGTCGACGGCGCTCGAGACGCTCGGGGGCGCGACCGGGCTCGTGGGCGCGGCCGATCACTCACGCGCGCGCGCCGGATTGCCGCCCGCCGCCCGTGAATTCCTGAAATCCACGGCGGCGGTCGCGACGGCCGCAGAGCGGCGCTGGCTGGAAGATCCGGCGCATGAACTCCTCGGCTTCGACGATCCGCGGTTCCCGCCGCTGCTGCGCGCCGCGGGGGACTGCCCGATCGCACTGTACGTCGACGGGCGCATCGACGCGCTGGCCGCGCCGCAACTGGCGATCGTCGGCAGCCGCAACCCCAGCGCCCAGGGCCGTGAAACCGCCTTCGCCTTCTCAAAATATTTGGCACGTCAGGGACTTACGATCACCAGCGGACTTGCGGCCGGCATCGACACGGAAGCGCACCGCGGTGCGATCGCGGGTCAAGGAGCCACGATTGCCGTCCTCGGCTCGGGCATCGACGTGATCTATCCGGCGGAAAATGCCGCGCTGGCCGCGCAAATCACGCAGCACGGGGCCCTGATCAGCGAATTTCCGCTGGGCACGTCCGTAAGGCGCGGTAATTTTCCCCAACGAAACCGCATCATCGCCGCCATGTCGTCCGGCACGCTGGTGGTCGAGGCCGCGCGCCGCAGCGGCTCGCTGATCACCGCGCGCCTGGCCGGCGAGAACGGCCGGGAAGTGTTCGCGATTCCCGGGTCCATCCACAACCCCTTGGCGCGCGGCTGCCACCAACTGATCCGGCAGGGCGCCAAATTGACGGAAACGGCCGAAGATATCTTGGGAGAACTCGATTTTTCCGGCTTTATCAGGCACACGGAGACCCCGGAGGCCGCGGCTATGCCGGACGCGCCGGCCGCCGCGGGAATGGACAACGATCATAAAATCTTGTTAGATGCGCTCGGCTTCGATCCGGCGGACATCGACACCTTGGTCGTCCGGACCGGCTTCAAGGCCGATGCCGTGTCCTCGATGATGTTGATTCTCGAGCTCGAAGGCTACGTTCAGGCCGCCCCCGGCGGCCGCTATTCCCGAGTCGCCAGGAGCCTATTGGGGTGAAAGAAAACGTTCTCGACCTGCTCATCTACATGTTCGAGAATTACATGAGCGCCGACGATGAGCCGCGGCCCGACCGAGTCACACTGAAGACCGAGCTGGAAAAGGCCGGATTCGCCGAATTCGACGTGGAGCGCGCCATGGAATGGCTCGACGGACTGTCCGGCGACCAATTGGGCAAGGTCGCCGAGGCGACCGCGCGCGCGGTGCGCGTGTTCAGCGGGCAGGAATTGTTGCGGCTCGACACCGACGTTCGCGGCTACTTGATGCATCTGGAAAACCTGAGGATCCTCTCGGCGCCGCAGCGCGAGCTCGTGATCGACCGATTGATGGCCCTCGAAGCGGATGAGATCGACATCGAACAGGTCAAGTGGGTCGTCCTGATGGTGCTGTTCAGCCAACCGGGCCAGGAATCGGCCTATGCGCAGATGGAAGACCTGGTCTTCGAAGAGCGCAGCGACGCATTGCACTAGACCGCTTTGAGCACCAACCTAGTTATAGTGGAGTCGCCCGCGAAGGCGAAGACCATCAAGAAGTACCTTGGAAAGGACTTCGAGGTGCTCGCCTCCTACGGCCACGTGCGCGACCTGGTGCCGAAGGAAGGCGCCGTGGACACCGAACACCGCTTCGCGATGAAGTATCAGGTCGTCGAGCGCAACCAGAAACACGTCGACGCGATCTCCAAGGCGCTGAAGAAGGCACAGGCCCTGTATCTCGCGACCGATCCAGACCGCGAAGGGGAGGCGATCTCCTGGCATCTGCGCGAACTGCTGAAGGCGAACGGGGAACTGGTCGACAAGAAGGTCGAGCGCGTGGTTTTCTACGAGATCACGAAAAATGCGGTTCGCGAGGCGATGGAACACCCGCGCGAACTGTCGGTCGACCTGGTCAACGCGCAGCAGGCGAGGCGCGCGCTCGATTTCCTCGTCGGCTTCAATCTATCGCCGCTGCTGTGGAAGAAAGTGCGCCCGGGATTGTCGGCCGGTCGCGTGCAGAGTCCGGCATTGCGGATGATCTGCGAACGCGAAGACGAGATTGCCGCATTCGTCGCGCGCGAATACTGGACCATCGACGCCGAACTCGAACAAGGCGAGCAGAAATTCCCCGGCAAGCTGGTCGAATACGGCGGCGTCAAGGTCGAACAGTTCACGTTCACCAACGAATCCCAGGCGCGCGAGGCCGAACGGAGCATCCAGGCCGCGGCCGGCGACGAGTTGCGCGTCAAGAGCGTCGAGCGAAAACAGCGGCGCCGCAATCCCGCGCCCCCGTTCACGACGTCCACGCTCCAGCAAGAGGCCGCGCGCAAACTCGGCTTCAGCGCGCAGAAGACCATGCGGGTCGCGCAGCAGTTGTACGAAGGCGTCGACATCGGCGAGGGCGCGGTTGGCTTGATCACCTACATGCGCACCGACTCGCTGAATCTCGCGCAGGAGGCGGTCGGCCAGATTCGCGAGGTGATCGTCAAGCTATACGGCGCGGCCGGGCTCTCCGAGGAGCCCCGAACCTTCCGCACGAAGGCAAAGAACGCGCAGGAAGCGCATGAGGCGATCCGTCCGACCTCGGCCGCGATCGTCCCGGGCGATCTGGACGGCAAGATCGATCCGGATCAATTCCGTCTTTACGCACTGATCTGGAAGCGCACCGTCGCATGCCAGATGGCACCCGCGGTGTTCGACACCGTCACGGTGGAAATGCTCGCGGGCCCGGACGGGCCCGCGCGCCACCTGCTGCGCGCGAACGGCTCCACGCTGGTCCGGCCCGGTTACATTTCGGTCTACCAGGAAGGCATGGACGACGCGGTCCAGGACGACTCCGACCACGTGTTGCCGCCGATGCGCGAAGGCGACACCATCCGGCTGCGCGCGATCATGCCCGCGCAGCATTTCACGGAGCCGCCCCCGCGCTTCTCCGAGGCTTCGCTCGTCAAGGCGCTCGAGGAATACGGGATCGGCCGGCCGTCGACCTACGCCTCGATCATTTCGACGCTGCGCGACCGGCAATACGTCGAAATTGAAAATCGCCGCTTCACCGCGACCGACATAGGCAAGATCGTCAGCCGCTTCCTGACGCAATACTTCACGAATTACGTCGATTACGATTTCACCGCGAAGATGGAGGACTCGCTCGACGCGGTCGCGTCCGGCGAGCAGGAATGGATCCCGCTGCTGGAGAAGTTCTGGAAGCCGTTCATCGAACTCGTCGATCATACGGAGACCTCGGTCAGCCGCGAGGAGGTCGCGCAGGCCCGGGATCTCGGCGTGGACCCCGCGAGCGGCAAGCCGATGAGCGTGCGCATGGGGCGCTTCGGGCCGTTCGTACAGATCGGCACCAAGGACGACGCCGACAAGCCGCGCTTCGCGGGCCTGCGGCCGGGCCAGAAGATGGACGCCATCACCCACGCGGAAGCGCTCGAATTGTTCAAGCTGCCGCGCAAGCTCGGCTCGACCGCCGCCGGCGAGGAGATCGTCTCCAATGTCGGCCGCTTCGGCCCCTATGTGAAATACGGCGCGAAGTACGTGTCGCTGAAGACCGATGATCCGTACACGATCACGCCCGAACGGGCGCTCGAAGTGATCCGCGAGAAAGAGATCGCGGATGCGAACAGGCTGATTCTCGACTTCCCAGAGGCCGGAATTCAGGTGCTCAACGGTCGCTACGGACCGTACATCACGGATAAGGCCAGGAACGCGAAGATCCCGAAGGACCGCGATCCGAAGACCTTGGAGCTGGCGGAATGCCAGGCGCTGCTCGCCGCCGCGCCGGCGCGCAGCTTCGGCAAGTGGGGCCGTAAGGGGGCCAAGGCGAAGACGGCGGTGGACACCGCGGCGCGCGCACCGGCCAAACGCGCCAAGGCAGCTGCGCCACCCAAGGCCGCCGCCCGGC
>JAJXYR010000173.1 GCA_021780475.1 Pseudomonadota bacterium
TGATCTGGTTCGGCATCCGCGCCTGGCGCCGGAGCCTGTCCCCGCCCGCGGATGCGCCGGCCTGAGATCCACAGTCTGGCGCACCGCCACGTGCCGGGGCGGGGGCCGGTCCAGGTCGAACTGGTCGGCCGGGGCCTGGGTTCGGAGACCTTCCTCGTCAGCCGCGATGGCTTGCGGTATTCGCTGCGGGTCGCGCCAGCCGGCGGCCGTCGCGCGCCGTTGGACGACTCCTGGGAATATCGGGTGCGCGCTCTGGCCGGTCGTGCCGGACTTGCGCCCGCCGTGCTCGCCTGGGATCCGGCGGCGGGAATCTTGGTTGCTCGTTGGGTGGAGGGATGCGCATTCGATGCGGGCGCCGCCGGCGAAGCGCACAACCTCGCCCGGATAGCCGATTTCCTGCGCCGAGTCCACGCCTTGGAAACCCCGGAACCGGCACGCGCCGCCGGGCCCGCCGAATGGATCGCGGGCTATGAGCGTGCGATCGCCGGCCGCGCCGGCGTCGTGGCGGCCGACGGCGCCGTCTTGCGCGCGGAGGCCGGTCGGCGGCTCGCCACGCTCGAACTCTGCGGTCCCGCGGCGCGGTCGCTGTGCCACAGCGATCTGCATGCCTTGAATCTGGTCGAGACGGGCACCGTGTTGGTGGCGCTCGACTGGGAATACGCCCATGTCAATGACCCGCTTTGGGACCTGGCCGGCTGGAGCCGGAACTGCGATTTCGACGCGCGGCTGAGCCACGACCTGGTCACGGCTTACCTCGGCAGGCGGCCGGAGGCCGCGGAGTGGGCGCGTTTCGGCGCGCTCTCGTGGCTGTATGACTATGTTTGCCTGTTGTGGAGCGAGACTTACCTGGGCCAGGACGAGCGGCGCCCCGATTTCGCGGCGCTTGCGCGTGCGCAACGGATCGCGTCGCGTTTGGAATCGGCGCCGGGTGGTTCCGCCGATGAAGTTCCGGCAGACTAGCGCGCTGGGCGCGCAAGCCCCCCTTCGATCGGCATTTCAACGGAGTACAGAATGGCGCGGATAACGGTTGTGGACCGTGGCGGTAAAGAGCACCTGGTCGATGCAAAGCCGGGACTCAAATTGATGGAAATCCTGCGGGAATTGGATTACGGCGTCGACGCGATCTGCGGCGGCCTGTGTTCCTGCGCGACGTGCCATGTGTTCATCGACGAATCCTGGGCCGGGCGGCTGCCGAAGAAGCAGAGCGACGAACAGGATCTGCTCACGGAACTGTCCGATTACCGTCCCGAGACGTCCCGCCTTTCGTGCCAGGTGGATTTCACCGACGCGCTCGACGGGCTCAAGCTCACGATCGCGCCGGACGCCTAGCGGCGGTTCAGCCCTTTTTCTCGCCCTGGCGGCGCACCGCCTCCTGCGCGGCCGCGATCGCGGCGGCATCGCCCAGGAAGCGCCGTCCGGTCGATTGCAGCTGCGGCGTGAATTCGTACAGCAAGGGCACGCCCGTCGGCATGTTGAATTCGACGATCTCGCTCTCGGACATGCCGTCCAGCATTTTCACGAGCGCCCGCAGGGAGTTGCCGTGGGCCACGACCAGGACATTGCGTCCCGCCGCGAGCTGCGGCGCGATGCGCGTCTGCCAGTCCGGCTTCACCCGCGCGAGCGTGTCCTTGAGCGATTCGCACGCGGGTAGATCGCGCGGGTCGACTCCGGCGTAACGCGGATCGAAGCGCGGGTGACGGGGATCGTCGGCGGCGAGCGGCGGCGGTGGGATGTCGTAGCTGCGCCTCCAGATCTTGACCTGGGCTTCGCCGTGCTGCGCGGCCGTCTGCGCCTTGTCGAGACCCTGCAATGCGCCGTAATGGCGCTCGTTGAGCCGCCAGCTGGGCTCGGTCGGGATCCACATGCGGTCCATCGTGTCGAGCAGGATCCACAGCGTGCGGATCGCGCGCTTGAGCACCGACGTGAACGCGACATGGGGCTCGATGCCTTCGGCCAGCAGTTCGCGCCCCGCCTGCGCGGCCTCCGCGCGGCCCTGGTCGGACAGATCGATGTCGACCCAGCCGGTGAACAGGTTCTCGACGTTCCAGATGCTCTGTCCGTGACGGACCAGAATCAATTTTCCGGGCACAGTGTCCTCCTGAAAAGTCATTCGCCGGCCAGGCGCCGCACCGATTGCAGCGCGACCGACAGTGTCGCGAAATCGGCGGCATCGGTCGAGCGCAGGTCGTCGATCAAGGCGCGCAGATGATCCAGCTCAGCGCGCCGGCCAGCGATCCAGGCGTCGACGCGCGCGACGGGCGTGCCCGAGCCGCTGGTGAGCGCGACCCGCGTGATCTTGCCCTGAAGCGCATGAACGGCGTCGCGCAGCCCGCTGCGCGCGACCGCGTGCCAGCGGCCGTCGGCGACGAGCGCCTCGATCCGCTCCTTGATCCATGCGAGGCCGATGCGTTCGCCCAGATCGAAATAGGCGCCTGCCGCGAAGCCGACGGTGACGCGGGTCGCCGCGGCGACGTCGACCAGATCGAGGGCGCCGTGCAGCGCGTCCAGCGCGGCGATGCGCGCGGCGAGCGTCTCCGGAACGCGCTCGCCGACCAGGGCCGTGCGTTTCGATTCATAGCGGGCGCGCTCGCCCGCTCCGAGCAGCGCGGCCATGTCGCGGATCAGTTCGGTGACCCCCGCGCGATAGCGGCGCACGCACCGGTCGATGTCGAGTTCGGCGCGCCGGTGCGTCAGCAGCCAATAGCTCATGTGGCGCAGAATCCTCGAAACCCGCTCGAGCGCCGCATACTGCACCGACGCGGCGACGCGATTGTCGAGCGCCTCGATCGCGGTCCAGATCTCGCGGACGCCGAAGACTTCGCGGGCGATCGTGTACGCGCGCGCAATCGCGGCCGGATCGGCGCCGGTGTCGTCGGCCGCGCGCACCGGAAACGTCGGACCCATGCGGTTGATGAGGCTGTTTGTGACGGCGGTGGCGATGATTTCGCGCCGCAGGCGGTGACGCTTGATGCGCGCCGCGAACCGGGTGCGGACCGGCGCCGGGAAATATCTGGACAGCTCGTCGGACAGGTAATCATCCTCGGGAACGTCCGAATGGATCAGTGCCCGGTTCAGCCAGATCTTCCCGTAGCTCAACGCGATCGCGATCTCCGGTCGCGTCAGGCCTTCGCCGGTCTTGCGCCGTTGGGCGATCTGCTCGTCGTCGGGCAGGAATTCGAGCGCCCGGTTCAGGTCTCCGGAGCGCTCCAAGGTGCGCAGCAGGAACGCGTTCTCGCTCAGGCGAGCCGCCGCCTGATTCTCGATGACGCTGATCGCCTGGCTTTGCAGCGTGTTGTTGCGCAGCACCAGGGCCGCGACCTCGTCCGTCATGCGCACGAGCAGCCGGTTGCGGGCCGGACGCGAGAGTTCCCGCGCGCGCACCGCGTCGTTCAACAGGATCTTCAGGTTCACCTCGACGTCCGAGCAATTGACGCCGGCCGAATTGTCGATGAAGTCGGTGTTGAGGCGGCCGCCGCGCCGCGCGAACTCGACGCGCGCGGATTGCGAGAGGCCGAGATTGCCGCCCTCGCCGACGACCTTGCAGCGCAATTCCCGCGCGTCGATGCGCACCGCGTCGTTGGCGCGGTCGCCGATGTCGCCATGGCTCTCATGGCTCGCCTTCACGTAGGTGCCGATGCCGCCATTCCACAGCAGGTCGACGTTCAGCCGCAGTATCGCCTTGATCGCCTCGTTCGGCGTCGTTTGGGCGGCGAGACCGAGCAGGGCCTGCGCCTCGCGCGACAAGCTCAGGCTCTTGGCGCTGCGCGGATGCACGGCGCCGCCCTGGGAGAGCGCCGACCGGGAATAGTCCTCCCAGCTCGAGCGCGGCAGCCGGAACAGGCGTTCGCGCTCGCGCAGAGCGCGCGCGGCGTCGGGCGCCGGATCGATGAAAATGTGCTGATGATTGAAGGCCGCGACCAGCCGGATGTGCGGCGACTGCAGCATGCCGTTGCCGAACACGTCGCCGGCCATGTCGCCTATGCCGGCCACCGTGAATTCGCTGCGCTGAATGTCGGTGCCGATTTCGCGGAAGTGGCGCTTGACGCACTCCCAGGCCCCGCGCGCGGTAATCGCCATCTTCTTGTGGTCGTAACCGACGGAGCCGCCGGAGGCGAACGCATCGCCGAGCCAGAACCCGTAGGCTTCGGAGATCTCGTTGGCGATGTCGGAGAACGTGGCCGTGCCCTTGTCGGCGGCGACCACCAGGTACGGATCATCGCCGTCATGGCGCACCAGTTGCGGCGGCGGCCGGATTTCGTCGCCGACGATGTTGTCCGTCAGGTCGAGCAGGCCGCTGATCAGCGTGCGATAACAGGCGATGACCTCGGCCTGCTGCGCGTCGCGCCCGGTTTCGGGCAACCGTTTCACGACGAAGCCGCCCTTGGCGCCGACCGGCACGATCACCGTGTTCTTGACGTTCTGCGCCTTCATCAGACCGAGGATTTCGGTGCGGAAATCCTCGAAGCGGTCGGACCAGCGGATGCCGCCGCGCGCCACCCGCCCCATCCGCAGGTGAATGCCTTCCATGCGGGGGGAGTACACGAAGATTTCGCACAGCGGTTTCGGCAGCGGCAGTTCCCGCAGCCGCTGGCTCTCGATCTTGAAGGCGAGATGATCCTTGGCCTGGCCGGAGCGGCCGCGCTGATACGCGTTGGTGCGAACCGTCGCGCCGATCGCATTCCACAGCGCCCGCAGGATCCGATCCTCGTCGGAGCGGCGGACCGCCTCCAATGCGCGCGTGAGCGCCGAATCCAGGCGCCTCCCGGCGGTGCGCCGCGCAGCAGGCGTGAGGGCGATGTCGAACCGCGCGACGAACAAATCCGCGAGCAGCCGGGCCGCCTGCGCGTTCTGGGTCAGCACCTGCGCGATGTAGCCCTGGCTGAACGGCAGGCCGGTCTGCAGCAGATAGCGGCAATAGGCGCGCAGCACGTTGACGATGCGCCACGGCACGCCGGCATGCAGCGTGAGCCGGTTGAGCGGGTCATTGTCCATTTGACCCGCCCAGACGGCCGTGAACGCCTGTTTGATGTCGGCCGAGCGCGATTCGAATTTCTGCTGCGCGACGGCCGGGATCTCCAGTTCGAGATCCTGTATCCAATCACGCCGCTCGCGCGAGTGGTTGAGTTCATACGGACGCTCGGCGATCACGCGCAGTCCCATGTTCTCGAGCATCGGCAGCACATCGGAAATCGGGATCGCGTTCTGGTTGCGGTAAATCTTCAGGAATACCCGCTCCTTGCGGCGCGGGTCGGACCGGTAGACGTCGAGTTGAAGTTGTTCGGGGCTCGCTTCCAGGGCGGCGAGGAAGGCGACGTCGGCGGCGGCCGTGGCGCCGTCGAAGTCCTCGGTGTACGCGGCCGGGAAGGCCGGCGCGTACCGGCCGAACAGCTCGAGCGCGTAGGCTTCATCGAAGCGCGCGAGCAGCGCGTCCTTGAATCCGTCGGTCCAGGAGCGGACGGCCGCCTCGACGCGGCGCTCGAGGACTTCGCCGTCCACCCGCCGCGTCTCGCTCGGCAGCGTGCGGGCCACGATGTGAATGCGCGCGAGATTCGACTGTGCGATCTGCACCTGGGAGTCCAGATGGTACGCGTCGAAGGCCTCGCGTACGACCTCCTCGATGCGCTGGCGCACCTGGGTGTTGTACTTCTCCCGCGGCACGAACGCGAGGCACGAATAGAAGCGGCGGAACGGGTCGCGCCGCACCAAGAGGCGCACGCGCGGCCGCTCCTGCAGCCCGAATATGCCCGTCACCGTCCGGATCAGCTCGGCCAGGTTCGATTGGAACAGTTCGTCGCGCGGAAAGGATTCGAGGATGTGCTGCAGGCCCTTGCCGTCATGGCTGTCGGGTGCGAAGGCGAAATGGCCGACCACCATCGCAACTTTATGCCGCACCAGCGGAATTTCGCGCGGATTCGCGCTGTAGGCCGCCGAGGTCCACAGCCCGAGGAAGCGCCGCTCGCCCACCAGGCGGCCGGCGCCGTCGAATCGCTTGATGCCGACGTAGTCGAGATATCCGGAGCGGTGGACCGTCGACTGGATGTTCGACTTGGTCACCAGCGCGATCTCGCTGCGCCGGCTCTGGCGGCGGATGTCGCTCGCCAACGCGCGCGTCGTGCGTTCCGGGCGGGCGTGGCCGCGACGCAGGATGCCGAGGCCGGTGCCCTCCAGGGGTGCGAGCGACTCGCGGCCGGGGCCTCCCCGCAGACGGTATTCGCGATAGCCGAGGAAGGTGAAATTCTTGTTCACCATCCACTCGAGCAGCGCGCGGGTTTCCTCGGCGTCGCGCCCTTCCGCGCGAACCGCGCCCTGATCGAGATCGGCGGCGACCTGCACGGCGGCGTCCTGCATCCTGCGCCAGTCGGCGCAGGCGACACGCACGTCGCGCAGGTTCCTCGCGATTTCCGCGGCCAGCGCCGCGAGCGCCGCAGCATCCACGATCCGGTCGATCTCGACGTGCTGGAACGATTCGAGCCGCACGCCGCGCGCGTCGCCATCGTCGCCGCGCATGCGCAGACGGCGCAGCGCGCCGCGCGCGTCGCGCACCGCGGCGAAGACCGGATGCGCCAGAAAATGCAGCGTCAGTCCGCGGCTCTGGAAGGCGAGGCCGATCGAGTCGACGAGAAACGGCATGTCCTCGCCGACCATTTCCACGATCGTGTGCGGCGAGGTGTAGCCGTGTTCGCGCATCGTCGGATTGAACACCCGGACCGCGGCGCGTCCGCGGCGGCGGGTGACCGCGAAGCGCAGATGGGAAAACGCCGCCGCGGCGAGTTCGCGCGGGTCGCGCGCCGACAGGTCCTCGGGTTCGACGTTGGCGAAATAGCCGCGCAGGAATGCGGCCCCGTTCACGGCGGCGACCGGGCTCCTGCCCCCTGCGGCGCAGATCGCCTGCAGCGAATTCGTATACGACTCCGACATGGTCTGCGGCATGGCAGCGATCTCCTACATGTGCCGGCGTCGCGCCGGGCTCAATCCGGTTCCTGCAGGTCGGCGATGACCGCCGCCAGAAAGCGGCAGGCCTCGCCGCCGGTCACGCAGCGATGGTCGAAACTCAAGGAAAGCGGCATCCGGCGGCGCACGGCGAGCTGCCCGGCGACCACCGCGGGCTCGCGCCGCACCTTGCCGGCGCCGAGAATCGCGACCGCCGGCGGCACGACCTGCGGCGTCGCGTAGCGGCCGGCGAGCGTGCCGAAATTCGACAGGATCAACGTGAAGCCGCGCAGGTCCGCGGCGGCGATGGTGCGCGCGTGGGCCGCTTCCTTCCGCGCCGCCAATTCGGCGTCGAGTTCCCGCGCCGATCTGCCGGCGATGTCGCGTATCACCGGCACGAGCAGTCCCTCCGGCGTGTCGACCGCCACCCCCAGGTCGATGTACGGCAGCAACGCGCGCGAATCGTCCGCGGGATCGTACCAGGCGTTCAGGGCGGGCTCTGCGCGGCAGGCGCGCGCCATGGCGCGCATCAACCGCGACATATAGGCGCCCGCATCGACCCAATCGTCGATGTCCGCATCGTCGCAGACCGTGCTGAGCGCTGTTTGGTCGCGCGCGAGCGACATGGACTGCGCCATGGAGCGGCGTGCGCCGCGCAGCGGCTGGAAGCGGGCCTCGCCGCCCGCGGGCGTGCCCGCCGCGGCCGGCGTCGCGGGCGGTTCGCGCATCGAGGACAGCACGTCGTCCAAGGTGATCAGGCCGTCGCGGCCGCTGCCGCGCAGTCCGC
>JAJXYR010000200.1 GCA_021780475.1 Pseudomonadota bacterium
GCCGCGGTCAGCTCGGGCCACGGAATGATCCGGTCCATGTCCGCCAAGAACTGCGCGCGCCGCGTGGTCTTGCCGTACTTCTCGAAACCGGTGAGCGTCTGCTGCTTCATCGAGGTGCTCGCGTAAATATGACTTCTGAATCGGACTCTACCGGTAATTCAGAGTTTCCTTAGCCGGCGAACGTCAGTCCACCGCTGACGCTCAAGATCTGGCCGGTGACGTAGGTCGAACGCCCGCTCGCAAAGAAGAGGATCGCGTCGGCGATTTCCTCGGGCCTGGCGAACCGGTGGAATGGAATGGCCTTCAGAAACGCCTCGCGCATCCTCTCGGCGCGCGTCGCGAGCATCGGTGTATCGGTCGGGCCCGGGCACACGCAATTGACGTTGATCGTATGGCGGGCAACCTCCCGGGCCAGCGACTTGGTGAAGCTGATGATCCCGCCTTTCGCCGCCGCATAAACGGTCTCGCCGCTACTGCCCACCCGCCCGGCGTCGCTCGCGATGTTGATGATCTTGCCGCGGTTCGCGGCGATCATCGGCGCGAGCAACGCCTGTGTCAGGTGCACCGGCCCGCCGAGGTTGATCGCAATGAGCCGCTCCATCACGTCGGGCTGTGTTTCCATGAACGGCTGGATCCCACCCCAGCCGGCGCCATTGACGAGAATGTCGACCCGCCCGCGCCGCGCCAACACGGCGGCCGCGGTGCGGCGAGTCGACGCCGGGTCCGCGAGGTCGATGCCCACCGCTTCGACCGCGAGACCGGCCGCCGCCGCCTCGCGCACGAGCTCCGCGCCGCCCGCTTCGTTCACGTCCGCGCAAACTACCGAAGCGCCGCTGCGTGCGAGCGCCAGCACCGTTGCCTTGCCGATACCCGAGGCGCCGCCCGTGACCAGCGCCGTTTGTCCGTCAAGCCTCATGGCCCGTCTCCTTGATGCAGAGTGGTTGTCTGTTCGAGCGTGCCGGCCAGGAAGGCCTCCACGCGCCTGCGCGTCTCAGGGTCGGTCAGCAGCCGGCGCGTGTGTTCGAGTTCGTCGAAATAGCCGCCCCGGCCAGGTTCCGCCGACGCGGCCATGCAAATCTTCGCGGCCGCAAGCGCGGATGGCGGCAGCTCGGCGACCCGCTCCGCGGTGGCCGCGGCCCGCGCCGGCAGTTCGCGCCTCGGCACCGCCCAATGCGCGATGCCGAGGCCAGCGGCGGCCGCGCCGTCGAGTATCTCGGCCGTGAGAATGAGCCGGGTCGCGACGGCGCGGCCGCACAGGCGGCTGAGACGTTGTGTGCCGCCGGCGCCCGGCAGCAGGCCGAGCCGCACCTCTGGCAGGCCCACCTTGGCCTCATTCGCGACGATGCGCAGATCGCACGCAAGTGCGAGTTCGAGCCCGCCGCCCATGGCCGCGCCGTTGATCTCGGCCAGCGTCACCTGCGGCAGGGATTCGAGCCGCGCGTACAGACGCTGGATGCCCGCCACATACGCGAGCATGCGGTCCGGACCGTCCGCGGCGTCGATGCGCTCGCGGATTTGGGCGAGATCGGCGCCGGCGCAGAACACCTTTAGCGCGGAGCGGATGTGCAGCACGTGCCAGTCCGTGCGCCGCGCGAGCGCATCGAGGTGCGTATGAAATTGTTCGAGCCAATCGCCGCTGATTGCGTTGACCGGCGCACGATCCAGGCTCAGGGTTGCGATGCGCGCGGCGACGGTAACGCTGATCACTGAGCAGCTCCGGCCGCCGCCGCCGCGGCCTGCGATTTCAGGAGGTCGCGTGCGATCACGATCTTCTGCACTTCGGTGGCGCCCTCATAGATGCGCAGCGCGCGAATTTCCCGGTACAGCGCCTCGACCTTGACGCCGACGCGCACGCCGTTGCCGCCAAACAGCTGCACCGCGCGATCGATCACGCGCTGCGCCGCTTCGGTCGCGTACATCTTCGCGAGCGCCGACTCGCGGCTGATGCGTACGGCGCCGCTGTCCTTGGTCCAGCCGGCGCGATAGACCAGCAGCGCGGCGGCGTCCAATTCTGCGGCGTTGTCGGCGAGCGCCGCCTGGGTCAGCTGCAGGTCGCCGAGCGGTCCGCCGAACAGCCGGCGCGTCGCCGCGCGGTACAGCGCTTCGGCCTGGGCGCGCCGGCCCAGGCCAAGGGCGGCTGCGCCAACCGTGGAACGAAAGATGTCGAGTGTCGCCATTGCGACCTTGAACCCTGCGCCGGGAGCCCCGACACGGTGGCTCAGCGGGACGCGGCAGCCTTCGAGGCGCAGCGTCGCAAGCGGATGCGGCGCGATCACGTCGATGCGCGCGGCGATCGACAGGCCGGGATTGTCGGCATCCACGACGAATGCCGACAGGCCGCGTGCGCCGGGCGCTTCGCCGCTGCGTGCGAACACGACGTAGAAGTCGGCGATGCCGCCGTTCGAGATCCAGGTCTTCCCGCCGTCTAGGCGCACGTGCGCGGCGCCGTCGGGCACCGCCGCCGTGCTGATCGCGCTGACGTCGGAGCCCGCCTCCTGTTCGGAGAGCGCGAATGCGCCGATCGCGCGGCCAGCGCACACCGCCGGGAGGTAGCGGGACTTCAGCGCATGCGATCCGAACAGCGAGATCGCGCCGCTGCCGAGGCCCTGCATGCCGAAAACGAAGTCGGCGAGGCCGTCGTGCCAGGCAAGAATCTCGCGGGCGAGGCACAGCGTGCGCACGTCCAGCGAGTCATGGAGACCGCCGTAGGCGCGCGGCACCGATGCCCGCAGCCAGCCTGCGTCACCGAGCGCCCGAACCAGGCGCCGGCAGGACGCGTTGACATCGCCCGCGACCAACAGTGCGTCGACCGCGGGGTCCGCCCACCTGGCGAGCCCCGTCGCGAAGCCGCGATGGGCGTCGTCGAAAAACGGCCATGACAGGTGCGCCAGATCAAGTATTGGGTGTGCCTCGGAATGCATGACGGGCTACTCCTTGCGCGCGCGCGGCTCGGTGGCCGGCTGCCGCGCGAGCTTTTCATTCCATTCGCGCAGTTTGTAGCGTTGCAGCTTGCCGGTCGCGGTGCGTGGCAGGCTCGCGACGAACTCGATCCAGCGTGGATACTTCCAGGGACCTATCGAACGTTTGACGTGGACCTTGAGTTCCTCGTAGAGCGCGCGCCCCGGTGGCTCGTCACCCATCTCTTTCAGTACGACGAATGCCTTCGGCTTCAGCAGCCCTTCCTTGGTCTCGAACGGAATGACGGCGGCTTCGAGCACGCGCGGATGGCTCGTGAGCGCCGCCTCGATTTCGAACGGCGATACCCAAATCGCGCTCACTTTGAACATGTCGTCGCTACGTCCGCAGAACGAGTATACGCCGTCCGCGCGGCGCTCGTACTTGTCGCCCGTCCGGGTCCATTCGCCGAGGAACGTGCGGCGGGTCTTCTCCCGCTGATTCCAGTAGCCGAGCGCGGACGTCGGCGCGCGCACGAACAGTTCGCCGACGACGTTTCCACCCACCAGTTCCCGGTCCTCGTCATCGACGAGCTTGACGTCATAGCCTTCGATCGGAACGCCGGACGTGCCGTATTCGACCTTGCCGGGGATGTTGGTCAGAAACAGGTGTCCGATTTCCGTAGTGCCAACGCCATTGACGATATCGACGCCGAAACGCTCGCGCCATGCCGCGCCGACGCGCGCCGGCAGGGGCTCGCCCGCCGAAACGCAATAGCGCACGCGGCTCCAGCCGCTGTCCGCCCGGCAGGTCGCATCGTCGAGAATGATCGTGTAGAGCGTCGGCACGGCATAAAACACCGTCGGTTGATACTTGCGCATCAGATCGAACACCAGTTGCGGCGTCGGATGGTCGGGACAAATCACCGAGCTTGCGCCGGTGCCCATCGGCACGATCAGCGAGTTGCTGAGTCCGTACGAGAAGAACATTTTTGGCGCCGAGAAGCAGACATCTTCCTCCCGGACGTCGAGGCGGCCGCAGCCGACATAGCGGGAAATGAGCCGCGGCGTCGCATGGGCGTGAATGACGCCCTTGGGATTGCCGGTGGTGCCCGACGAGTAGAGCCAGTAGGCCACGTCGTCGGCGGACGTGTGGGTGGCGGGCGCCGGCGAGGCCGCAGCAAGCAGGTCATCGAATGTCGGCAAGGCCGTCGTGCACGCGCCAACGACGATGATGGCCTTCAGCGTGATCAAACCGCGGGCGGCCTCCTCGATCAGCGGTAGCAGCGGGGCGGAAACGAACACCGCCTTGGCCCGCGAATCTGCGAGATGGAAGCGATATTGATCGGCCGTAAGCCGGGTATTGAGCAGAACGGGGACGACGCCGGCGCGCATCGCACCCCAGAACAGGATCGGAAACTCGAGCGAATCGAATACCGCGAGGGCGACGCGGCTTTCCATCTCGACACCGAACGCCGCCAACATCGGCCCGACGCGGGCGGCGGCGTCGAGGAGTTCACCGTAGGTGAGCGAGCGATCCGGCTCGTGCACCGCCGGCTTGCCGCCGCGCCCCTCCTCGACGTTGCGGTCCAGGAAGTCGACGGCGGCATTATAGGGCTGTTCGCCAGCCATGATCGCTACCACCTCACGCGGGTGCGGACTAAATAAGTATTCACGTACGATATTACCTTCGAAATCTCGGCTATACAAAGGGCCACGCCGTCGAGCGGCGCGTCCTGGCGCGTTCCATCGATGCGACGCTAAAAATAACCTGGCTTTGTCCCGACGCTTGATCCGTCTGTCGAAGCCAGAGTACCGCGCAAGGTGCTGTGGTAATTCGAGTCTTGGCCTCTTTGTGTAATTGGGTGGAGCTGTTCTTGCACCGATAGCCGTCGTTACCGGTCTCGACGATGTGGCAATGATGGGTCAGCCGATCCAGGAGCTCGGTGGTCATCTTCGGATCGCTGAAGACACGCGCCCACTCGACAAAGCTCCGGTTTACTCACAAGTCGATAATTTGGTCGAATGTTTAGGTACAACGAGGCGTGTTGTTGGTACAACAGTCAATGAGAATTAGCGGCCGCGGAGCCTCATGGCGGCGCAAGAGCGACAAGTGTTTCGCTGGGTCAATGGCCGCGATCCGCCTCGATACGGCCTGGCTTTTGGACTGTGGACGCGCGCAAGAAGCCCCTGCAGCGTGCGTATCAGCGGGAACCGGCGGCGATCGCTCCGTAGCAGCAGCAGATCTATCCGGCGCTTGCCCGTCAGGCCAAACGCGATGGTGCGCCGATTTTGCGCGACGCCCATAGAGCGTGCCGGCTGTCCGTCGCCACCGCGTGCGGACTTCGCCGAATATCACTGGACACGGCACTGTCGCGGTCTCTTCCAGACGCTCCGGCGCTCGCCAAGACAATAGGATCAAAGGTACTGCGAGACCTGGGTCCGCTCGTTTCCCCGGCGACATTATTCCGTTGGCATCGGGAGTTGGCCGGGCAGAAATGGACGTTTCTCGATCGATGCACCCCTTGTAGGCCCCGCACCAAGATCGACATCGAACAACTCCTCGTACGAATGACCAGTGAGAATCGCAGTTGGGGCTACACACGCATTCACGGCGCCCTGCTAAACCTCGATATCAAGATCGCGCGGCACGATTCGGCGCATGCTCAAGGATCACCTGATTGAGCCCGCCCCGGCCCGCGGTCGGCGAATTCCCTGGTCGGTGTTTCTAAAAGCACACTGGAAGGCGATCGCGGCCAGCGATTTCGTTAGCGTCGAGGTCTGGGGTTGGCGAGGCCTGGTCACCCACTACATCTCTTTGTGCTTGATCTGGCCACACGGCGCGTCGTTATCGCCGGCATCACGACGAATCAGAATGAAGCGTGGATGTTGCAAATGGCGCGGAATCTGACGGATGCTGAGACCAGCAGGCTCCGTGGTACGCGGCATTTGATCGTCGATCGTGATACGAAATATTCCGTCGCATTTCGGACATTTCTCGCCCGCGAGGGCGTACACGCAATTCGGTTACCGCCGCGATCACCCCACTAGATTGCATTCGCAGAGCGGTTCGTCCGATCTGTAAAGAGCGGGTGCCTATCGAAACTGATATCGATCGGCGTTCCGATGCGCCGCCGTGCAGTGCACGAGTACATGGAGCACTATCATCGCGAGCGCAACCATCAAGGCCTCGGCAATCGATTGATCGTACCGCGTCGCCTTTCGCCGTCACAGTCAGAGGGAATCGAGCGCCGAAGGCGTTTGGGCGGAGTGTTGAATTTCAACGAACGAGTCGCCGCGTGAACGTGTCGGAGTCATTGAACACTACGGGACCGCCATGTCGCAGAAGTCGCGGCCCATGCCGGGTACGTGGCCTCGAATGAATCGCTCAAAGTTGGGTTCGATTCCCTCCAGTTCCTCCGCGCCAATGACGCCACTCAACTTGACGTAACCGTCGCGGCGAACCTGATCTATCTGATCACTCGTCAGAACATACTCGTCACCCGCTCTTCCAGAATGTTCAGTCATGATTTTGATCCGTCATGCGTGAAACAGCCATGCAGACTGCAACCGACTGCGGTCGAGCACAGCCCGAACGTCAATGGGCCGCCCCTTCCGCCACGATCTCGAGTTCGTTGCCCTCGCAATCGTAGAGCTGGAAGGTCTTGACGACGGGGGGTTTCGGACCATGTGTCGCCAATCTCACTCCCTTGGCCTCCAGTATTCGATAGGTGGCATCGGGATCTGCGACCGAAAATACCGGGTGCATCCAATGAGGGACGGGTGCGGGGCCTTGCACAGCCATCTGATCCGGTTCGTTGAATTGCAGGAAGCTGACGGAATATCCCGGCAACCCGAGTACGGCGTACTTCATCTTGCCACCCATGAGTTCTCCTCGTTCGACGAGCGTCAAGTCCAGAACACGCAGGTACCAGGCGACCACGGCATCGATGTCGCGCACGCGGCCGGTTATGTGGTGTGCTTTCAGTCCAAGGGCGTTAGCCATCTACTGATCTCCCGAATTGGACGCTATGTTCACGTAGCCACCCAGTCTCCCTGCGATTCAATGGAGCGACGCAATGCCGCGGTCACGCGTGCCTGGGCGACTGCATCCGAACGACCCAGCAAAGGCTGCTCCTCTCCACGGACGGCGCGTGACAGGTTATCAACCTGCAGGAGGTACGGATTCGCATCCGTGAGGGGCAGCATCGTGCTCTCCAGTCCCACGCGAATTTCGATCTTCGGCGCATCGATATGCGGGAAAAATGGCCTGAAGAACGGCCATTCAGCACGCAAGATGCCCTTGCTCCCGATGACCTCCAGGCAACTCTGGCCAGGCAGGTCCATGCCGCAGTTGAACGTCGCCGTTGCGCCGCCCTGGCACTCCATGAACGCGGCCGTGCGCATATCCACGCCACTGGGTGCCAAACACGAAACGCCGCTCACCCGCGTGGGTTCCCCCGCCAGGATCCTCAACGCGCTGATGGCATAGCAGCCAAGATCCATCAGGGCTCCGCCGTGCAGCGTCGGATCAAGCCGGATATTTCCGTCCAGCGGCATCGAAAAGCTCAGCGCGGCGCGCGCATGGTAGACCGTTCCGATATCCCCTTTGCCGACGCAACGGAACAGTGTCTGGGTATCGGGGTGATGGCGATACATGAACGCTTCCATGACGACCCTGCCGGCACGCTCAGCGGTGTCATATAGACGCCGGACCTCCGCGGGATCGCGATGCATCGGCTTCTCGCACAGCACGTGCTTG
>JAJXYR010000152.1 GCA_021780475.1 Pseudomonadota bacterium
CCGCCGCCGCGCACCGTCGCGAGCCTGGAGGAGATCGACTGAGCGTCTGGCAGCAGGCTGGGCCGACTGCTGATCGGGAAAAGCTTGTAATTCCTTGAGATCCGTCACTTCACTTCGACCGCCACATGTCGATAGGATGGTCACGGATCACAAAGGATGCCAGCCATGCAAGCAGCGTCTGCGGGTTCTTTGATGGCGGTGGGGTCGCTGCGCGAGTTCTTTCGCGACTCGTTCCATGCCGCGAGCCTACATCAGCATCTCGACATCGACGAGCAGGCCGAAGCCTACGTCGTCAACCTGCTGACGATGTTTTCACGTGCGGAGGCGCTGTACGAGCCCACCGGCGAGGGGCTGCGCATCAGGCCGCTCGCGCACATGCTCGCCGACGCGCTCGCGGCGCCGAACGGCGCCGAACGGCGGCGCTGCCTGCAGCGGCTCGGCGACGTGTCCTTGTTCATCGCCGGCTTCTTCGCGCGCAGCTTCGCGCGCAAGCTCGTCGACATCGACTATCACATCGCGATGGGCGGCAACGCCTACAGCTCGCTCGCCGACACGATGCCGCGCTCGGCCGCGGGCCGCTGCTTCGCGGCGGTGTATGCCGAGCTCGCGAACAAGTTTCAACGCCTGGTGGACGCGCTCAACGAGGTCAGCGAGATGTCGTACCGGCACACCGATGCCGACATCCTGCGGCTCTACGAGATCTGGCTGCGCACCGGCAGCCGTCGCGCCCACGGGCTCCTCGAACAACTCGGCGTGCGGCCGGTCAAACAGGCGGGGGCGGCTTTCTCGCACTGATCGCATGGTGCTGCGCGCTCTGCAATCGCTGCTAGGCCGGCTCTACGACGTCGAACTCCGGTACGACGTCTACGATTTCCTCGTCACCGACCGTCGCGCGCTCGCCGAGTGGCGCGGTGGCGCCGCGGCGGGCGCGCCGGATGAGGAATTGCTGCTCGCGGAGACTGCGGACGGCGCCGACGTCGCGCTGTTCATCGACGGGGAGCTGCTCGGCCGCCTGGAGCGGGCCGACCCGCTGGGGGCGCTCCACGAGGGGAATCTCGCCGACTATTGCGCCGCCCTCGAGGGCGTCAGTCACTTTCTCTACACGACGTGGCGCCTGCACGACGATGCGCCGGTCTCGCTGCTCGAACTGGAGACCCAGGCCGAGGTCGACAAATATTGGGCCACGGTGTTTCTGCTCGCCGGCCAGCAGGGCGGGGCGTTCCCGCAGCGGGTGCACCAGCGCCTGTTCGACCGGGTCGCGTTCGATTCAAGGCTCGCGCCCGAACAGGCGGATCGGTACCGCACCGCGAACCGCAGCGCCGCGCATTACTGCCGGCGACTGGAGGGACGCTATTGCGCGCGTAACGGCACGCGCCTGGAGGGTTTGGTGCGCGAATTGCGCAAATTCTACCGGCTGAGTTCGACGGCGAAGATGCGCCACGCGCTCGCCTGAGGACCTAGTCTTCGGTCGAGCCGCTTTTCGCCTGCTTGCGCAACGCGATCCATTCGCCGAGCTTGCGCAGGTCCTTCTTGCGCTGGCGCGGCTTGCGGTCGAGCTTGCCGCTGTCGTACGGATCATAGCCCTTGAGCGTGCCGTGCGGATTCGGCTTCACCGCCTCGCCCGGCGTCGGCGCGTCCGCCGCCAGCGACAGCGCCGGATGTTCGAGCGCGCGCAAGGGGTCTTGCGCCGTCGCCGTCTCCCAGACCGCGTTGCCACGATCGTCGAAGCGGACCCGTCCCGTGCGCGGCGTTGGTTTCCTGGTGGTCACTTGATGCTTATCGCGTCCGGACGACCCGCAAGTCAAGGCCGCGCCGGCCGATTCCAAGACCCCGTCACAATCCCAGCCGATGGCGGGCGCGCACGAGGCCGAGCGCGGTCTTGCCGTCGCTGATCTCGCCGCGCAGCACCAAGTCGATCGCCTCATCCAGCGCGAGCCAGCGCAGTTCCAGTTCTTCGTCCGCGTCCGGTGCCGGCGGGCCGATTTCGAGATCGCGGGCGAGAAACAGGTGGATCACTTCGGTGAAGATCGCCGGAGCCGGAAAGTACCGGCCGAGGTCCGACCAGGTGCCGGCGGTGACGCCCGTTTCCTCGCGCAGTTCGCGCACCGCGCACGCGGCGGGCGCTTCGCCGGCGTCGAGCTTGCCCGCGGGGATTTCCCACAAGAAATCCTCGACCCCGAGACGGTACTGGCGCACCAGGCAGACCCGGCCCGCGGCGTCGACCGGCACCACCGCGGCGGCGCCAGGGTGACGCACCAGGTCGTGATCGAACAGGCGCCCGTTCGCGGCGCGCAAGGTGACCGTCGTCGCAAGGATCACGCGCCCGCGATGATTCTCGCGGCTGTCGACCGTCGTGGGCTTGTGCATCGGGGGCCTCGATAACCGCAACGTCGGCCAGTATAGTCGCCGCATGATCCCGCCCAAAGCCAATTCCTTCGACACGCTGAACACGGCGCAGCGGCGCGCCGCGACCTTCGGGCGGATCACGCCGGGCGGGGGCGTCGCCGCGGGACCCTTGTTGATCGTCGCCGGCGCCGGCACCGGCAAGACCAATACGCTCGCCCACCGGGTCGCGCACCTGGTGCTGAACGGTTGCGACCCGGCGCGCATCATGATGCTGACGTTCACGCGCCGTGCCGCCCAGGAGATGATCAAGCGCACGCAGACGATCGCGGGCGCCGCGATGGCCGACCGCGGCGGGCTGTCCGGACGCGATCTCGCGTCGCGGCTCGCATGGGCGGGCACGTTCCACTCGATCGGCAATCGCATCCTGCGCCTGTATGCGAAGCATCTCGGCCTGAGTCCGGCATTTACCGTGCAGGACCGGGCCGATTCGGCCGATCTGATCGACGTCATCCGCCACGAACTCGGCTTCTCGCACACGGAGAAGCGCTTTCCCCGCAAGGATACCTGCCTTGCGATCTACAGCTACCGCGTGAACACGCGCCTGCCGCTCAAACAGACGCTCGACGAGCAGTTTCCGTGGGTGAGCGAGTGGAGCGACGAGTTGACCCGGCTGTACCGCGAGTACGTTGCGCGCAAACAGAAGAACAACATCCTGGATTACGACGATCTGCTGCTTTACTGGCACGCGATGATGCAGAACGAGGCGCTCGCGCGCAGCCTGGCGCGGAATTTCGATCATGTGCTGGTCGACGAGTACCAGGACACGAGCACGCTGCAGGGCGACATCCTGCTCGCGATGAAGCCCGACGGCGCGGGCGTCACGGTCGTCGGCGACGACGCGCAGGCGATCTATTCCTTCCGCGCCGCCTCGGTCGAGAACATTCTCGGATTCGCCGAGCGCTATACGCCCAAAGCCGACGTCGTCATCCTGGCGCAGAACTACCGTTCCACCCAGCCGATCCTGGATTGCGCGAATGCGTTGATGGCGGACGGGGCGCGCCAGCATCGCAAAACCTTGATCGGCAGCCGGCAATCCGCGCAGCTGCCGCTGTACGTGACGCTGGAGGACGCCGCGGCGCAGGCGTCGTACATCGCCGACAAGATCCTGCAGACGCGCGAGACGGGCGGCTTGCTGAGGCGGCACGCGGTGCTGTTCCGCAGTTCACACCACAGCGACGTGCTGGAGATCGAACTCGCCCGGCGCAACATCCCGTTCGTCAAATACGGCGGGCTGAAATTTCTCGAGGCCGCGCACGTCAAGGATCTGCTGTCGGTGCTGCGCTGGGCGGAAAATCCGCGCAACGCGGTATCCGGGTTCCGGGTGCTGAAGCTGCTGGCCGGCGTGGGACCCGCGCTCGCCGGCCAGGCGCTCGCGCATCACGAGGCGGGCGGCCACAGCATGCAGAGCCTGGCCGGATTCGCGGTGCCCGCGGCGCTGAAGCCCGAATTCGCGCGCTTCTGCGCCTTGTTCCAAAAGCTCGCCGATCCGCAGACGCCGTGGCCGGGCCAGGTGGCGCTGGCGCGCGAATGGTACAAGCCGCAGCTCGAGCGGATTTACGATGCGGCCTGGACGCGCGTCGGCGACCTCGAACAGCTCGAACAGCTGTCGGTCCAATACGCGACGCGGGAGCGCTTCCTCACCGAACTCACCCTCGACCCGCCGGTCGTCGTCGGCGATCAATCGCGGCGTGCGTCCAAGGACGAGGACTATGTCATCTTGTCCACGATCCATTCGGCCAAGGGCCAGGAGTGGGACTACGTCTATGTTCTGAACGTCGCCGACGGCAATTTTCCGTCGGAATTCGCCGCCGGCAAACCGGACATGATCGAGGAGGAGAGGCGCTTGCTGTACGTCGCCATGACGCGGGCACGCAATGAACTGCACCTGTGCGCGCCGCTGAAATACCAGATCACGCAGCAATCGAAACACGGGGATGCGCACGTCTACGGCGCGAAGAGCCGGTTCATGAGCGACAAGGTGCTCGCCTGCATGCAAAAAACGACCTACGGCAGCGCGAACGGCGTCGGTCAGCTGGGTGCCGCGGTGGATTCGAACATCGACCTGTTCGGCCAGATCAAAGACATGTGGTGAGGGGGCGTGCCACGGTAAACCCAACCGCACGCTCGATGATGCTTCGGCACGCCGGCCGCAAAGCGGCCGGCGTCAGGGACCAACTACCAGCGTCTGGGACCGCCGCCGCCGCCGCCGCCGCTCGCGGGTTTCGACCGCGGCGCGCGTTCCTGGGCCTCGTTGACGCGCAACGGCCGGCCGCCCATCTGAAAGCCGTTCGTCTGTTGTATCGCGTTCTGCGCTTCGCCGGCGGGCATGTCGACGAATGCGAAGCCGCGCGGTCGCCCGGTCTCGCGGTCATTGATCAACTTGACGGATTCGACTTTGCCGTGACGCTCGAAAAGGCTGCGCACTTCGTCTTCGGTCGCGGAGAACGGCAGATTTCCCACATAGATCGTCGTCATTTTCGACTCATCTCACTGAAAATGCGCGTGTCAGGCGGTCGTCGCTCGAGTCCCTGCGCGCGCTGTGTGAACACGCAAGCCACGCCGCAACCACCCGGTCGCGACGCAGGCCTGTCCCTTTTTTTGGCCGAACACTATGCAACTTAGGCAGGACGTTCACTCGACAACCCGCTAACTGACCTAGAGAACGAGCCTCGGGTTCGATGCTACGCCAGGGAGGATACCCTTTGCAAACGCGACGTATTCAACCTCATTCGCGACCAATTGGCCGCGAAACCCTTGCTCATTCGACTTCGAGGTAGGCGTAGCCGTCGAGTTCCTTCTCGTAGAATCGCTTGACCGCCTGGGCCTCGGAGAGGCTCATGCGCCCCTCGCGCACCGCACGCTCGCAGTCGCGGGCGAGGCCGGGGTGAAGCTCGTCGGTGTCGTATTCCATGTACTCGAGCACCCGGTTCGCGGTGTCCCCCTTGACGATCTCCTCGATCCACCAGCCGCCCTCGTCGTGCAGCCGGATGTGCACGACGTGGGTGTCGCCGAAGAGATTGTGCAGGTCGCCGAGCGTCTCCTGGTAGGCGCCGACCAGGAAGGCGGCGAGGTAATACGGCTCGCCCGGGATCAAGTCGTGCAGTTCCAGGGTGCGCTTGGTCTCGCGCGGGTGAACGAAGCGGTCGATCTTGCCGTCCGAATCGCAGGTGATGTCCGCGAGCACCGCGTTGCGGACCGGGCGTTCGCCGAGGCGTTGGATCGGCATGATCGGGAACAACTGGCCGATCGCCCAGCTGTCCGGCAGCGACTGGAACACGGAGAAATTGCAGAAATAAATGTCGCTCAGGCTGACCTCGAGGTTCTCGAGTTCCTCCGGCACCTTGTCGAGCTTCCGGCAATGATCGCGGATCTTGGTGCAGGTAGCCCAGTACAGCCGCTCCGCGAGGCCGCGGAATTCGAGGCTGAGGTAGCCGAGATTGAACATCTGAAGCGCCTGTTCGCGGGCCTGCAGCACGTCGTGATAGCACTCCACCAGGCGCCGTTCGTTGACCGAGCGGTAGCCGTCGAACAAGTCGCGCACCGGCGCCGGCAGTTCCAGGGTGCCGCGGTAGTCCTCCTCCGGGCGCCCCGTGACATTGAATTGATCGAGCGTCGAGGAACCGAGCGTGTCGAACACCAGCACGCTGTGATAGGCCGCGATCGCGCGGCCGGATTCGCTGACGATCATCGGATGCGGCACGCCGCGCGCGTCGCACACGCTCTTGATCCGGTAGACCACGTCGCTCGCGTATTCGTTCAGCGTGTAGTTCATCGACGATTCGTAGTTGGTGCCGCTGCCGTCGTAGTCGACCCCGAGGCCGCCGCCGACGTCGATGTACTGCAGGCCGGCGCCCATCAGCTGCAGCTCGGCGTAGACGTGGGCCAGCTCATTGATGGCGTCCTTGACGCGGCGGATGTCCTGCAGCTGGCTGCCGGGGTGGCAGTGCACGAGCTGCAGACAATCGAGCATGCCGCGCTCCTTCAGCAGCGCGTGCAGGTCGAGGATCTCGCTGATGAACAAGCCGAACTTGGATTTCTCCCCGGCGGACTCGCGCCAGCGGCCGGCCCCTTCGCTCGCGAGCTTCACGCGCACGCCGAGCCGCGGGCGCACCCCGTAGGCCTGCGCGTACTTGAGGATCAGGTGGATCTCCTCGAAATTCTCGACCACCGGGATGATCTTGCGTCCGAGCTTGGTCGCGAGGATCACCGCCTCGATGTAGCTCGCGTCCTTGAAGCCGTTGCAGACCACGATCCGATCGGGGGCATCCTCGGTGATCGACATCACGGCGAGCAGTTCCGGCTTCGAGCCGACCTCGAGTCCGAAGCCGAATTCCCGGCCGTACCGGTAGACTTCCTCGACCACGAGGCGTTGCTGGTTGACCTTGATCGGGAAGACCGCGGCATAGCGGTTGCGGTAGTCGTTTTCGGCGATCGCCGCGGCGAACGCTTCGGCGAGGCGCTTGAGGCGATGCGCGAGGATGTCGGAGAAACGGATCACGACCGGCGTGTGCAGGTCCCGCGCCTTGAGTCCCTGCACGACGTCGTGCAGGTCGATTTCACGCGCCGCGTCCATGGTCGGGCGGACCACGACGTGGCCGGCCTCGTTGATCGAAAAATAGCCCTTGCCCCAGGCTTCGACCTGGTAAAGGTCGAGCGACTGTTCGATCTTCCAGGCGTGCGGCGCTGGCAGCTTTTTGGCGGGCGTGTTCATTCAGGCGCGCAAGATATCAAATTGCGGGGTCATGTAAATGACGGCTTTCGCCCGCGCCGCGATTCTAGCGCGGCGCGGTGCGCGCCACCGGCCGGTCCGGGTCGCTGATCCACTCGCTGAAGGAGCCGGCATAGAGCGCGGCGCCCGAAAGGCCGGCCTGCTCGAGCGCGAGCAGATTGTGGCACGCGGTGACGCCGGAACCGCACATCGCGATCACCCCGCCCGGCGCCGCGCCGTCGAGGAACGCGAGCCAGCGGCGCCGCAGTTCCGCCGGCTCGAGGAACCGGCCGTCCGCGCCCAGATTCAGCGTGAACGGGTAATTGCGGGCGCCGGGCACGTGCCCCGCGACCCGGTCGAGCGGCTCGAAAGCGCCGCTGAAGCGCTCCGGCGCGCGCGCATCGATCAGCGTGCGCCGCGGGTCGCCCTGCGCCGCGGCCACCGCCTCGGTCGTCAGCCAGGCCGCCTCATCG
>JAJXYR010000066.1 GCA_021780475.1 Pseudomonadota bacterium
ATTCCGCGACTCCTGGGCGATGCGACGGACCCGGCGCCGGATCGCGGCGCGGTCGGTTGATGGACCCGGTCGGCGCCGCCCGCCACGTTCGTGCACTGACCGCTGTGGCGGCGATCATGCTGTCCGGCTGCGCGAGCACGCCCGCGATGGTGCCGCCGCGCAGCGCGGCACGAATCGCGCCGGCGCTCGTCGCCGCCGCACGGCGACTGGCGGCCGGCGCGCCGGCCAGCGAATACGCCCGAGGGCCCGTGCGCGTCGATGAGCGCGGCCGCCTGCAGGTCTACGTGTCGGTCGATGCGGTCACCGCGGACCACGTCCTAGCTTTGCGCGACGCCGGACTCAGCGGCGCGCGACCCAGCGCGGCGCTCGCGATCGTCCAAGGCTGGGTACCGCCGGATCGACTGCCCGAAATTGCAGCCCTGCCCTTCGTGACTCGAATCGCACCCCCGCGCTACGCGCGCGTTCGCTGAGCGCGCGGCCGCGAGCGCAACGAGGGCGGCCAGCAGGCCGAGTCCGACCGCGCCGCCGCCGCCGCTCGATGGCGGCGGCGACGTCACGGTCACGCTGCGCGTGGCCGTGGCGCTCGAGTTGAAGTCCGTGTTGGTACACGTCAGTGTCACGGTATATATGCCCGCGGTGGTGAACGCGACGCTGGGACTCGTCGACGTCGAAGCGGAGATCCCGTTGCTGCCGAAATTCCAGCTCAGGGCGCCGTTTCCAGGGCCGCTGACCGCGCAGCTGCCGGCGAGACTGAGCGTCTGGCCGGTCTGGATGCTGACGTTGCCGACCGGCGCGCTGATCGTGGCCGCGGGCGCCGACAGCGCCGTGCCGGACTGATAAGCGTTGACGAGGCCAAAGCCGTAGACGCCGTTGGGGGTGCCGATTCCGAGCGCCTTGGATCCGGCCTGCAGCATCGCGTAAGGATCCTTGCCCGGGTAGGCCTGCTCGAGCAGAGCCATGACCGCGGCAACCGCCCCCGAAGTGGCCGAGGTACCGCAGAAGGTGGCGCTGGGAGGTGAGCCGCCGTTGGCATTGGCGAACCCGCCCACGCCGGTCACCAACACACAGTCGACGGCGGCGAAGTCGGGTTTCTGCCGAGTGCTGGTGCCGCTCGCGGGCTGGGACAGGAACACCGGTCCCTGCGAGGCATAGGGCTCGATGGGGTCATGGCCCGACGCGGCGCCGGCGGCGCCGATCGCGGTGGTGGCGATTTGGTAAGGCGCGGCCAAGGCCGACTGGCCGTAGACGCTGCCGGCGGGCGTGTTCGGCGTCAGCACGAAGCTGTGATTGTTGGCGTTCACGAACACCTTGAGGTGCGCTCCCGGACTGCCGGCCCCGTAGTAGATGTGCAGCTGGAGCGTCTGCTGAGCACTGTTCGTGTAGAGATCGCCCTGCACCGGCTGCGGTCCCGGGGTGTTGTCGGGCCCCGCCGTGCCGCTGATCACGCAGCTGGTCGGTGAGGGCGGACTGGCCGCAACGCCGAAATTGACGCCCTGATTGCAGGCAAGCACGTTGCCGTTGGCGTCGGTCAGGAACACGTCGTAGTCGTTGGGATCGTTGGGCGTGAGGCTCGTGGGATTGGGGATCCACGCGTCGTCCCATTGCACCACGTAGGAGATGGTATCGCCCGCGGCGGCCGGGAACGTCAGGCTGGTTTCGGGGGCGGCGGCGGCGCCGAAGTTCTGTGCCTGCGTGTAATTGACGCCGTTGATGGCGACATTGACCGGAGTCGGGGCCCAGGTTCCACCCCAGAATTGCTGCGCGTCATTGCCGGCTGCGCTGATCAGACGGATGTTCGGATGCGCGATGGCGAAGTTCTTCACCGCCGTCGCGAATCCGCCGTCTGTGAACAATGCCACGCCGGGGAAGCCCAGATCGTCGGCAATGATGGTGGGCGTGAAGCCGCCCGTGCCGGCGGCGAAATCATCGAGACAGGCGAGGAAATCGACCGTGGTCGCCGGACCGCAGAAGCCCAGATTGGCGCCTGGCGCCATGTCGTGGACGATCTCCATCATCGCCGTGCCTTCGAACCCCGTGCCCGGCAGCTTGGCATCGACGTAGGGCGCCGGATTGGTCGGTAGGTCGCCGCTCGCTTGATCCAGCGCAATATCGCCGGCGCCGTCGGAAATGATGGCGACCGAGATGCCCGAACCGTCGAGACCCGTCGCCTGGCGGAACTGCGCCGTGCCGAGACTCTGGTCGCCCTGGGTGGTGACCGATCCGATGCGCGGCTGCGCGCCTACCGGAACCAGATTGCCCTTCGAAACCGCGTAGCGCGGCAGGCTGATGCGGGTGATCTGCGGCAAGGCGGCGAGCCGCAGCAACGCCGTCGCCGGCACCCACGCCTGCACGACACCGAGTGCGTCGCTGATGCGGATGCCGGTTGCGCCGAGTGCGGCGAGCGTATCCGCCGTCGGTGCGCCGCTTGCGCGCGCGAAACCGAGATACACCTGGACCTGGCCGCCGGCGTTCCAGCGCGCAGCCAGCGGCGCCGGTCCGCGCGGCTGCTGCTGCTCGGCCACCGAGCGCAGCATCATCGCGCGCGCCCGCGGCGTGCCCGATGCCATGGCGATCGCCGCGATCTGTGGCGCCAACTTCGCGGCCACGTCGGCGGCGGGCGTGCTTGTCATCGCGTGCAGCGAACCTGCCGCGAGCAGTGCGGGCAGCAGCGTGGCTCGAAAACGGTGGCGCATCGGCGGATTCCCCAGGATCGGTGTTTCCAGGCACAGCACCTTCCCGCCCCCCGATCCGTAGTGGGCGACGCTGGGCAATTTTCTGAGGGCTTAAGCATCGCCAGCATAATCGAACCGGACGCGACGCGCAGGTTACACTGCCTAATCCGAGCCCGCGGAAGCGACCGTCGGGACAGAGGGGGCGATTGATGGAGCGAGTCGGCGCCGCAGAGCCGTCGCGGCCGGCACCCGGGGGGCGGCGGCTCGACGGAGTGGACCTGCTGCGCGGCGCCGCGATCGCCTTCGTGTTGATGAATCACGTGAACATGCGGCTCGTCATTGCGGGCATTCCCTATGGCCGTTCGCTGCCGCGGCAGGTGCTCGATGCGCTCGTCTGGAACGGTCAAACCGGCGTGCAGATATTCTTCGCCGTGTCAGGTTTTCTGATCACCGCGACCTCGCTGCGCCGCTGGCAATTCCCCTGCGCCATCCGCCCGCGGGCTTTCTATCGGCTGCGCTTCGCGCGCATCGCGCCGCTGTTGATTCTGCTGCTCGTCATCCTGAGTCTGCTGCACTTCACCGGCTCGCGGTGGTTCAGCGTTCCGGCCAAAACGGGGGGCTTGGGCCGGGCGCTGTTCGCGGCGCTGACGTTTCACGTCAATGTGCTCGAGTCCCGCCGGGGCTATCTTCCCGGCAATTGGGACGTGCTTTGGTCGCTGTCGGTCGAGGAGACGTTCTACCTGCTGTTCCCCTGGTGCCTGCTGTGGCCTGGCCGCGGCCGACGGCTGATCGCGCTTCTGGTCGTGCTCGCCGCCGTCGGGCCGTTCGCCCGCACCGTGCTCGCGGGTCACAATGAGGTCTGGCGGGAGTACTCCTACCTCGGCGGCATGGATGCCATCGCGCTCGGCTGCCTGACCGCGCTGCTCGTGAGCCGGCGGCGGTTCTCCGTCCGCGCGGCGAGCGTGCTGCGCACCGCCGGCGCGGTCCTGATGCTGTTCATCCTGTGCTGCTCGGCCGTGGTGCATCGCCTCGGCCTCGCACGAGCCGGCCTGGATATGACGCTGCTGGCGCTCGGCACCTGCCTGGTGATCGCCGCGGCCGCGCAGTCGGCGGCGGCCGGATCCGCGATCACGGCGCCGCTGCGCCTGCTCGGGCGACGCAGCTATGAAATCTACCTGACCCATATGTTCGTCGTGATCGGCGGCTTCACGCTCTTCGTCGACGCCGGGAAGCCGCCATCCGCGGTGCCCATTTTGTTCGCAGGCGTCATCCTGACCGCCGCGGCGCTGGGAGAGTTCGTGGGGCGCTTCTACTCGGATCCCTTGAATCGACTGATCCGGCGGCGCGGCGCCGGAGCGGGCCCGCGTCCCGCCGTCTCGCCGCCACTTGGCCTCTCCGGAAGGCTGGAGTAATGTCCGTCGGGTCGCCGGATGGGCCGGGTCGGAATGCGTCAACTCGGAGAGGTACATCATGCTGGTCGTGACGACGGAGAATGTGAGCGGCTTTCGGGTTCGTGAAACCAAGGGTCAGGTCTTCGGTGTCGTCGTGCGCAGCCGCGGGATCGGCGGCAACCTCATGGCGGGGCTGCGCTCTCTCGCCGGCGGCGAGATCACCGAGTACACCCAGATGCTGGAGGAGGCGCGCCGCCACGCGGTGGACCGCATGGTACGAAACGCGACCATCATGCAGGCCAACGCGATCGTGATGATGCGCTTCGATTCGTCGGAGATCGGCCAGACCATGACCGAGGTCGTCGCCTACGGCACCGCCGTCGTGCTCGAGAAGGCGGACTGACCGTGCTGCGCACCGCGCTCCTGGCGGCGACGCTCGCCGCGAGCCTCGTCGGCGCCGGACTGCTGCTTGCGGGCGTCCGCTCTCCGGGGGCGCAGCTGTTGATCGCCGGCGCGGTGATCGGGCTCGGCACCGTGTTCGAACGCTGGCGCTACCGCGGCAACCAGGCGCGGCCCGGCGCGCCCTGGGAGCGCACCGACGAGCGCTTCGAGGATCCGCACACCGGCGAAACCTTCGAGGTGTACTTCGATCCGCGCAGCGGCGAGCGCCGCTACGTGCGCGCCGAGCCGGACCCCGCGCGCCTCAGGGTTCCTTGAACGAATAGGCGATCGTCAGGCCCACGGTACGGGGACGGCTGACCAGCGCCTGATAATACTGCCCCCATTGGCTCGGATCGGTGTACGAATTCACGCCGATCCGGTTCGTCAGGTTGTCGACGTACAGCGTGCCCTCCCAGTGCGACTGGGTGTAGCTCACGCGCGCCCCGACGAGCGTATAGCTCGGCACCGTCGGTATCGTCGCCGACAGCGCCGGCAGCATCGCGCTCTGGTAGTGCGCCGTCAGCGAGGCGCGCATATCGCCGTCGCCGACCGGCACGTTCCCGTAGGTGATCGTCGCCGCGATCGTGTTCTTCGGCGTGCCGGGCAGCGCCGAACCGGCCGGCGGCGGCGGGACCGACAACCCGATCAGCGCGAGCGCGGAGTAGGACGTCAATTTGGTTTGGTCGTAGGTGTAGTCGAACTGCGCCGTCCAGCGATCGGTCACCCGGGCGAGCACCTCGCTCTCCAGCCCCCGGCTGTAGGCATTTCCGACGTTGAGCGCGCCGGGCAGCGCGAGCGGCGTCAGGAATGCCGACTCCTGCACGTTGTGCCACTCCATGTCGTAGATCGCGGCCGAGTACTGGAGGCGGTCGCGCACGCCGCCCTTCACCCCGACTTCGTAGTTGTCGACGGTGTCCGGCGCGACCTTGAACAATCCCGGATCCGTCACGTAGCCGACCGCGGCCTCGTTCGGCGGCAGGGCGTTCACCGCGCCGCGGCGGAAGCCCTGGGACCAGGTTGCGTAGGCGAGATTCCTGCGATCGATGCGGTAGGCGACGTTGACTTTCCACAGCGCCTTGCGCCACGCGTACGCCTGGGATTCATTCGCGATGTAGCCAGGGCCGTCGAACAGCAGGCCGGTCTGCTGCGACTGCGATACGGTCTGGCGGAACAAGCGCGCGCCGCCGGTGAGGCTCCATGATTTCGACAGATGCCAGGTGAATTCTCCGAAGGCCGCGGCGTCCGTGTACTTGGTCTGGAAGTCGCCGATATAGGCCTGATCCTGGACGATCGGAATTCCATTGATCACGCTCGGCGTGCCGGGCGTGAACGCCGTCTCGCCGATGCCGCACACCGACGGCGAGATGCCGTCGCCCGCGCCGTAGACCGGTGTACAGGCATTATAGAAATCGAGATACCCGGGGTAGAAGTCGTGCTCGCGAATCCCGGTCGTCTCGCTCTTGTAGAAAACGCCGGCAACCCATTCGGTCCGGCCGCCCGGCTTCGAGGCGAGGCGCAACTCCTCGGTCCATGGCTTGTCATCGTAGCCCTGGCGGCCGACGACCAGCACGCGCGGATTCGCGCCATAGAGGGCCGGATAGAACGGAAAGTAGTCGTACAGCGACGTGACGTCGCCGACCGCGTCGGTCTTGTGATCCGCCCAGGACGAATTGGACGAGAGCGTCGCGAAGCCGAGTTCGGCCTCGACGGTCATCGCCAACAAGTCGACGGTGTCGTGCGTCGTCGCCGGTATGTAATCCGACGAAGCCAGCGCCTTCAAGCCATAGTACGGCGCGGCGTACGGATAGCCGTCCGCCGACGCCGATTGATGATAATAGGAGAGTTGCGCCCGAAAGACATCGTTCGGCTTCCAGGACGCGGCGACGCGCGCGGTGCGGTAGAGATAGGAGTTCACGCCGTGCTTCGCATAGGTCGCCGGCGGGCTCAACAGGTTGCCCGGCTGCGCCGGCACCGGTGCGCCGTTCGAGTCGAGCACGTACAGGTCCGGCTGGTCGATGAACCCCGCGTCGCTCGTGTAACCGGCGTTCAGGCGCAGCGCAAAGGTGTCGCTGAGCGGCATGTTCAACATGCCGTTGACGTCGTAGTTCAACGCGTGCGTGTGCGCCGTGTCGCTCACCCCCGTTTCCACCTTGGCGTCGAAACTGCGCGGGTCGGGCGCGTTCTGGACGTAGCGGATCGTGCCGCCCAGGGAACCCGACCCGTACAGCGTGCCCTGAGGACCTCGCAGGATTTCCACGCGCTTCAGATCCTGGAGCCTGAGGTTGAAGAACAGCGGCGTGTCGTCGACGTAGGTGGCGACCGGCTGGACGATCGGCGAGGACTGGATGAACTCGCCGGACGTCGAATCGCTGTTCAGGCCGCGGATGATCAACGCGGAGCCGTTGACTCCCCCGAACGGGCCCTTGTCGGTCACCGCGATGCCGGCGACCGAGTGCGCGAGGTCGTTGACGTCGACGATGCCAGCCTGCGCGATCGCGCTGCCGGCGATCGCCGTGATGCTCGCCGGGATGTCCTGCGCGGACTCGGCGTGGCGCGTCGCGGTGACGATGATCTCCTTCAGGCCGCCGTCGGCGGCGGCCGCGGACGCTCCATAGAGCGCGGCAAGCACGCCCACCATCACCGGGGTCAGCTGGGTCCGCTGCTGGCGGCCGCGCTGCGGCGCGTTCGCGGCGGAACGACGGGTACGAGTCATGTCTTGATCTCCCTTCGGCGCGGACGCCATCGCGGCACTCACGCGGTTAACGCCATTAACCCCCGGAGGCATAGATAGCGCGCGACCGGGAGAATGTCAAACCTTCCCCGCCGCGGCGCCGCCGTACGGCCGCGGTCATGCGCGCGCGAGGTGACGCCGGGCGATGTCCCAGAGCCAGCGCTGCGTCGCCCGGACCTCCGCCGGCGTCGGCCGGCGCAGCAGCAGCCGGTCGTTCGGGAACACCAGACGGATCAGGAGCGCCGCCTTGACGATCCGATAGAAGTCGGTGGCGTCCGTGCGGCGAAAGTCCCCGCTGCGGGCACCCGCCCGCAACAGGCCGCGCAGCCGCGAATGCATCGCCGCGAGGGGTCCCCTGGAGAAGTTCTCCTCGAACGATCCGCCGGCCGCGAGCGTCACGTAATCCATGCCGCCACCGGGGGTCGCGAAGTCGGTGAGCGCGAGCCGCACGTACGCCGGATGGAACATCTTGAAGCACACGAAGGCGTCGAGCGATCGGCGCATCGCCGCCGCCGGATGCGGCGTCGGCGGCGCCTCGAACTGGTCGGCGAGCAGCGTGATGAAGCGCCGCGACACCTCGACCAGCATGTCGTCACGGCTGTCGAAGTGCTTGTAGATCGCCGGGACCTGGACTCCGAGCGGCGCGGCGACGTCGCGCAACGCGAATCCGTACACTCCCTTGGCTGCGATCAGCCGTTCGGCCACATCGAGAATTCGCTGGCGCGTCGGCGCCCTGCCCCTGCCGACGCCGCGGGTTGCCGCCATTGCATCACTCCTGCGCCGCCATTTTCGCGGCACTCTGACAGACTGGAGCCGGCACGACAAGGGTCGATGCGCCTTGCAATCGTCCGGGTCGGTGGTTTACTTTCACGGGGGTCAGGGAGTTAAAGACATTAACCCTCCGCAACCACCGCCGGGGAAATCATGATGGACACAGCGCGCCTGCCGGATGGACTCGCGGTCGGACCGCACAACAAGGCGGCGTGGGATCAGCCGGCCGCGCGCCGCCGGGGGCTCATGGACCTGCACCGGCTGCACCGCTACGGCCTGAGCTTTCGCGCCCCGCGGGTGCTGCCGCTCGCGACCTGCCACGATTACCGGCTGCACGACCTGGAGCCGGTGCGTTGGTACACGAGCCATCCGTGCTTCACCGGTATGATCGTGCTGCGGGGACAGCGGATCCTGCTGGAGCGCTACGCCGATGATTTTCAGCCGTCGTCCCCGCATTCGATCCAGTCGATCACGAAGACGAGCGTTCACCTGTTCGCCGGCCGGCTCGTCGAGGAGGGACGGCTCGATCTCGCCGAACCGGTCGTGAAGCGCCTGCCGCAGGTCGGCCCGGGCTACGCGCACGCGCGTCTGCAGGACCTGTTCGACATGGCGGTCGTCAACGACTACACCGAGGATTTTTACGATCCGGATGCGACCGTGGGCCTGCTGGAAGATGCCCACGGCTGGCGCATCATGCCCGCGCGCCCGCACGTCGATCTGCGCGAGTTTCTACGGGGGATCACGGGCGGCGGCGGCGCCGATCCGGCGCGGCGGCTGCACTACAAGACGGCGAACACCGACGTCGCGGCCTGGGTCTGCGAACTGGCGGCGGGACGCAGCCTGCGCGACCTGTATCTCGACCTCGTCGAAGCCTGCGGCGCCGAGTCGACCGTGCACCTGTCGACCGACCGCACCGGGGTTCCGTTCGCGGGCGGCGGACTGCACCTGACGCTGCGCGATTTCGGCCGCTACGGATTGCTTCTGGCGCGGGCCGGCGCCGGTGTCGACGGACATCGCGTCGGCGGCACGAGCTTCCGCGAGGCGACGCGGGCGCAGCACCGCGCCGGCACCCCGAGCCTGCTGGGCCGCGGCAATTACCGCAATTTCTGCGAAACCGACGGGCACTGGCTCGGTCACAACGGCTACGGCGGCCAGTGGCTGATGGTCTATCCCGAGGAGGAACTGGTGATCGGGTGCCTGAGCGCACTCACCGACGACGGCGGCCTCGACTGGTCGTACATTGCGCGCCTCGCGGAACTCGGCGCGCAGGTCGCGGCGCAGGTGCTCGCGCAGGGTGGGCGCGGATGATCGAGCGCAAGTCGATCGACTACATCGCCGAGCACGAGCGGCACGGCCGGGTGATCGATCAGGGGCCGTTCTGGTTCCTCGGCAACTTCCATTTCTTCACGATCGCGATCGGGTTCATCGGCCCGAGCATGGGGCTAGGATTCGGCGCGACGGCGCTCGGCGGGGCTCTCGGGATCCTGTTCGGCACGGTGTTCGTCGCGTTCCACGCATCGCAGGGCGCCGAACTCGGCCTGCCGCAGATGATCCAGTCGCGCGCCCAGTTCGGCTTCCGCGGCGTCGTCATTGCGCTGGTCGGCGCATTGTTCACCTTCATCGGCTTCAACGTGGCCGACACGGTGCTTGCCGCCCAGGGCCTCACCGGCATACTCGGCTGGAACGGCGCCGCGGTGACGATCGGCGCCGGCTTGATCGCCGCGGCGCTCGCGATCTATGGTCACGACTGGCTGCACCGGATCTTCCGCTGGTGCTTTTTCGTCTGCCTGCCGCTGTATTCCTGGCTCACGCTCGCGATCATGTTCGGAAAAATCCCGGTGCATCACGCCGTCGCCGGCGCATTCTCCTGGACGGCCTTCGTCGCGCAGTTCGCCGCGAGCGCAAGCTACAACATCACCTACGCGCCGTCGGTTTCCGACTACTCGCGCTACCTGCCGCGCAAGACCTCGCCGCGGGCGATCATCGCCTCGGTGTTCGTCGGCGCGTCCTCGTCGGCCATCTGGCTGATCGCGCTGGGCGCCTGGCTCGCGACACGGCTCGGCGAATCGGACGGATTGGTGGCGCTGCACGACGCCGGCAATGCGCTGCAGGGAGGCTTCGGCGTCATCATGGCGCTCGCCTCCGTCACCGCGCTGGTCGCGACGATGGGCTTGAACGCCTACAGCGGCATGCTGACGGTGGTGACCGCGCTGAATTCGGTGTTCGGGATTCAACCCGGGCCGCGTCTGCGGTTCGCGTCGATCGCCGGACTCGCCGTCATTTGGATCGCGCTCACCTTCGCCGCGCGCGGCGATGCGATCGCGCTGTTGTTCGACGTGCTGACGATCATGCTCTACCTTCTCGTGCCTTGGACCGCCGTGAACCTCGTGGATTATTTCTTCGTCCGGCGCGGCCGCTACGCGATCACGGATCTGCTCGTCGCCGACGGCATTTACGGCAACTGGGCCGCTCGCGGACTCGGCGCCTACCTCATCGGCTTCACGGCGACGGTTCCGTTCGGCGTTTTGCCGGGCCTGTACGTGGGACCGGCCGCGCGCGCGCTCGGGGGCGTCGATGTCGGCTGGCTCGTCGGGCTCATCGTCTCGGGCGCGGTGTACCTGATGTTCTGTCGATCACTGGACCGGTCCCGGGAGGAATCCGCGATTCGGGCGAGCGACGCGATACTGAAGCGGATCGCGAACTGAGCGCGACCCGCCGATCGCGCGTCGAGCCGCGCGCTCAACGCCGCGGCGGCACCCGGTCGCGCGCGAGCGCCTGACACATGCAGTGCACGGCGCCGCCGCCGTCGGCGATCATCGACACGTCGGGGTCATAGACCGTGAGCCCCTCCGCCCGGCAGGCGGCGATCAAGGCCTTGCTGGACGAGGGGACCATGACCCGTTCCTTGCCGAGGGCCACCACGTTCGTCCCGAGTTGCATCGCGTCCGCATACGACACCGGAATCACCCGGATGCGCCGCGCCCGCAGCCAGTCGGCGAATTCCGGTTCGACCGCCTCGACGCACAGCACCGCCAGGCCCTCGGCGAGCATGCCGAACTGCACGTCGAGATGCAGAAAGTGGGAATCGAACGCGTACGTCCGAAACTCCCATCCCTCCGCCTCGAACCACGACCCCAGCTGCGTCGCGGCCGCCTCGATCGAGCGCTCGCCGGAATAGCCGCATACCGCCAATCCCGGCTCCAGCACCATGAAATCGCCGCCCTCGACGTTGCCGGCGGTCACGAGGTCGTAGATCGGGATGCCGGCTTCGAGGTAGAAGCGCAGGCAGGACGCGTATTCACCGCGCCGATAGACCTTTTGAAGCTGCATGATGACCGCGCCCCAGGGGGTCATCACGCTGCTGTCACGCGCGAAAATTTGATACGGCAGTCCGGGCTCGGCGGGCAGCAGGTGCACCTCCACCCCGGCCGCGCGATACACGTCCAGCATCTCCCCGTACTGCCGCCGCGCGGTCTCGAAGTCGAAGCGCAAACCGACGCGCTCGGCGCGCTGCGCGACCGCGTTGCCCGGCTGCCAGGTGAAATGGTCGATCGGCCCGACCAGCACCTTGCGCAGCGCGCCATATTCACTGTCGACACCCCAATGTTGCGGGCGCGGTGTTCCGCCGCCGGCGATTCTCGTGCTGAGCTTCATCGTTCGATTATCCCACCTTGGTGATCACGCGTTCGCGGCGGCCCACACCGCATGCAGCAGCACGTTCGCGCCGGCCGCGAGATCCTCGAGGCTGGCGTCTTCGGCTTCATTGTGGCTGAGACCGTCACGGCAAGGGACGAATATCATCGCCGTCGGGGCGTAGCGCGCCGTATACAGCGAGTCGTGGCCTGCGCCGCTCACCATGCGCTTGCGGCTGTAGCCGAGCGCGCCGGCGGTGCGGTCGATGAGGTCGATCAGGCCGGGATCGAACTGGGTCGGCGGCATGTACCACACGGTGTCGACGCGCGCGTCGACGCGCGCATCCGTGGCGAACAGCGCGACCCGCTCACGGAACTGCGCTTCCATGGCGGCGAGCACGCCCACCTCCGGGTGGCGCAAATCGACCGAAATGACCAGCCGTTCCGGCACGGTGTTGCGCGAACCGGGGTGGATCTTGACGTTGCCGATGGTCGCCCGCCCCCAGGGACCGCGCTCCGCGGCCAGCGCGAAGGCGTAGTCGATTATCGGCACGGCCGCACGCCATGGATCGCGGCGCGCTTCCATCGGGGTCGGCCCAGCATGACAAGCGCTGCCGGTCAGTTCGACGTCGAGCCAGTACGCACCCTGGATCCCGGTGACCACGCCGATCGTCGTTCGCTCCGCCTCGAGAATCGGCCCTTGTTCGATGTGCGCTTCGAAGGCGGCCGCCAACGACCGTGGCCGCGCCGGCTCCGCGCCGACGTAGCCGATGCGCGCCAGCTCATCGCCCAGGGAATGGCCGTCGCGGTCGGTGCGGGCATAGGCATAGTCGAGCGTGAACGTCTCCGCGACCACTCCGGATCCGAGCATCGCCGGCGCGAATCGGCAGCCCTCCTCGTTGGTCCAGTTCACGATTTCGATCGGCCGGCGCGCGTGCAATCCCTGTTCGGCGAGCGTACGCAGCACCTCGATGCCGGCGAGCACCCCATAGACTCCGTCGAAACGGCCCCCGGTCGCCTGGGTGTCCAGATGGCTGCCGATCAGCACCGGCGCCGCGTCGGGATCCGCGCCCTCCATTCGGGCAAAGATGTTGCCGATTTGGTCGACCGCGACGCGGCAGCCGAGCGCGGCCGCCCATTCGACGAATTGGTCGCGACCGGCGCGGTCCTCGTCGGTCAGCGCCTGCCGATCACAGCCGCCGCGCCCGGTGGCGCCGATCCGCGCCATGGTCTCGAGACTCGTCCACAGCCGGTCCGGATCGATCCGAACCCCGCCGTCCAATTCCTGCGGCTTCTTTCCCATCGTTCCGGCACCCACACACGTTTGGTCCTTTCAGTTAATCAGGTTAACGCAGTGTCGCGGCGGAGAACAACCCTGGCCCGGATTGCGGCACGGCCGGCGCCTGCGCTAGCATCGGCCGCCGGAACGGACGACCATGCCGGACACCATCGACAATTTGATCCTGGACCTCATCGAATGGCTGGCCCGGACCGAGCGCACGTACGAAGAAACGATGTCGGCGTGGCGGACGTCCTGCCCACGCCTCACGGTGTGGGAAGACGCGAACGATCGCGGCTTGGTCCGGTGCGAGGCCGGCGAGGGGCGCGCGCTAGTGCGTCCGACCCTCGCCGGGATGCTGCTGCTGAAGGAGCGCAGGCCCGATATCCACGGCCAAGTCGACTCCGCGGCCCATGCCGGGCCGCACATCGCGCATCCTTGACGCGCTCAACCCGCCCGGGCCGTCGCCGCGGGGTACGGATCGGCAAGAACCGCCGAACCCGTCTCCAGCAAGGACTTGAGGTTGGATAGGATCTTCGGCCAGCCGCCGGACACCGCCTCGATGAGCTTCGAGGAATCGCGCTCGATGCTGTGTGTGATCGACAGCTTGACCGCCGCTCCCACCGGCTCCAATTCCATCGTGCAACGCGAATCACCCTCGGCCTTGAACTCGGGTTTGTTCTGGTGCCGCCAGCGAATCACGAGCCGCCGGGGCGGCTCAGCCTCGATGATGTCGCCGGCGTCCAGCACCTGGCCGGTCTCCGACACCAATTTCCACGGAGAACCCGCGGTCCATTGGCACTCGCAATGCATGCCGAACCAATACTGTTTCATGAACTGCGCGTCGGTCAGTGCCGACCACAGCTTCTCCGGCGTCGTTCGGATATAGGTTACGTACACAAAGGTCGATCTAGCCATTAGGTTTTCTCCAGTTGCTGTTTAAGATCGGCCAGCGCCTTCAGGCGCGGCTTTTCGAACTTGGCGATCCAACGCTCGTAGATTTCCTGGAGCGGCACGGGATTGAGGAAATGCAGCTTTTCCCGGCCCCGCCGCAGGGTGGCGACCAGATTTGCCGCCTCCAACACGCCCAGGTGCTGCGTCACGCCCTGCCGCGACATGTCCAGGTGTTCGCACAGCTCGCCGAGAGTGCGCCCGTCGTGCGCGTGCAGGAGATCGAGCAACTTGCGCCGGTTGGGATCGGCGAGCGCCTTGAAGAGCAGATCAGGATCCGCGGGTTGCTTGGTCATGGAAAACTACAGGCAAGTAATCGCTTGCCTGTATAATATGCAAGTTTTTACTTGCCTGTCAAGGCGCGCAGCGGCCGCGGGAATCGGCGCTCCGCTAGCGGACCGCCTTGTACGTGAATTTTTGACCGGCTACGGCGGCCTGATACATGAGACCCCCCTTGCCGATCGTGAACACCGCGACACCGTTCACGTAGCGACCGGTCGTCGTTGCGTGTTCCTTGGTGCCGCTCGCCCCGGCACTCGCGCCCGTCGTGCCCGCGCTCGCCGACGCGCTCGCGGTGATGGCGACCGCGCTGGCGTCCGCACTGAGCGCGAAGTCGCCCCGCTCGAAGCGCGCGAGCGCCTCCGCGTTCTCAAAAAAGAGGATCTCGCTGTACGCCTGGCCGCCGAACTGAAAGCCGATGCTGAGCTGGGTCATCGAAGTGTCGCCCACATGTCTGCCGTGTTCGTAGACACGTCCGTCGCCGTGTGCGGCGCCGACGACGAACCCGCCCTTGCCGATCGTCGGAAAAACGGCGTAGGCGTAGCTGGAGTGGAAGAATTCCCGGCTTGCGCCCGAGTGCTCGAACAAGGCCGTCGTGTCGCTGTAGCTATCGGCAAACGCACCGCCGACCGGCAGCATCAAGGCGGCGGTCAGCAGGTAAATGCGCCCGAGGTTTTTCATGATTGACTCCTCCTTTCCCGGCGGTTGGACGCGAACATGCTACTCGCGAAGCCGGGTACGGGGATAGCGCGGCCCTCGCGCACGAATCCGGAAGCCGCAAATGCGGAAGTCGCGCAACATCCCGCCCGGTCGGCGAAGCGCTCTCGTCGTCCGAACGTTGAGCTTGCGTATACCCGGAGGTCACGCCATCGTGTCATCTACATCTCGGTTGAATCGGACGAAGTCCATGGCGAAGTCTCATCGTTCCACGAGGGTGCGCCCGCGCCGGCCGTGCATGAACCGGGTGGACTGGCCCGCGGTGCTCGGCGAGGCCTGCAGGCTCATCGAGACCGAAGCCTTGGCTCTCGAGGAATTGGCCGCCCGCGTCGGTGTCAGCCGTTCTGAACTGCAGCGACAGTTCACACGCAGACTGGGCGCGAGCCCCAAGGCCTATGCGCAAACCCTGCAACTGCACCGGCTGGCGAAGAGCGCGGTGACCAGCCGCAGCGCGCTCGACGCCGTGTTCGACGCCGGCTTCGGCACCAATTCCACCGCTTACGCCGCGGCGTCCGGCGCGTTGGGCGCGACGCCCGGCCGCCTGCGCGGAGAACTCGTGCTCGGCTGGTGGGCGGGGCTGTCGGATCTTGGCTGGATGCTGCTCGCGGCGACGACCACCGGCATCTGCTGGTTGTCATTCGGCGACGAACCGGGTGCCTTGGTCGCAGAACTGCGGGCGGCGTACCCCAAGGCGAGGCTCTTCAACGACGAAGAGCGCCTGTACGCGTGGTTCCAACGGGTGCGTGATTTCGTGCTGTTGCCGCGGGAGGCGCTCGACCTTCCCGTGGACATCCAGGGGACGGCGTTTCAATCCCGGGTGTGGCGCGCATTGCGCGAAATCCCGCTGGGCGGAATCGAGAGCTATGGGGGGCTCGCGCAACGGATGGGGATGCGCACGGCGGCGCGCGCCGTCGCATCCGCCTGCGCCGCAAACCACGTCGCCTTACTCATTCCGTGCCATCGGGTCGTCGGCGCGGGCGCGAGACTGGCGGGCTATCGGTGGGGGATTGACAGAAAACGCGCATTGCTCGCCCGCGAGGCCTGTGCCGCGCCCCCGGTTGCGGCGTACGATGGGCCACCAATACCGAGACGTCCGACGAGGCCTGCCGGAGAATAAGCGCCAAGACGGGACGACAACAGGGAGGGACATCATGCCTGAAGCATTTGCGACCGCGCCGCCCGGCGGACTGCTTGCTCGCGAGCACACCGTCGCCGGACCGCGCTTCAACCGTTGGCTCGTGCCCCCCGCGGCACTCGCCATACACCTGTCGATCGGCATGGCCTACGGCTTTTCGGTCTTCTGGCTGCCGATGACTCACCTGCTCGCGACGACGAACGCGACGACCTGCCATGCTCAGGACCTTCTCACCGAGATGTTCTCGGCGTCCTGCAACTGGACGGTCCCGTCCGTGACCCACACGTTCGAGATGTTCATCGCCGTCCTCGGCATCTCGGCGGCGCTCTGGGGAGGCTGGCTCGAGCACGCAGGGCCGCGCAAGGCCGGCTTCATCGCGGCCTTGTGCTGGGGCGGCGGTCTCGTGCTCGGCGGCATCGGCGTGTATGTGCACCAACTGTGGCTGTTGTGGCTGGGTTGCGGCATCCTCGGCGGCGTCGGCCAGGGCCTCGGCTACATCAGCCCGGTGTCCACGCTGATCAAGTGGTTCCCCGACCGCCGCGGCATGGCCACCGGCTTCGCGATCATGGGATATGGCGGGGGAGCGATGATCGGCGCGCCGATCGCGGTCGCGCTGATGCGCGCCTTCGGCAACGGCGACAGCGCGCGCGGCGTCGCGCCGACCTTGATCGCGATGGGCGCGCTGTATCTCGTGGCGATGTCGGCGGGCGCATTCGGAATGCGCATTCCGCCGAGCGGCTGGCGGCCGGCCGGCTGGACGCCGCCCACCGGAGCGGCGCGCAAGGCGATGATCACCGAGCGCCACGTGCACCTGAACGTGGCCTGGCGGACTCCGCAGTTCTGGCTGATCTGGGGGGTGCTATGCCTGAACGTCACCGCGGGCATCGGCGTCATCTCGATGGCGAGTCCGATGCTGCAGGACGTGTTCGGCGGCCGCCTGATCGGACTCTCCAAGATCGCGACCCTCACCCCGGCACAAAAGGCGGCAATCGCCGCCTCGGCGGCCGGACTCGTCGGACTGATCAGCTTGTTCAACAGCCTCGGCCGGCTGTTCTGGGCGTCGATCTCCGATTTCATCGGCCGCAAACTCACGTACACCGCATTCTTCGTCCTGGGAATGATCCTGTACGCGACCATGCCGACGCTCGGTCATCTCGGCTACGCCGGTCTGTTCGTGATTGCGATCTGCCTCATCCTGACGATGTACGGCGGCGGCTTCTCGACGGTGCCCGCCTACCTCGCCGACCTGTTCGGCACGCAGATGGTCGGCGCGATTCACGGGCGGCTGCTGACCGCGTGGTCCGTCGCCGGCATCGTCGGGCCGTTCCTGATCGCCGAGATTCGCCAGGCGCAGATCGATGCGGGCGTCGCCCATGCGCTGGTCTACGATCGCACGCTGTACATCCTGACCGGCATGCTGCTGATCGGCCTCGTGTGCAATCTGTTCATCCAGCCGGTCCACGAAAGGCACCACATGACGCCGGAGCAGTTGGCACGCGAGAAATCGCTCCAGCACGAAGATGCGAACCGCGGAGATCCCGTGCTCGCCGCGCGCGGCACCTTCGGTTTCGTCGGGGTGCTCGCCTGGGCGGCGATCGGCATTCCGTTCCTGATCGGCGTGGCGATCGCGCTCGAGAAGGCGGCCGTGCTGTTCTGATCTGTCCCCGATGCGACGGCGCCCCCCCACTCGGGGGCGGCGTCATGCACCGCGCGTTCAGTGTTCGTGGGGAGCGGCGGCGGTACGCGTCAACCGCCACCGGCGATCGCTGCCCGCATGAGATCGACTCCATTCCATTGGCCCGCCGTGCGCAGCATGCGCAACCGCGTGAAGGACGCGCGATCGGCCGTCTTTTCCGTCTGGTACCGATCGATTTGGGCTCGATGGGCCCCCGGCTTGTACATGGATCCGACCATGACCGCATCGTTGCGCCAGATGGACATGGTGACGCTGTCGTCCCCGGCCGTATGGGGCGTAAACACCTGACTGGCGATGCGTCCGTCGACCGACTTGAGCCATTCGTGAACCCCGCCGAGGTGCACGCGAAAGTCAACGACGCGGGCCAGATCCAAATCCGCACCTTGGTTGAATCCGGCGGTCGTCATGACGAGCAACGGACCGCCCGGATCCCGGGCGGCAATGTCGAATATCGGCCCGGGTGCGGCGCGCTCGATGTGATTGCACTCACCGCGATGCGCGATCGGCAGCAGCAAGGCGTGCCAGCTTTCGACGGCGTTCGGCAGCCACGGTAGATGGCGCTCCTTGGCATCCAGCGCCGCGTCCGCGGCGGCGAGATCGGTAAACAGCGCGACGCCGCACCAGATATTGCTCGGCAAATGAACCCCGCTGGGGCCTACCGGCCCGTCGGGGCCGATCTTCCAACTCAAGGATTCGGCAGGGGCCTCGGCGCGCGCGATCGTCTCGGGGGTCACAATTTCCGGAAATCTGATCCAATGAGCCGTGGCATACCCGGCTTTGCTGATATTGCGGCTCACGCCTGCTCCCCATCGCGTTCGGCATCAGCCTAACCGTGTGCACCGCGGCTTGGCAACGCCCGTCGCGCATCGAGCGGGGCCACCGGCGCGACGCGAAATAGCGCACGGGCATTTTCACCGGTGCGGTGCTGATTCGTTCGGTGACCGCGGAGGATGCCCCGTACACCGGGCGCACTCGCGAATGCCAGCCGCATCAACTTCAGCGCCAATGCGCAGGAGCGGCGCGGCGGGTCACGCGCGGTTGCGTCATCGATACAGTGCGAAGAAGGGCCAATTTTGCGACGCCGCACCGCTCGCCGGCTCGCCCAACTCCGCGGCGATGCGCCGCGCCTCGGCCAGATAGTCATCGAAACGCCGCGCCCGTTCTGCGGCCGGCAACGCGGAAGGCGACGCCTCGCGGGCATCCAAGGCGCCCGCGAGAGACCACGCCGATCCGCCACCGCGCTCGTCCCGATGCCTCCACTGCCCGGTCAGCGGATCGAAGGCGTAGAGCGCAAGAAACCTGTATCCAGCCGCCGCCACGAATTGAACCGCGTCGATCACGAAGTCGGCATCGACGTCATCCATCACGAAATGAAAGCCGATTCGGCACCACCCGGGCTTGATTCCGTGATAGCCCTTGCGCACCCAGGCACGATACTGTTCGGAAACCTCCTCATCGATGGAGAGCAGGCGGTGGCCATAGGGACCCGCACAGGAACATCCCGCCCGCGACTGTATTCCGAACAGATCGTTCAGCAGCACCGTCACGAATCTCGGGTGCAGCACGCCCCCGCGAGGATCTCTCACGTTGAACGCGACGATGCCGACTCTGCGCGCTGGATCCGTATTTCCGAGAATTTCGAGGCCCGCGACGCCCTTCCACCGGTCGAACGCGCGCGCGAGCAGCGCCTGCTCGCGCGCCTCGATGGCGGCCGGCGTCAGCGCCTGTTTGATTTCAAACGCGAGCGCGGCCCGTATGGTCTGCAGAATGCCCGGAGTCCCGGCCTTTTCGCGGGCCTCGATGTCGGTGACGAAATCTTGATCGGCCGGACTGACGTAGTCGACGGTGCCGCCGCCGGCGACGGTGGGCGCGAGCTCTTGGCGGTACAAGCGCGAGTTGAACACGAGTATGCCGCTCGACCCCGGTCCGCCGATGAATTTGTGTGGAGAGAGGTAAATCGCGTCCATCCACGCATCGCCGCCCCGATTCATGTCGATGGCGGCGTACGGACCGCTCGCCGCGAAATCGAAGCAGGCGACGGCCGAGTGGCGGTGCAGGAGCGTCGCAATCTCGTCGACCGGCGTGCGCATTCCGGTCACGTTCGATGCCGCGGAAAATGAGCCGATCCGCGGCCGATGCCGGAACTCCGGCGCCTGCAGCACCGCCGCCAGATGATCGAGATCTATGCCGCCGTCCGCCCGCAAGGCGATCGTGACGACGGTCGCCAATCCCTGCCGCCAGGAGATCTCATTCGAATGGTGCTCATAGGGTCCGACGAAGACCACCGGCTGCCGGCTTTCTTGAAATGCGCGAAATTCCAGCGCCCGCTCGAGTCCGAAAAATTGCGCGAGGTGCTCGTCGAATCGTGATCTCGTTGCCGGAGCGAACGCAACTCCCAAGATCTGCTGCAATTTGTCGATGGCACCGGTCGCACCGGTGCCGCAGGCGATGATGCGGCCGTTCGGTCCGGCATTGACGGCACGCTTGATGGCGTCCTCCGCCTCATGCAGCAATCGGGATGTCGCGCGACCGCTGATGTCGTCTTCGGTATGCGTGTTGGCATACTGCTGCAACATGCCATGTATATGGCGTTCCACGAAATGCAGCCCGCGCCCCGATGCCGTGTAGTCGCAATACGACATCGTTCGCGCGCCGAACGGGGTTTCGATCGGGGCATCCATCCCGATGACTTCGCCCCGCAATCGCGCAAAATCCAGCTTGCAGGGCGTAGGCATCGATCGTCTCCGACTCTAGGGATTCCCGGGAAATCCGTTTTCAGACGCTAGAGTGTCCCATGATCACCGCGAAATGTGCGCGCGTAGTTTTCTGATAAAGCACGATTGGCGCACATCTGCTGCGCCTTATTGCATGGATGCGCCTTTGAATTGCATGTTTTCACCGGACGGCGCAGGATGCGGCCATGCTGGATGATCGCGATCGAAAAATTCTCAAGCTGCTGCAGGCGAACGCGGATGCGCCGCTCGCCGAGGTCGCGGAGTTGGTCAATCTGTCGACTTCGGCCTGTTCGCGGCGAATAGCGTGGTTGAAGGAAGAGGGATATATCATCCGTCAGGTCGCGGTCCTCGATCGACGACGGGTGAACATGCCGACCACGGTGTTCGTGATCGTGAAGACCTCGCATCATTCGGCCGAGTGGTTGGACGGCTTCAAAACGGCGGTCGGCTCCATCCCGGAAATCACCGAAGTTCATCGCCTGACCGGAAACTTCGACTACATCCTCAAGATCGCCCTGCCAAACGTCGAACACTATGATGTCATCTACAAGGAACTGATGCGGCGCATCGAGTTGTCGGATGTTTCCGCCTATATTTCAATGGAAACATTGAAGTATGAAACCGTCATTCCGACGTCCTATGCGTGACGGCGCCCGACCAATCAGACTTCCAACGTCACCGGCTTGTTCAGGATTCGCGTCAAGACCAGGTAATAGATGACGCCGATTCCGATCCACGTTGCGCCCATGATTTTCGCGGAACTGTCCATCTCGTACAGCACGTAAGTGATCACCGAGAGGCCCATGAGCGGGAAAACCAGGTGACGCACCCACCGCCCGCTGCGCCCGCGGATGAAGTAATGATTGATCACCGACAGGTGCAACAGGATGAAGCCCGTCAGCGCGCCGAAATTGACGATCCGGCTCAAATCGTCGATCCGCTGTGAAAATATCGCCCCCACCACCAGCGAGATGCACGCCACGACGAGCGTGCTGATGTAGGGCGTTTGAAACCGTGGATGGATTTTCGCGAGCGGCGACGGCAACTTGCCATCCCGCGCCATCGCGAACAAAACCCGGGATACGGCCGCCTGTGCCGCCATTGCCGTCGCGATGCCGGCGGCCACGCTGGATACGAGAATCGTGGCGTCCCGCAACCACACCCCGCCGATCCGGCCCGCGATCTCGTAGAACGCCGTCGCCAACGACGCGAACCTCATGCCGCGCGCCAGGTCGCTCGCGATCCATGATTGGACCATGAACAAGGCCCCGACCACCAAGAGTGCGACGATGGTCGCGCGGCCCACGGAACCACGGCCACCACTGGTCTCCTCGGACAGCGTGGAAATGCCGTCGAACCCCAGAAACGACAGCACCGCGATCGAGGTGGCACCGGCGACGGTCGCGAGCGAAAACACGCGGGGATCATAGATCGGCCTAAGCGTCAGACCGCCGGCGCCGATACCGGCGTGCAGGGCGACCAGGCCTGCGACGATGAACAGCGCGAGCGTCGCCAGTTCGATGGTCAACATATAGAGATTCACGCGCACGGTCAGGCGCACGCCGAGGAGGTTCACCACCGCGTTGAATAGCACGAAGCCGGTGATCCAGACGATAGCCGGCACGTTCGGAAATATCGGCTTCAACGGCACGGCCGCAAACAAATAGACGAGCGCCGGAATCAGGATGTAGTCCAACAAGATGAGCCAGCCGGCGAAGAAGCCGGCGACTTCGTGTATTCCATGTTGCGCGTACGCGTAAACGGACCCGGCGACCGGAAAGGCCCGCGACATGGCCGCGTAGCTCAGCGCGGTGAAGAACATGCCGAACAGCCCGATCAAATAGGCCAACGGCACCATGCCCTTCGAGTCGTGCCATACGAACCCGAACACCCCCCAGGGCGCGATCGGCACCATGAACACCATGCCGTAAACGACGAGATCCCAAGTGGACAGTGAACGCCGCAGCTCGGCCTTGTAATGGGCCGTCCCGATACCTTCCTGCACGTCCCGCATTTTTCTCAGTCCCCGTCGCGTGTCGGCGGCGTCAGCCCGTTGATTTCGATCTGATGCCCGTCCGGATCGAGTTTCTCACGGCAACAGCGAAAATTCCGCGTGTTTCGGGCGCCATCAGGCTGCCGAGCAGGCACGCGTCGGCCGGATTCACGCCATGCGGGTGGCGTACGAATCGCGGAAAGCGCGGCATGCTGGGCCGCCTTGCGTCGCAAGTAGTGGAAACTACGGACTCCCGGCGGGACGAAAATCGGGCATGCTCCCGGCTCGAGTTGATGAATCCTTGATGTTGAGCGGAGTGGGCAACGCCATGAAAACCCTGACTGAGCGGTGGTCGCTGGCATGCCGCGACGCGGGCTTGGTGCCGGGTTCTGCGCGCGGATTCGTGCCGGTGCTTTGCCGGGCCGTTACCCGAATGCGGGAACGCCGCTTCGCCCGGCTCCAGGCAAGCCGTCTGCGGGACGCCTTCTTTCGGATGCGGGCCCTGCATCCGGAGTTCTCCGTGGAGGCCTTGTATGCGGCGACCTTGAAGGACCGCTATCGCCTGGACGATGCCGAGGCCATGATCTGGATACATCGTGCTCGCCGCGACCGCGCCGTGTGGCCCGAACCCCGCGCCTTGCACCTGCGGGACTTGGTGACGCACGTCGTGGTCAACGATTACCTGCATCGTGCATCGCGTCGTCGTGGCGGCACGCTCACCGACATGCGCGACGTCGTCGCCACCGTGGTGCCGGACCATTGGTGAACGAACGCCATGTCGGCATCTCGAGCGAACCTCTGATCGTCAGCCGCCCGGCATGACCGGCGGCCCGGCGCGCAGGCGGCGGCGCTCGAGGAGCCGAAATCCCGCCGGTATCACCAGCATCGACAGAAACGGCGCGGTGACCATGCCGCCGACCATGGGTGCGGCGATGCTGCGCATGACCTCGGAGCCCGCACCGTGGCCGAACATGATCGGCAGCAGGCCGGCCAGAATCACCGCGACCGTCATCGCCTTGGGTCGTACGCGCAACACCGCGCCGTCGCGAATCGCCTCATCCAGCGCCGCCGTGTCCACCGGCCCGGCGGCGACGCGGTGCTCCCACGCTTGACGCAGGTACAGCAGCATGACGACGCCGAACTCTGTCGACACGCCCGCGAGCGCGACGAAGCCGATCATCGTCGCCACCGACACGGGATGGTGCAACCACCAGACCAACCACAATCCGCCCACCAACGCGAACGGCAGCGTGAGCATGATCAGCAAGGCTTCGGCGACCCGCCGGAATACCATCCAGATCAGCAGGAAGATGATCACGAGCGCCGCCGGAACCACCGTCTCCAGACGCTTGACCGTCCGCTGCATGAATTCGTACTGACCGGACCAGCCGACGGTGTAACCCGGCGGTAGCGTCACCTCGCGCGCCACGGCGCGCTCGAGGCGGGCGACCACGCCGCCCAGATTGCCAGTGGCGCTGTCCACGTAGACATAGCTCACCAGTTCGCCGTCCTCGCTGGTCAGCATCGAAGGCCCGGCTATCACTCGGACGTCGGCGACCGCGGCCAGCGGCAGCTGTGCGCCGTCGGGCGCCACGAGCGGCAAGGTGCGCAGCGCTTCGACCGATTGGCGCAAGTCGCGCGGATACCGCAGCACGATCGGGAAACGTTCGCGGCCCTGCAGCGTCTCGCCGATCGGATCGCCGCCGACCGCGGTGGCGATCACGTCCTGCACCTCGCCCTGCGTCAACCCGTAGCGCGAGGCCGCCTCGCGGCGGACGCGGACGTCGACATAGCGGCCGCCGTAGATCCGGTCGGACGCGGCCGAACTGACGCCCGGCACACGACCTGCGACGCGCACGATCGCCTCGCTCAGGCGCTCAAGCTCGATCGGATCGGACCCGCCCACCTTGATGCCGATCGGGCTCTTGATGCCGGTCGACTGCATTGCCACACGGTTGGCGATCGGCGGCACGAACAGCGGCGAGAGCCCGGGGATGCCGTGCACGGCGCGCAGCAGGTCGGCTTCGATGCCGGCCATCGTCATACCCGGCCGCCACTCGGCCCGCGGCTTGAAGCTGATCGTGGTCTCGAACATGTTGATCGGCGCCGGGTCGGTCGCAGTTTCGGCGCGCCCGGCCTTGCCGAACACGTGCGCGACCTCGGGCACGGCCTTCAGCAGGCGATCCGTCTGCTGCAGCAACTGCTCGGCCTTGCCGTAGGACAAACCCGGCAGCGCCGTCGGCATGTACAGCAGCGTACCTTCGCCGAGCGGCGGCATGAACTCGCCGCCGAGCTGCGTCAACGGCCACGCGGTTGCGATCAGCGCCAAGACCGCGCCCAACAGCACGATCCATGGCCGCCTGAGAACCGCATCGAGCAACGGATGGTAAGCCCGGATCAATACCCTGTTCAGTGGATTGTCCTGCTCGGGACGGATCTTGCCGCGGACCAGATAGCCCATCAGGACCGGGATCAGGGTCACCGACAAGGCCGCGGCCGCGATCATCGCGTAGGTCTTGGTGAAGGCGAGCGGCCTGAACAGGCGCCCTTCCTGCGCCTGCAGCGCGAATACCGGCACGAACGAGAGCGCAATCACCAGCAAGCTGACGAACAACGCGGGGCCGACTTCGGCGGCGGACGAGGCGATCACTTCCCAACGTTGGGCGCCTTGCGGATCGGCACCATGCTGCGCGCGCCAGTGCTCGAGATGCTTGTGCGCGTTTTCGATCATCACCACCGCGGCATCGACCATCGCGCCGACGGCGATCGCGATGCCGCCGAGCGACATCAGGTTCGCGCTGACGTCCTGGAAATACATGACGATGAATGCCGCCAGCACCGCGAGCGGCAAGGTGATCACCGCCACCAGCGAGGAGCGCAAGTGCCAGAGGAACAACGCACAGACCACGGCCACGACCAGGAACTCTTCCAATAGCTTCTCGCGCAGGTTGCGCACGGCCGAGAGGATCAGCTGCGAACGATCGTAGGTGGGCACGATACGCACACCCTGCGGCAGGCTCCGCTGCAGTTCGGCGAGGCGCGTCTTGACCGCCTCGATCGCCCGCAGCGCATTCTTGCCGGACCGCAGGATGATGACGCCGCCGACCACATCGCCCTCACCATCGAGGTCGGCGATGCCTTGACGCAGGGTCGGGCCGCGACGCACCAACGCGACTTCGCCGAGGCGCACCGGCACGCCATTGGCGCCGCTCGCGAGTGGAATGCGCTCGAAATCCTCGGGCGTGCGCAGGTAACCGATGCTCCTGACCATCAGATCGGCCTCGCCCTGCGATATCACGGAGCCGCCGGTCGCGCCGTTGGCCGCGCGCACCGCGCTCGCGACCTGCGGCAGAGTCAGGCCGTACGCCGCCAACTTCACCGGATCGACCACGATCTGCCAGGCACGCACCATGCCGCCGATGCTGGCGACTTCGGCCACGTCGGGCACCGTCTTCAGTCGATAGCGCAGAAACCAGTCCTGCAGCGCGCGCAACCGGCCGAGATCCGTGCCGCCGGCGCGATCGACGAGCGCGTATTCGTAGATCCAGCCCAGTCCGGTCGCATCGGGTCCGAGCTGGGGGCTCACCCCGCGGGGCAGCCGCTCGCGCGCCTGGCTCAGATATTCGAGCACGCGCGAACGCGCCCAGTACAGGTCGGTGCCGCCGTGGAAGATCACGTAGACGAAGGAATCGCCGAAGAAAGAATATGCCCGGACGGTCTTGACCCCCGGCACCGACAGCATCGTCGTCGCGAGCGGATAGGTCAGCTGGTCCTCGACCACTTGCGGCGGTTGGCCGGGCCAGGTCGTGCGGACGATCACCTGGGTGTCGGAAAGGTCGGGCAGCGCATCGAGCGGCGTGTTGATCGCCGCCCAGATCCCAAAGCCCGCGAGCAGCAGCGCGCCCATCAGCACCATGAAGCGGTTGCGGATGGCGAGACGGATGACGGCGGCGATCATGGCGCGGGCGCGAGGCGCTGCAGCGCGCCGCCGAGATTGGCCTCGGAGTCGATCAGGAACTGGCCCGACGTGACCACGCGCTCGCCGCCCTCGAGGCCGGCCAACACCTCGGTGTAGCCGCCGGCCGACGCGCCGACGCGCACCGCGCGCGGCTCGAGCCGTCCGCCGCCGAGATCGAGAATCACGCGATTGTCGACGCCGGTGCTGATCAGTGCCTCATCCGGCACCAAGGGGTACGGCGTCGCACTCGTGATCGCCAGGCGTACGCTCGCGAACATGCCCGGCGCCAGACTGCCATCGGGATTGTCCACGGCGATGCGCGCCGTTTCCGTGCGCGTGCGCGCATCGACTTCGGGGAGCAGGGCTTCCGTCCGGCCCGCGAAGAGCCTCCCGGGCTGCGCGCTCACCTCGATCATGACGGGCGTGCCGGCGCGGATTCCAGCCACCTGCGACTGCGGAATCGCCGCGTCCAGCCACAGCCGCGCAAGATCGTCGATGCGCATGAGCGTGGTGCCGCCGCCGACCCGCTCGCCCTCGCGAACCGCGAGCGCACTGACCACACCCGACACCGGCGCGCGCAGCGTGATGGCGCCATCGGGATCGTCGCCGAGCGAGCGGATTTCATCCGCGCTGAGTCCCAGTGCGCGCAGCCGCTGCCGCGCGGCCGCGCGCAACCCGCGCGCGTCACTCGAGCGGGCGCCCGCGAGGGCTCGATACTCTGCCGCCGCGGAACTCCACTCCGGCGCCACGATTTGCGCGAGTGGCTGCCCGGCACGAACGTGATCGAACGGCGCGCGCACGAACAAACGCGTGAGCACGCCGTCGGCACGCGCGCTGACGGCGACCGAGCGGCGCCGGTCCCAGGCCAACACGCCGGGCACGCGCAGCTCGCGGCGCAGCACGCCGCGCTTGACCAGCGCGGTTCGCATGCCGAGATTCTGCTCGACGCGCGCGCTGACGCGCACGCCGGCCTCGTCCGCGTCCCCGCCGGCATATTTCGGCACGAGCTGCATGCTTGCCATGAACGGCGAAGGGCCGGGCCGCGCGAAATGCTTGTCCGGCTGCATCGGGTCGTACCAGTAGAGCACCTCATGCGCGGCGGACTTCGAGGCGGCCGGCGGCCCCGACGCCGCCGAGGCTCCATGGCGGCCCCAGAAGTAGCCGCCGGCCACCGCAACGCTGAGCGCGGCGAGTGCCCCGATGACGCGCATCTTGGTTTTCATCGCGCGTTCTCCGGAAGTAGATAGGCGAGGTCCACCCAGGCGCGGCCCCAGGACGCGAGCGTGTCGACGTAGCCGAGACGCGTAAGAATCTCATCGCGGCGCGCATCCAACCAGGGCTCGAGCGATGCACCGCCGCGATAGGCGGCCAAGGCCGCCGCCGAGCGATCGCCGCTGAGCGGCAAGAGGCTGTCGCGATCGCGGCGGACCTGCCGGCTGAGACCCTGCCATACGCTGAGTGCGCGACTCACGGTCTCGACCTCGGCCCGGCGTGCGTCTTCGCGTTCCGCGCGCAGCGCCGTCAGATCGGCGTGACGGGCGATGATGTCTTGATCCTCACGGTGGCGGCCGAACAGCGGCAGGCGCACGCTGACCAGCAGCATGGCCATTGCCGGCAGACCCGGCGCGCGCACACCGTAGCTCATATCGACGCTCCAGTCGGGATGTTTGCCGGCACGCGCGCGCGCCAATGCCGCCGCCGCCAGGTCCTCACGCGGTCCCCAGGCGAGCAAGTCCGCCTGCTGGTCCGGTGTCTCCAGCAGGCGCGCATCACTGACCGGTAGCCGCGCGAAGTCCGGTGGCCCGGCCAATGGCGTGAGCGCCGTGTCACCGCCGATCCAGCGCGCGAGCGCCGCGCGCGCGGCGTCCACGTCGGCCACGGAACCGTCCAAGCGATTGGCCAATTCAGCGCGCGCCGCGCGTACCGCCATCACGTCCGCGGCCGAACCGCGGCCGCCGGCGAGTCGCGCTTGGGCGGCGCGGCTTGCAAGCTCGTTCTGTTGCATCAGATCGCGCAATTGGCGCTGCGCCTCCTCGGCCGCCCATAGCGCGACCCAAGCGGTCGCGGCGCTCCGGCGTGCGGCGAGGCGGGCCTGTTCGGTGCCGGCCGCGGCGACACGCTCGGCCGCGCGGGCGCTGGCGCGCTCCGCTTCGAGGGCGGTCGGTGACGGGATCTCCTGGCTGAAACCGAGCGTACGCATGGTCATCGGGTCGGCGGACGTATTGAAAGCCCCCGCCCCCTGTACCGTCAGGTTTTGCACGCCGAACATCAGGCGTGGATCAGGCCAGCGCCCGGCGCGATCCAGATCGGCGCGGGCGGCGTCCTCGAGCGCGTTGCCGGCCTCGACCTGCGGCGCGTGGTGTTCGGCCAGCCGGGCGGCCTCCTGTAGCGTCAGTGGCGCGGCCGCCAGCGCCGGCAATGACCCGAGAGCCAGCAGCGCCGCGGCAAGGCTCCGCGGCCTCATGGCCGGTGCGTCGGGCTGGCGGCGGCGGATGCGTGATCGCCCATCGGCATATCACGATCCATCGGCCCCATGTCATCGTCCGGCGGCGCCTTGGCGACGATGTCCCGGTACTCGGTCGGCGTCATGCCCGGCAACTTCCGCAGAAACGCGACCATGGTCCAGATCGTCGCGTCGTCATGACTGAAGCCCCAAGCGGGCATCGCGCTCATCTTGATGCCGTGCTTTATCACCCAGAACGCCTCGCGTGGATCCACGCGCACCTTGCTCAAATTGGGTGGCCGTGGATACAAACCCGGACGGATTTCCGAATCGGCGATGCCCGGCGCCAGGTGGCAGCCCGTGCACATCGCCGCATACTGGCCGGCGCCCTTGAGGATGACCGCGGGGTCGTCGAGGTTCGACGGCACGACGACCTCGGCGGCATGCATTTCGATCGAGCGCTCGCGCATCATCGTCAACATCGACACCGTCATCCGCCAATGAGGGCTGTCGGCACCCATGTTGTACATGCCGAGGTACATGTAAGCGTAGAGCCCAAGCACCACCGCGAGCGCGGCCCCAAGTAGCACGATCAGTATGTTTTTCATGTTCCCTCCTCAGAACCAGATACGTAATCCGGCGACGATCCGCCGATCCAACACGGATAGGTTGTCCGCGCGGCGGAACTCGGCGCTGCGGCCATATGCCCGCTGCCATACCACGCCTAGGTAGGGTGCGAACTCGCGGCGGATCTCGTAGCGAAGACGCACGCCAATGCTGGCATCGGCGATACCGCTGCCCACACGCCTGGCCGGATCGGATCGCGTGTACAGGTTGGTCTCGATCTCGGGCTGCAGAACCACACGCTGGGTGATCAGCAACTCGTACTCGGCCTTGAAGCGCGCCGCGGCACGCCCACCGGAACTCACGTAGCCGGTCGCCTCGACGTCGAGCCAGTAGGGCGCGATGCCCTGCACCCCGAAAGCCGCCCAATCACGCGCCGGACCGTTGCCGAAGTCGCGGCGCAGCCCGAGTTCCGTATCCCAGAACGCGCCGACAGCGCGACTCCATAGCGCCTCGACGTCGCCGGTCGGGGCGCGGCCTTCACCGTGGTCGCCTTCGGTACGCAGCGCAAACTTGTTGAGGTCCGATCCGTACCAGGCGTAGGCATCCCAGGCCTGGCCGTTCGACCCGTCGCCGCGGGTCGCCTCGAACTGATTGAGCAGTACCTTGCCGAAGCGGTGGTCATCGGTCATGTCCATTCCGGGCATGTTGGTCGTCACCGCCGCGGCAGGCGCGAGCGAGGCTGGCGGCTGCTCGGCTAACGCCGGCGCCGATAGCACCGTCGCGCTCAGCAGCCACAACGAGACGAGGCGCCTGCCGCGGCCGGTGATCGCGAGCGCACTCATGTGACGAGCACCTCGCGGAACATACCGCCCTCCATGTGGTAGAGGAGATGGCAGTGATATGCCCACTTTCCACCCGCGTCGGCGCTGACCCGATAGCTGACCTGCTGCGCCGGCTGCACGCTGACGGTGTGCTTGCGTACCTGGAAAGCGCCGCCCGGCGATTCGAGCTCGCTCCACATCCCGTGCAGATGAATCGGGTGCGTCATCATGGTGTCATTGATCAGCGTGATACGCAGACGCTCGCCGTGGCGGAACGGAATGGGCCCGGCCTCGGAGAACTTCTTGCCGTCGAAGCCCCAGATGTAGCGCCGCATGTTGCCGGTCAGGTGCAGCGTGAGTGTGCGCCCGGGTTCGCGTGGATCCAGCGGACCGCCGATCGTATGCAGGTCGGCGTAGGTCAAGACCCGACGACCGTTGTCGCGCAGACCGACGCCGGGATCGTCGAGGTTGGTACGCGGATGGGATACGCACATGTCGACGCTCGGACCGGTATGGCAGCGCCAGGCGCCCGCCTCCGCACGGTTTGGTCCGGCGTCGCCCATGCCCTGCATATTCATGCCAGGCATGCCGCCCATCATGTCGGTCATCCCGAGCGACGGCACTGGATCGAGCGGCGGCACCGGTGCCTGTAGGCCGGCATGCGGCGAGAGCGTGCCTCGCGCATAGCCACTGCGATCCATCGACCCGGCAAATACCGTGTACGCTGCATCAGCCGGTTGGACCAACACGTCGTAGGTCTCGGCGACGCCGATACGGAACTCGTCGACCGTCACCGGTTCGATGTCCTGGCCGTCGGCACTGACCACGGTCAGCTCGAGCCCGGGAATGCGCACGTCGAAATAGGTCATCGACGAGCCGTTGATGAACCGCAGGCGCACGCGCTCGCCGGGCTTGAACAAGGCCGTCCAGTTGCCGGCGGGCGCCGTGCCGTTTAGCAGATAGGTATACCCGTAGGCCGACACATCGCCAAGATCGGTCGGATTCATGCGCATCTGGTTCCACATGCGTCGCCGCGCGAGCGCGGCCCCTACCCCAGAGCGCTCGGCGTCGCGCAGGAACTCCATGGCGGTCGGCTGGTGATGGTTGTAGTAATCGCTGTTTCGCTTCAGCGTGGCGAGGATCGAGATC
>JAJXYR010000312.1 GCA_021780475.1 Pseudomonadota bacterium
GCCACAGCACCCCGAGCAGACTGCCGCCGCGCGGCTCGACGCCGCGCTCGTCCGGCGGCGCGGCGATCACGGCGCAGAGAACCAGCTGCGTGCGCGCACGCGTGCAGGCCACGTAGAGCAGCCGTTCGGCCTCCAGATGGGACACCTCGCGAGCCTGACGACGCAGGAACTTGAACAGCGGATCTGCCTCGTCGCCGATCGCCGGACGCGCCGCCATGACCATGCCGTCGCGGCCCGTGCGCGAGAATTCGCGCGTCAACAGAAACTCCTCATTGCGGGACGAGATCGTCCGATCGAGCGCGGGCACGACGACCAGGTCGAACTCCAGTCCCTTCGCCTTGTGGATCGTCATGATCTCCACCGCGCTTCGAAGCGCGTCGCGAACCGCCAGATCCGCGAACTCACCGGAGAAATCGGCCGGATCGGGCAGACCCCGCGCCTCGATCTCGCGAACCCGCTCGAACAGGGCCGCCGCCTGGTCGAGCCCCGACTCCTCGCCGCCGCAGCAAGGACCACCGAGCGCGAGCCAGGTGCGTTCCAGCCAGCGCGCGAAACCCGTCTCGGGGCGGACCCGCAGCGCATCGCCCAGCGTCTCACGCAGGCGCTCGCAGCGCGCGCGTCCGTCCGCGGAGAGCCGCGCCAGCACCGCATCGTCGCAAAGCGCCTGCCACGGCGCGGGCGCCGCGCGCGCGACGCAAAGCAGATCCGACAGTTCGAGACCGGACCAGGGCGCGCGCAGCGTCGCCAACCAGGCCGTGCGATCACCGAGGTGCGACAGCGCACGCGCCAGCATCACCAGGTCACGCACCACCGGCTCGTCCGCGAGCGGCTCGATGCTGGAGGCCTGGAAGGCGACGCCGCGCGCGCGCAGCCGCGCCGCGATCGCGCGCGCATGGCTGCGCGCGCGCACCAACACCGCGATGCGCCAGCCCGGATGTTCGGCGCGGCGCGCCTCGATCAGCCGGGCGATCGCGTCGGCTTCGGCGGCGCGTGATGCATACGCCTCGAGGCGCACGCCCGGATCCGCGGCGGCGCGTGCCGCCGTGGCGGCGCGGCTGGGCCGGAAGGCGATCGCGCCGCGGTCTCGATCATCCCGTACCGGCAGAATCCCGGCGAAGGCCGCGTTGCTCCATTCGACCAGCGGCGCGGCCGAGCGAAAATTGTCGGTCAGGCGCAGCACCTCGAAGCGCAGGCCGCCCAGCCCCTCGTCGGCGAGTTCGAGGAATGCGCGCACCTCGGCCTGGCGGAATCCGTAGATGGCCTGCATCGGGTCGCCGACGCAGAACACACTGCGTCCATCGCCGTCCTGCCAGCCGGCGGTGAGCACGCGCAACAGGTCGAGCTGCGCGCCCGAGGTGTCCTGAAACTCGTCGATCAGCACATGACGCAGACGGTAGTCGAGCCGCAGCGCCAGATCGCTCGGCGCCTGCGGCTCGCCGAGCGCGCGCAGCGCCGCGATCGACACCGCCGGAAAATCCGCGGTGCCGCGTTCCCGGAACGTCCGATCGAGTTCGGCGGCCGCGAGCAGCAGCACGCGGGCGACGTCGCGAACCCGGCCCCAATCCTCGTCTCCGTAGGCAGGACTCGGCAGGGCCTGCGCGTCGGCGAGCGCGCGCACCGCGGCCGAGTCGCGGCCGATCTCCTGCAGCAGATCGAGCATTGCCCCCTTGTCGGCCGAGCGCGGCGGAAAACCTTCGTTCACCGTCAGGCGCGCACGCATGGTCCCCTGCTTCGTGAGCGCGGTCGTGGCGAACGCGCGCCAGCGCTCCCAATCCGCCGGCCGATCGCCGAGCGGCGACCCGTCCGTGCGCCAGCTCGCGAGCGTCCCGCCGTCCGGTGCCGTCCGCAGCGCCGCCGCGTGCAGCAAGGGCGCTGCGGCGGCGATGCGCTCCGCGCCGATCGCCGCAAGGGCCTCTCGCAGGACCCGCGACACCAGCAGCGCCAGGTCCTCGTCGAAGTGGCCGCGAACGGCCCGCAGAGCGGCCTCCTCCGCCTCGTCGTCCGCGGCCGCGCGCAGCCCGCCCGCCAGCAGCGGCAGCCAGCGTTCGCGGCTCGACAGCATGCCGGCGATCAAGCCCGACAGATGCTCGACGCGTTGATCGGCGAGGGCGAGCACGCGCTCGACGGCGGCGCCATAGGCGTCGTCCTCCTGGTAGGCGAGTGCGCGCCGCGCCGCCTCGCGATACAGCGGCTTTGAGTCGTCCGCGATCCGCGGCTGCGCGCCGAGCCCGGAGCCCACCGGAAGATTTCCCGCGAGCCAGGCATTGAAGGCGTCGATGGTCTCGATCCGCAGCCGCGCCGCGTGCACGCCGGGATCGACGCCCTGCGCGTCGAGATGGCGCATCGCCGCGCGCGCCAGCTCCCAGGTCCGCCTGTTCATGTCCACCGGCGCGGCGGCGGCGCGCGCGGCGCGCAGCGCGTTCCCGACCCGCTCGCGCATCTCCTCGGCCGCGCGCCGGGTGAAGGTGAGCGCCAGCACGCTTTCCGGCGCGTCAACGCGCGCGAGCACGCGCAGATAGCGCTGCACGAGCAGCGTGGTCTTGCCGGAACCGGCCGGCGCCTGGACCAGCACCGATCCGTCGTGCATCACCGCGCGCTCACGCGCGGCGGCATCGCTCGGGGCCGCCGGCTCAAGCATCGGCGATCTGTTCGCGCGCGTATTCGATGCGGCACAAGGCCTGCAGCGAACAGGAGTCGCACGCGCGCGGCGCGGGCTCGACGTCCGCGCGGCCGGCGCGGAACTCGGCGGCGATGCGCTCGAGCCTCGCGGTCCACAATGCCATCAGACGCGCGAAGTCCGCCTCCCCTTCGAGTTCGGATCGGCGCTGGTCCGGCGACAAGACGCCGTCGCGCTCGGATTCCAGCACGAACTTGCAGCTCGCGGCGTTCACCTGGGCGTAGGCGACCGCGACCAGACGCTCGCCGGCGAGCGGCGCATACAGCGGCAGTTGCGGATTATCGGGACGTTCGCCGCGCCAGTCCGGCGACGCGGAGCCCGTCTTGTAGTCGATCAGCACGCGGCTGCCGTCCGCAAGCCGGTCGACGCGGTCGAGGCGGCAGGAAAATTCGAGCCCGGCGAGCCGCGCGATTCCGGCGCCCTGTTCGATGCGATCGACCATGAAGTCGCTTCGTTTCCCCTCGAGTTCGAGCCAACGCGCGAGCAGCCTTTGAGTCCGCTCGCGTTCGCGGCGGCGCCAGCGTTCGCCCGGATCGCGGCGCGCGCAGGCCCGCTCGAGGCCGATATCGACGGCTGCGGCAATCAGACCGGCGAGCGCCGGCGCCGTCAGCGCGAGCAATGCGGCCCGGCCGCCCAATTCACGCCAGACGTGCTCCAGGGCGGCGTGCAGCAAGATGCCTCGCTCGCGTGCATCGAAGCCCGCGGTGGGCCGCGTCAGCGGATCGCAGCCCAAGCGGCTCTCGGCGAAACCGCGGAACGGGCAGCGAGACTGGGCGCGCAAGGTCGCGACACCGCGGGTTCGCTCGTCGGCCGCGAACGCCGGCCCATCGCGCTCCAGCGCGGGCACGAGCGCGGGGCGTGCATCGAACAGCGCCCGCCACAGCGGCCGCGGCGCGGTGGGTGCGAGCGCCCCGAGCCCCGGGGGCAACAGCGCGCTCGGCGCGATCGCGTGCGCCTCGCTGCGATCGGCGATGCTGAACACGCACTGCGCCGCCCGCATCCCCCAGCGCCCCTCCAGGTCGGCGGCCGCCTGGAACTGCGCGCGCGCCGAGGCCCGCTCGACGCCGTATCGGCGCTGTAGCTCGAACGGCACCATCGGCACCGGCGCCACCGGCGCAGGCCAGCGATCGGCCGACATGCCGGCGATCCACAAGGCATCGTAGGCGAGCCAGGGGTCCCCGAGCGTCGCCGTGACCCACAGGGGCGGGATGCCGGTCTGCGGCTGAAACGCCGTGTCGCGCGCCGCCGCCGCGAGCACACGGACGGCCTTCGCCGCGGTCGCCGTGCCGATCAGTGCATCGGCGGCGGCCAGCGCGGTCAGCAATTCGCCGAATCGTTCCACCGATTGGTATTCCGCGCTCGTCCACCGACCGCGATCGGCCCAAGGCCCCCGCTCGAACGCGCGCATCCAGTGCGCCACCCAGCGGCTCATCGGCGCCGCGCCGCGCACGGCTTCGAGCGACTCGAGCGCCGCGGCTATGCGCTTGATCGCGGTGCACGGCGGCCGCGCGGCGCGCTGTTCGCAGCGCCCGGCGAGGCCTGCCCAGGCGCGCAGACGGAGCTCCTCGGGCGCCGCCTCGCGCAATTCCAGATCGAGCAGCGCCGCCGCCGCCGCATCGGCCGCGGATTCCTGCAGACCCGGCGAACGCAGCAGCGCGCTGAACCGTGGGAACTCGACCGGTCCGACCGACAGTTCCAGCAGCTCGAGCGCCGCCGCGACATGCGGGAAGGCGGCGAGCGGCGTACCGCCGGCGAGCGCATACCGTGAGGCCCCGTCCGCGCCGGCCAGGCGCAAGCGCTGCGGCGCGAGCGCTTGATCGAATGCATCGGCAACCTCGTCGCGACGCGACGCAAGGTCCGGGATGCAGATCCAGCCGCGAAACTGCGGCTCCTCGGCGAGCCGTTCGCCCATCCAAGCGGCCGCGGAAGCGAGTTCGGCGTTGGGCGACGGCGCGTGACACAGTCGGGCCGATCGGCGCGGCACGGCCGGCGCCAGGATCGGCGGGGGTGCGTGCGCTCGCAGCCAGTCCCGCGCCACGGGGCGCCAGGCGGGGCTGTCGAGCCACAAGACCGGTTCCGGCAGGTCGGCGAAGCCGCCCTGTAAATCCTCCGGTGCGACGGCGCCGATTTCGCGGCAACGCCGGTCGAAGCGCTCGATCCAGCCGACCAACCGCGCCGACTCCTCGCCGCCGGTGTCGGCCACCGCGGCCAGCGGGATGCCATATTCACGGATCACGCGCCGTGCGCGGCGTGCCGCCACGGCGGCCCCCTCCGGGTCCAGCAACCCCGCCTCGCGCGCGTCCGCAACCACCAGGTCGCGCCACAGTATCCGCTCCTCGACTTCCTGCAGGCAGCGCAGACGCGCCGCACCGCTCGTCACGCGGCGCGCCTGATGCTCCCGAAGCCAGGAGCCGTAGTCTTGGATGCGCGGCGTCGGCCATGCCGAGCGCCCGGCGCCGAGATGTCGACGCTCGACCGCGTCGAATACGGCCGCGGCAAGTTCGCGGTCCGGCGCAAGCACCGTCAACCCGGCCTCGAGCCCGTCGAGCAGCCCGGCTGGAAGGGCCGGCGCGCTCAGCGGCTTCGCGCCTTGTGCGCGGGGGCCGCGAGCTGCAACGACGGCGCCGCCGCAGCGCGCGCGTCGAGCAGTTCCTCGATGCGCTCGAACACCGTCGCGAGCACGTCGCACTCCGGCAGGTTGGTGATCCGGAAGAAATTGCGCGATCCGAAATTGAAGCTGACGCCGGGCGCGACCAGCACGTGCTTGTTCTCGAGCAGATCGAGCGCGAAGCTCTGATCGTCGAAGACCGGAACGGCGTCGGCACGGACCTCGACGAAGGAATACAGCGCGCCCATCGGCCGCACCAGGCGCAGGTATTTGCTGCGGCCCACTCCGTCGAGTATCGCCCGGCGCGACTCATACAAGCGTCCGCCGGCGCGCGTCAGCTCGCGAATGCTCTGATGGCCGCCGAGCGCCGTTTGCACCGCCCACTGGCCGGCGACGTTGCTGCAGAGCCGCAGCGACGACAGCAACTCCAGCGCGCCGAGATATTCGACGGCGTTCCCCGTGTCGCCGGAGAACGAGGCCCAGCCGACGCGGTAGCCGCAGGCCCGATAGACTTTCGACAGGCCGCTCATCGTGCAGCACAGCGTGTCGTGGACCAGCGTCGCCATCGGTACGAACACGGCGCCGTCGTAGAGAACCTGATCATAGATCTCGTCCGACAACACGACGAGACGGTATTTTTCGGCGATCCGCGCGATCGCCTCCAACACCTCGCGCGGATACACCGCACCGGTCGGATTATTGGGATTCACGACGACGATCGCGCGCGTGCGCGGACCGATCAGCGTCTCGATCTCCTCCGGATCGGGGATGAAGCCCTGCCCGGGCGCGCACGCGTAGTGGACCGCCCGCCCGGAATTCAGGTTCACCGCGGCCGTCCACAGCGGATAGTCCGGACTGGGCACGAGCACTTCGTCGCCGCCGTTCAGCAGCGCCCGCAGCGTCAGGTCGATCAGCTCGCTGACGCCGTTGCCGATGAAAACTTCATCGACGGTGACGCCGCGCACGCCGCGCTCCTGTTGCTGCATGACCACGGCCTCACGCGCCGGAAAGATCCCCTTTTGATGGACGTAGCCCTCGCTGTGCCGCAGGTTTTCGATCATCGCGAGCCGCATCGTCTCGGGCGTACGGAAGCCGAACGCGTACGGGTTGCCGATGTTCAAGGAGATGATGTCGTGACCGAGCCGTTCGAGCTCCAACGCCCGCCGCGCGAGCCTGCCGCGGATCTCGTAGCGGACATTGAGGAGGCCGTCGCTCGGCCGCACGTTTTTCACCGGACTCATGATCGGATCCTCGCGGGTGTCGTCCGCAGAATAGCCGAATGCGACCCCGCCCGCGCGGCGGCGATCAAATCGCGGGTGTAGGGGTGCAGCGGCGATGCGAACAGCGCATCGCGTTCCGCGACCTCGACCAGCCGGCCGCGGTGCATCACCATCACCCGGTGCCCGATGTGCCGGACGACGGCCAGATTGTGCGTGATGAACAGCATCGCCATGCCGGTGTCATCCTGCAGGTCCTGGAGCAGATTGACGATCTGGCCCTGGATCGACACGTCGAGGGAACTCACCGCCTCGTCGCAAACCAGGAGTTTCGGCGCCGACATCATCGCACGCGCGATGCCGATGCGTTGACACTGGCCGCCGCTGAACTCGTGGGGATATTGTTCCGTCATCGCGGCGTCGAGCCCCACGCGCTCCAGCATCCGGCCGACCCGTTCACGGCGAGCGCGCCGATCGATCCCCGGCTCGAAGATGTCGAGCGGCTCGGCGAGAATCGCGCCCACCGTCATCCGCGGATCGAGACTCGCCAGGGGATCCTGGAATACGATCTGCATGTCGCGGCGCCGCGCGCGCAGCGCCGCCGGCCGCAGCGCGAGCAGATCCTCGCCGCAGAAACGGATGGAGCCCGCCGCACAGGGCACGAGACGCAGCAGCGCGCGCGCGAGCGTCGACTTGCCGGACCCCGATTCGCCGACCAGCCCGAGGGTCTCCCCCGGATGCAGGTCGAAGCTCGCGTCGTCGACCGCGACGACGCGGCGGCGCGCGAACAGGCCGCCGTCGCCCGCGAACTCGACGCGCAGATTCCGGACTTGGAGCAGCGGCTCGCTCATCCGTTCAGGGGGTGATGGCACGCGACGGCGCCACCCGCGCCGGTCGCCTCGAGCTGCGGCCGCTCGCGCACGCAACGCAGCGTCGCGTGGCCGCAGCGCGG
>JAJXYR010000218.1 GCA_021780475.1 Pseudomonadota bacterium
TTGACTAGATAGGAATAGTGCTGGTTGCGCAACGAGGGCACGAAGCCCTTGTCCTCGCCGCGCGCTTGGGGCCCGTGGCACGAGGCGCATTGTTCATGAAATATGCCGCGACCCAGCGCGACGTTCGCGCCGGTGCCGGTTTGCGTCGTCGGCGGCGGATTGGCGGCGCCGAGGTAGGCGGCGATGTCGGCCCAATCCTGCGGGTTGCGCAATGCGGTCTGCGACACCACGCGATGCATGCGGGTGCTCTCGCGCCGGCCCGCATGAAAATTCGCGAATTGCCGGACGAGATAAGCGACTCGCTGGCCGGCCAGTTCTGGAATCGCGAGCGCCGGATCACCCTGACCCGCGGCGCCGTGACAGCGCGAGCACAGCCGTCCGAATAATGCCGCGCCGCGCGCCGGGTGCGCCGTGAGCGCGAGTGCGGTTCGCGCGGCGCGCTCGGCCGACGCCTGCGCCGCAGCCGCCCGCAGCCCGAGCGGCGAGACCTGCGCCAACGTAAGTGCGGCGAGCGTGGCCAAACGCACCGCCCACGACGGGTTGAATCCGGTCACAAGCCCCTTCTCTCGGACGATCGGCGGACGCATCGATCCGTCGACGCTGCCCCGCCACCTCGCCCAGTATGACGCCGATACATCCGCGGCCGCAATGCCCGGGCGGCCGCGGAGAACTTGCCGGCCGCGTGTTGCATCGACACGGTGCTTCGGCATAACATCGCGTCCGGATCTGCATATTAGTAAAGCTGAATATCTAGCGGACGCTGGCCGCCTCGAGCTTCGTGATTTCGCGGTCGTCGCCATCCATGAGACTCCCGAGGAGCAAATCGAACATGACCGTCACCCGTAGAAATGTGCTGGGCATCGTCGCATCGACCGGCATCGCCGGCATGACTTTGAATGCGGCCGGCCGCGAAGCGCGCGCCGACGCCGCGCCGCTCGCGCCCCTGCTGGAGGGCGGCGCCGGCCACCTCAAGGCCTTGATGGCGGCGCTCGAGAAGACGCCGCGCCGTCGGGACTTCAAGGAAGTGCCGATGATCCTCGACTCGCCCGACCAATGGGACCACGCCGCGCTCACGCTGGTGATGCGCTACCGCGGAAAATACAAACAAGTCTGGGACAACACCGCGATCGAGGGGCCCTGGCTCAATTTGATGCGCAACTCCCTGAACGCGCAAATCTGGGCGTTCAAACACCCGGATTTCCTGATCCTGTCGGCGACCCACGGCAGCGCGCATCTGGCACTGTATGATCAATATCTATGGGATAAATATGGGTTCGCCAAGCTGACGGACGGCAAATTCGCGCGCAACAGCTTCCTCGACATCCCCGCGGCCGCCGCCGGCGATCCGGGGGATTTCGAGAACGCCGCCGGGGTGTTCTCGCCGAAGGACAATAGTATTCCAACCTTGCAGGCCCGCGGGGTCGTGTTCCTCGCCTGTCACAACGCGATCTTCGAGGTCTCCTCGAAGCTGCATGCGATGGGCCGCAATCCGGACAAGCTCAGCCTGCCCGCCATGGTGGCGGAACTCACGAACCATCTGATTCCGGGGGCCGTGCTGACACCGGGCATCGTCGGCACCCTGCCGGAACTCGGCTTCGCCGGATTTCAGTACGCGAAATGAGAGGGGTACGGACGATGGGACGCCCGATGCTGAAAATGTTGCTGGCGGTGGTTTTCGCGGCCTCGAGCGCGGTCGCGGTCCCCGCGTCCGCCGCAAACGCCGGCGCCGGTGCCGGCGCAAATGTCTACCCGCCGTGGAGTCATGGGAGAAATGATCCCGCCGTGGAACGGGGCTTGGAGTTCACCGTTGCGGAGGTGGACAACCTGCCGGACTTTCACGGCGATCCCGGGAACGCTCAACTCGTCGTATTCGTCGGCGGAAATTACTATTTCGCGATGGCGCCGCTGGTCGCCCAATTCGAAGCGGAACACCCCGACCTGCGCGGCAAGATCTATTACGAGACCATTCCGCCCGGTCTCTTGGTGCGTCAGATCGAACACGGCGGAACCATCACGGTCGGCAACATGACGTGGACCGTGAAGGCGGACGTGTTCGCCGCCGGCATGAAGGGCGTTCAAAACATGATCGACCGCGGGTATGCGCGGGCACCGATGGTCCGCTATGCGACGAACGACCTTGCGATCATGGTGCCGCGCGGCAACCCCGCAGGGATCAAGTCGCTCGCGGACCTCGCGAAGCCCGGCGTACGTGTCGTGATGCCGAACCCGCAATTCGAAGGTATCGCGCGCCAGATCAAGGCCGCGCTGGTCAAAGCGGGCGGCGCGGCGCTGGAACGCACCGTCTATGACGTCAAGGTGAAGAACGGCGAGACGATCTTGACGCACATTCATCACCGCCAGTCCCCGATGTTCCTGATGCAGGGCAAGGCGGATGCGGGTGTGACGTGGAAATCCGAGGCGATATTCCAGGAACAAAGCGGCAATCCGATCGACCACGTCGTCATACCGGCCGCACACAATGCCACCGCGATCTACGCCGCCGCGGTGCTGAAAGACGCCGCGCATCCGAAGGCAGCCGAAGCCTGGGTCCAGTTCCTGAAGTCTCCCCCGGCCCTCGCGATTTTCGCCAGGTACGGATTCAAACCCTACCGACCGGAGTAATCACCATGTCCACCGAATCGCCGACGACGATGAGTGGCTGGCGCCTCACGGGCATCGTGCTGCTCTGCGCCCGCTTCGTGCAGGGCTGGATCTACTGGGGCGGCGGCAGCCGCCGGTTCATCTATGCGCCGCAAAAGCTCAATCCGGACGCGCCGCAATGGATGGCGAACAAGTTTCAGACCGCGATGCCCGGCGCACTGCTGGGCATGGATCACGTGGTCGACTACCTGCTGCACCATTTCTACCTTCTCTACGCCGGCGTCATCGTGTTCAGCGCGGTCGAACTGTTCTTCGGCCTGTTCCTGATCGTGGGCTTCATGACGCGGCTGAGCGCCCTGATGACGATGGGCTTGAGCTTCGTGCTGATGCTCCTGTTCGGCTGGCAGGGGGCGACCTGCATCGACGAATGGACGATGGCCGCGTGCAATTTCGGCATGGGGGCGACCCTGCTGCTCGGCGGTGCGGGCGCCTACTCCGTCGATTCCTGGCTGGCCAAGAGCCGTCCCAAGACCGCGTCGAAGCCGTGGTTCACGTGGCTCGCGAGCGGCGCCCTGCCCGACAAGACCGTGGTCACCCTGGGCAAGGTGCTGTTGACCGTGACGGTGGTATTCGTGGTGTCGACCTACCACTATTACCGCGGCTCGGTGTTCACCCCGTTTCACCCCGGCCCCGTCAGCCCGGCGAAGCACCATGTCTCGATGACCGACGGCCGGGTGCTGGCGAACGGCACCGTCTCGTTCCACGCTTATCTCGACGGCGGCACCGCCGACGTGCCCGCGCACATCGTGCGCATCGAGTTGCTCGGCGCCGACGGCAAGGTCGTGGAAGTCTGGAATGGCGCGCAGCTCGCCGTACTGGGCAAGTCGGCGTTCGCGAACGATTACCGGTACAACCAGTTCCGCGCCGGCTTCGAGAGCATCCAGGCGGCCGTGGGGTCGAAGGCGACGATCACGCTGCCGGCGGCGATGCCGAACTTGCGGCTCGGCGCCTCCGGGTATTCGATCGCGGTGACGACGATCGATGCATTGACCTTCAAGACCGCTGCGCAGCTCGCACCCTGAACCGGCCCGCGTTGCGCGTCGCCGTCGCGAAGCCGATGACACCGGCGGTGGCGGCCATCGAATAGGAGAAACGGCCATGCGCATCGGCTTCTTGGGACTCGGACAGATGGGCGCTCCGATCGCCGCCAATTTGCGGCGTGCCGGACACGACCTGATCGTTTGGAATCGATCCAGCGCCAAGCTCCACGCCCTGACCGACCTCGGCGCCGCAACGGCGGATACACCGCGCGCGGCCTGCGCGGACCGCGAGATCGTCTGCACGATGCTGAGCGACGACGCGGCGCTGCGGGACGTCGTGCATGGCGAAAATGGCCTCGCCGCCGGACTCGCGGCGGCGGCCAAATTATTCATCGTCGCCGCCCGCGATCCGGCCGACGCTGTTCGACGCGCCCGTGTACCGCAATTACGGCGCCGTCCTGCTAAAGGAACGCTACCGGCCCGCGGGATTCGCGGCGCCGCTCGGGCTCAAGGACATGCGCCTCGCGGCCGAGTCCTCGGAAACACTGCGCGTACCGATGCCGCTGTTGTCGCTGCTGCGTGATCGGCTGCTGGAGACGATAGCGATCGACGGACCCGACACCGACTGGTCGACCATCGCGCGCGCCTCGTCGCGCGCGGCCGGCCTGATCCGCTAGCGCCAATCGCCTCCGCCCCGTCGCCTCGCTACCGGCGAGCGTGGTTAGCGGCGATAATCGGGCTCGCTCACGCGTGCCAGAGGTCTGCCCATGTTCAATATCCGGCGATTCGATCTCAATCTGTTGATCTCCCTGGATGCGCTGCTGCGTGAGAAAAATATCAGCCGCGCGGCCGACCGGCTGGGCGTCTCACAGCCGGCGATGAGCGCCAATCTTCACAAATTGCGCGCGTATTTCGACGATCCATTGCTCGTTCGCATGGGCCGCAATTTGGAGCACACGCCGCGCGGCTCGTCCCTCCTCGAACCGGTGCGCGAGGCACTGTTGCGGATCGAAGCGACGCTCGGAACCCAGCCGATGTTCGATCCGGCCACGACGCAGCGCGAGTTCACGATCATCGTCTCGGAGGAGGCCGTGCCCGACCTTCTGCCGGAGCTGCTGAAGCGGCTCGCGCTCAAGGCGCCCGGGATGTGCTGCCGGGTGCAGCTGATTTCGGAAAGCATTTTGACGAGACTCGAATACGGTGAGGCGGACCTGTGCATCTGCCTCGACAGCCTGCGGCTATACGCGGCACGCGCGTGGCCGGACACCCTGGGCATGATCCGGCTGCGGCCGGTGCGCTGGATTTGCGCGGTCGATGCCGCGCACCCGACGGTCGGCGACACCTTGACGGCGGAACAGTTCTACGCCTTGCCGCACGCGTTCGGCGCGCCGAGCGCCTATTCGGTCAGCACGGAGGAGTTGGTGCGCCGGCTCTTCGACATCGACCTGACCGTGCAGCTCGCGGTGCCGAGCCTGCTGCATCTACCGCTCGTGCTGGCCGGCACCTCCTACGTCGCCACGATGCCGGAGCGTGTGCTGCGGTTGGCGGCTCACGCGTCGCCGCTGAAATCGTTCCCCGCGCCCTTTGCGACGCCGGTGCAACACGAGGCCCTGCTCTGGCACAAACGACAGGAGCCCGATCCGGCGCACGCGTGGCTGCGCGACCTGATCGTCGAAATCGCCGAAGAATTGCCGTGAACGCAGGATCTATCGGAGCCTGATCACGACCTTGCCGAAGTGTCGGCCCGATTCGAGCCGTTCATATGCCGCCGCCGCGTCCGCGAATTCGTAGACGCGATCGATCACGGGACGGACTTTGTGGCGTTCGATGAAGGCGTTCATCGCCTCGAAATCCGCGCGCGAACCGACGTAGATGCCGCTTGCGGTCGCATTGGCTTGAAGCAGGGTCATCGCCGGAATGTCGCCGCCGAACCCGGCGAGGCCTCCGATCAAGGCGACGTGCCCGCCCGCCGCGAGACTCGCGAGCGACTGCTGCAGCGTGCCGCGGCCGCCGACCTCGAGAATCTGGTGCACCCCCACCCCGCCGGTCGCGGCCCGCACCAATTCGGCCCATTGCGGGTTGTTCGAATAATTGATCGACGCGGCGGCGCCGAGCTCCGTCGCGCGCGCGAGTTTCGAATCGCTCGAGCTGATCACGATCGGCCGGCCGCCGGCGGCGACCGCGAACTGCAAACCGAAGATGGCGACGCCGCCGGTCCCGAGGATCAACACATTGTCGCCCGGCTTCATGCGCCCGCGCGACAACAGACCATTCCAGGCCGTGACCGCGGCACAAGGGAGCGTCGCGGCTTCCTCGAACGAGTACCCTTCGGGAATGCTCACCAATCCGTCTTCCGACAGGCACACGTAATCGGACAGCATGCCGTCGAGCTGCCCTCCCAACGCTGAGGACAGGAAGTCGGCCGCCGGGCGGCCGCCGATCCAGCGCTGGAAGAAGCTGGCGGCGACGGGATCGCCGGGTTGAAAGCGCCTCACCGCGGATCCGATCGCCACGACTTCGCCCGCGCCGTCCGACAGCGGCACCAACTGCGGGCGCGGCGGCATCGGGTACTGGCCTTTCAGCACATAAACGTCGCGTCGGTTCAAAGCCGCCGCATGCACCCGTACGAGCACCTCCCCCGCCGCGGGCACCGGCATGGGCGCTTCCTCGACCGTCAATCGATGGCCGCCATCCGGCTGGCGCAGCAATTGGACACGGCGCTGCCTGGTGTTCGCTGTCATCCGGGCGCACCCCCGATGGCGAGGGACAACTCAATACCCCGCGGCGGCCGCGGCCGGCGCTTCGGACGCCCGCGTGACTCGACCATCGCCCGCGCCTCGAGCGCGAAACTCACGCGGTGTCGTGCCGAAGTAGGAGCGAAACACGCGGCCAAAATGGGTGGCGCTGTTGAACCCATGATCGAAGGCGATCGACGTAACCGTTCGGCCGAGTTGGCTGCCCGAGAGCAGCGCCTGCGAGCACGCGTCCAGACGGCACTTGAGGATGTAGCGGGCCACGGTCTCATCGCCGTCGGAGAACAGATAATGCAGATAGCGCGTCGTGATGCCGCACGCGACGGCGATCTTCATTGGCGTCAGGTCGGCATCGTACAAATGCGCATGGATGTAGTTGAGTATGCGTATCCGGTGCGTCGTGCCGCGCACCGAACGCTCGACGTTGGTCCGCGGGACCGCCGCATAAGCGGCGCCGAGCAATTCGAGGATCGCGACGGCGATCTGCGCCGCCGGGGCGTCTTCGATGGATTGCCGGCAGTGCAGCCAGAAGCTGCGCAGAAAGCCCGACAGCAAGCCGCTGACGCCGGTCGAAGCGCGCATCGGCACCGCGGACAAGGATTCCGGGCAGGCGATGTAGCGGCGGATCTTCGCGGTCGGAATGGCCAAAGCCAGCAGGCGGCTGCCGCCGTCGAGCTGAATTTCGTGGGGCCGTCCGCCATCGCAGAGAATGAAATCCCCTCCGTGCAACAGCGCCTCCCGCCCGTCCTGGCGAACGGTGCCCTCACCGTCGAGCGGAACATACAGCGAAAATTCGCAGGCGCGGACGGACGTCGCGAGTCCACGCCCGTACCGGCGCCCGGTGTCCGCACCCAGTTCGGCGATCTTCAGATCACCAAGCGCCGACCAGGCGATCAATGACTCGACGCAGCCCATGTGCCCCCCCCGTGCGATCCGCCACCCGGTTGACCGGGTTTCGATACTTATACGTAGCGGCGCCGGCCCCAACAAGCAGGCTGCGCTTATACGTGGTATCGGCGCGGCTTCAGGACGGCCACCGCGACGG